>JANYDB010000039.1 GCA_025359985.1 Burkholderiales bacterium | reverse complement strand
AGCCAACCTTCGTCTGTAGCGATATAAGTAATATCAGTGACCCATACCTGATTGGGAGCGGTGCATTGCGTAAATTGACGATCCAGTACATTGGGAGCAATGGGTAAATTGTGTTTACTGTCAGTGGTTGCTTTGTATTTATGCAGATGCTTGCAACGCAGCCCAAGGCGGTGGCGTAAGCGCTTAACCGCAGACAGACTCATCTTGAAGCCAGCATCGATGAGTTCGCTACGTAGACGTTTAGACCCATAGGTTTGCCGCCCACGTTCATGCGCAGACCTTGCCGCAGTGTCCAGTGCAAGAGTGTCTGCTGATGGATGACGCTGTCTTTCGCACCAATCATAAAAACCTGCTTTGGATACTTGGACGACACGGCATAAGATCACTATGCCGTGGTTGGTTCGCTGTTGCTCTATAAAGGCATACTTCACCGCGATTCCTTCGCGAAGAATGCCGTCGCTTTTTTTAAGATTTCACGCTCTTCACGCAAAACAGCGTTTTCTTTCCTTAACTTGGATACTTCCGCTTCTAAAGCACTCACAGGAACCAATCGTTTGCTATCAACTTTGTCCAATTGCCCTTTCTTGGCAGCGATCACCCATCGGCTTAACGATTTATCAGAAATATCCAAACGACGTGCTGCTTCGCTGATTTTTAATCCTTGCTCAGTGATAAGCTTGACCGCTGGCTCTCGAAATTCCGTTGTGAATTTTTGTCTTGTTGTTGCTTTCATTACTAACCTCCATGATTGAAAAATAATAAATCATGGCGTCCGTTTTAGCGAGTCCCTTCCACTTTCTGCTGACTTCGGCGTGCGTGCGATTTTGTTTTGTGCCAAGCATTACAGCTTCAGCCTTGAATTCGGCGGTAAAGATACGACGGGGAATACGTTTCAGGGTGGCTCCTAACAAGTTGATAAAATAACATCAACTTACCCGTTCACAATTTCGGGCCCTGCTCAAAATGCGCAGGATCAACATTGCTGATAAAGGCTGAATGGTTCGCAGAATTTATGAATTAAGTCTCATGGATGGCATCAAGTAAACTCCTAATTTGTCAAAGTATCTTGCCTTCATATTTCAACATCCTTTTCACACAGCACACTGCACACAACACAAAGTACGCAGCGCACCACGTATGCCCTCCCCCACTTTTCTACTGTTTCGGCCTTTTGAAAGCGCCCCATGTGCGGCATAAGCGGCTTTATTGCGATCACCCCCGCCTCAGCCTATGACAAAGCGGCCACGTTAAGGCGCATGAATCGCACGTTGGCGCATCGCGGGCCTGATGCCGAAGAATATGCAGAAATAGGTGCAGCCTATTTGGGCCATCGCCGCTTGGCGGTGATTGATATTGAAGCGAGCCGCCAGCCCATGACTACCGCCGATGGACGCTACACCCTGCTCTATAACGGCGAGCTTTATAACTACAAAACCTTGCGCACCGAATTGCAGGCACTGGGCCGCCGCTTTCGTACCGCAGGCGATACCGAAGTAACGCTGCAGACGATTGCACAATATGGCGATGCTGCGCTCGACAAGCTTCAAGGCATGTTTGCCTTCGCCTGCTGGGATGCCGAAACACAAACCCTGTTTATGGCGCGTGACCACTTGGGCGTGAAGCCGTTTTATTATTTTTTTGATGGGCAGGTTTTCGCGTTTGCGTCCGAGATAAAAGCATTACTGGAGCATCCTTCCGTTTCGCGCGACATTGATCTAGATGCGCTCGGCTTGTTTCTGGAATGCCAATATATTCCTGCGCCATTAACCATTTACAAAAGCATTCGCAAATTACCAGCAGGGCATGCGCTCAGGCTGGCGAATGGCAAGCTCCATCAATGGTCATACTGGACTCCGAGCTATGCGGCGAAGCCTGATTGGGACGAGGCAGAATCGCTGGCGCGGCTTGATAGCGAGCTGCGTCGCTCAGTGGAACGGATGTTGATGGCCGATGTGCCGCTGGGCGCATTTGTGAGTGGCGGAATCGATTCCAGCTTAATCGCGGCAATGATGACTGACCTTACCGGCAAGCCGATTGAAACTTTTAATTTGGGCTTTCAGGATAATCAAAAAGTCAGCGACACCACCCAGAGTGAGCATGTTTATGCTGAACGCGTTGCTCAGCATATCGGCGCTAATCATCACGCGCTGATGGTCACGCCGGATGATGTGCTCGCCGCTTTTGATAGCTGGGTAGAAGTGTTTGACGAACCGTTTGGCGATCAGGCGGCGCTGCCCACCATGCTGCTCTCAAAACTGACGCGCCAACATGTGACAGTGGCACTGACCGGCGAAGGCGCTGATGAACTTTTTTCCGGCTATAGCAATTATCGCAAGCGCGTCGCTGAAGAGCGTTTCACCCGTATTTTGGGGGCACCGTTATCACCGCTTCGTGCCGCGATTCCGCTCATGCCCACGTCGGTGCAAAAAGATCGCTTCATAAAAGCGATTGGTCTGCCGCTTGCACAGCGCTATGCCACCATCCCCAATGTGTTTGATCGCGCCACCCATACTGGGCTATTTTCTGATGCCATGTTGCACCAGCAAAAAACCCATATTGCGGACTATGCAGCAAAGTTTTTTGATGAATGTGATGCCAAGGATTACATCGAAAAGCTCATGTATGTCGATATGCGGCTGTGGTTGCCGGATGATTTACTGACCAAGGTTGATCGTGCCACGATGGCGTATTCGCTTGAGGCTCGGGTGCCCTATCTCGATCATCAATTTGTAGAATTCGTGGCACAGCTCGATCCTGCGCTCAAGCAAAAAGGCAAGACCACCAAATATTTATTAAAGAAATTAGCGGAAAAATATTTGCCCGATTCTATTGTTCACCGTGGCAAGCAAGGCTTTGTAATGCCGCTATCGCCGTGGTTGGAAGGCGGGCTCAAGCAACATATGGAATCTTCTCTCGGTATCAATGGCCTGCAAAAGCGCGGTTTATTCCGCGATGGTGCGTTACCAAATCTGTTAGCAAAGCACCGGCGAGGCCGCAGCAACCACGCTGGTCGCCTGTGGGCGTTGACGGTGCTGGAGCTTTGGTTCAAGCGACATCAGCCTGATTTCAAATTATAAAAATATGCCCAACAAAAATAACTCACGCCCGTTTTCCATACTGCATACCGAAAATTCCACTGGCTGGGGCGGCCAGGAAATTCGGATTCTGACCGAAGCACGCGGCATGCTGGATCGCGGCCATCAGGTGATGCTGCTGACCCCGGCCAGCGCTGAAATTTTACCGGCGGCCCAACGCATGGGAATCCCAACCACCGCCATCGATATTGAAAAAAAACGCTTGGGCCCGCTGTTCCGCCTGCGTTCGTGGCTGGCGCGGCATGGCCGCGAATATGATGTTATTAATACTCACAGTTCTACCGATAGCTGGTTGGCCGCAGTGGCTTTAGCGACCTTAGCGAGTGCATCCAATACGCCGCCCATGGTGCGCACACGGCATGTCTCAACCCCGATCAATAATCATTTTTCGACACGCTGGCTTTACACCAAAGCGACTGCGCATATCGTGACCGCCGGCGAAGCGCTACGCCAGCAGCTGCATCGTGACAACGGTTACGCGTTGGCGAGCATGACTTCCGTGCGAACCGGGATCGATCTGACACGCTACAAACCAATCGATAAATCCGCTATGCGCGCCAAACTGGGATTAGAAAATGCGCCTACGCTCGGCGTGCTGGCAACGCTGCGCGACTGGAAAGGTCATCGCGATTTACTGGATGCGATAGTTTTATTGCGCGAACGATTTCCGGACTTGCAAACCTGGCGCCTCGTTATCATCGGCGATGGGCCGGAGCGTGAACGCCTTCACGTTCGTATTCAAGAGCTGAATTTGCAAAGCGTAGTGCACATGGTTGGCAATCAAGAAAATGTGCCGGAATGGTTGTCTGCGCTGGATCTACTCACCCTGCCCTCGTATGGTGCGGAAGGGGTGCCACAAGGCATCATGCAGGGTATGGCGTGCGGACTGGCCGTGGTCTCCACCACAGTCGGGGCGATCAACGAAGCGGTGCAGGAAGGCGTAACCGGTTACATGATCGCCCCACGTAATCCAGAGGCATTGGCCGAAGCGCTCGCCAAGCTCATGCATAACGATGCTTTGCGCACGCAAATGGGAGCGGCCAGTTATACCTATGCTCAACAGCACTTCGGCATTGATGTGATGCTCGATAAAATGGAAAGTATTTTTGCGGAAGCCAGCAAAAATAACAGTAACGCGATGAAAGCAGTGCGATGAAAACCGCGCCTTTGATCGGTAGTGCAGAAGCGCTGGCCGTCAAACGGATTCTGATTATCAATGTAACGCGCATCGGCGATACGCTGCTGAACACGCCTGCGATTCGTGCCATCGCCCGGCATTTTCCGAACGCGGCGATTACGTGCCTCGGCCACGTCAAACGTGTTGAGGTGCTGAATCATTTGCCTTATCTAACCAAAGTAGGCGAAATTGACAAGCGGTCTGCGCTGTATCGCGGGCGGCTGGGCAACTTGATCGGAAGCTTCACGGGCGAGCGCTACGATTGGGCTTTTGTCTGGGGCCATGATGAAGCACTACATCAATATGCATTGCGTAAAGCAGATCGGGTGGTGGGCTATGCGCAAAAAAATGAGGCGCTAAATAAATTGCTTCATCACATGGCGATCGAGCCCACGCTGTATAGCCTGCACGGCGTGGCGATGCAGTTCGCACTACCACTTTCTGTCGGTATTGTGGCTAATGATTACGGTCTGGATTATGTTGCTACGGGCCGCGAGCTGCAAGCAGCCAAGGCACGGCTGGCGCGTGACCTTGGCATGAATTCAAAACCCGTCATCGGTCTGCAAGTCGCCAGCTTTCCCACCAAGGCGTATCGGGATTGGCCGATTGAGCAATTTATTGCACTGGGCGTGCGGGTTATCAAATCATATCCGCACGCGCATTTTTGTTTATTCGGCGGGCCGGATGATCGTGAACGCACTGCTATTTTCAAAAATTTATTGCCGGACAACACTACCGTTTACGCAGGTGAGTTATCGCTGCGCGAGACCGCCGCGATCATGCATGAACTTGATTTGTACATCGGTGTTGATACCGGACCAACGCACTTATTTGGCGCGCTTGGCAAACCGATGGTGGCGATGTACCACCCTACTCTGCCCAGCGCGCTCTACAAGCCGCTGCAACATCCAGCGCTGTATGTAGTCGATCATCCGCTGGCAGGCATCACTGCGGATGCAACGGTACCGATGGCCGATATCACCGTTGATATGGTTTGGGAACGGGTAGCGGACGCCTTGTCTGGCGTAACTTCGCGGTTTTTGGGTATGGCACCGCCGGGGATCAGGTTATAAATATATCGACTTAAATTTAAATCTAAACCTGAACCAGATCCAAATCAAGCACGCCGGCCAATGATTCACGGGCACGACGGCTTGAAAAATAGGTTTCGAGATTGAGTAGCGACGCTTTAGACAGCGCATTCCAAAGCGTCTCATCGGTGTGGCCACGTATGACCGCATCCGCAAACGCTTCTGGCGTATCTGCCACCAGGGCTTCAATACCATCATGCAAAAACATGCCTTCAACGGAAACCGTCGTCGCCACCACCGGCACCCCGTATTGCATCGAAATATTGATCTTACCTTTGACACCGGCCCCATAGCGCAACGGTGAAATAGAAAGGCGTGCACTTTGGTAATAGGGCGAAACATCGGGCACAAAACCGGCAATCACAAAATCCGGCGCGGCAAATTTTTGCAGTAAAGGCGGTGCGTTGCTGCCAATCAACGTGGTGATAAGTCCTGGTGCTTTTTGCCGAATAATTGGCAATACATATTCGCAATACCAGATCACGGCATCCAGGTTGGGCGGATGACGGAAACCACCAATAAACAAAATACCGCTCCGCTCAGCAAATGATTTTGGGCCGGGCGTGGCGTCATGAATGGTGGACACAATATTGACGCGCACCTGCGGCGCTAATGTGTCCAACAGCGCTTGCTCCACTGAGCTGACGACGAGCGTGACATCTGCTTTCGACATGATGTCCAGCTCCTGTTTTTTCATGGCCTCGGCGGCGGCAAGCAATGCAGGATCAGGGTTTTCAGGGTTTAAATCCGCTAGCCGCTGCTGACGCAGAAAATGCAGATCAACCGTATCAAATACCAGCTTGGCACGCGGCGCGACGCGTTTAACCAGGTCAACATACTTTACCGCCACCGTAGCCCGCGATAGCATGACCACATCGTATTGCGCGGCGGTGCGCTCCAGCAACGCGCTCACGGATGCATAAAACGGATGCCATAGCACCTCCACTCCAAGCGACTGAATCTGCTGCGTATAAGGAGATCGATATTCCAGGTTATCCGCCACAAACGTGACTTTGCAGCCCATGCCCGCCATAATTTTAAGCATCTCAAACATGCGTAACGAGCCTGCATCCTGATCAGGGGTAAGCATGCAGGCATCAAGCACCAGCACCCGGCGCTTGCTGTAACGATCACGCTCCAATTGCGGTGACAGGCCATTGATACGATGCTTGGCAAGCACGTTGCACCAGCGGTTCACAAATGTTCCCTGGTTGATAACCTGATGCTTTTTGATGCCTTGCGTTAAATCAGTGCCCGAGCTCTTGCCTTCAAAATGTACCACCACCGCACGCGGCTGGTAAAACACCCGTTTGCCACCTGCGCGTACCCGAAACGCCAAGTCACCATCTTCATAATAAGCCGGTGCATAGGCTTCATCAAAGCCGCCCAGCTCATTCCAGAAATCACGGCGAATCAGCAAACACGCGCCGGAGCAATAATCAACTTCGCGTAAATAATTGTATTCGGGTTTGTCGGCTTTATCATTGCGACCATAATTCCAGGCTGAGCCATCGCGCCAAATAATGCCCCCCGCCTCCTGTAAAGTGCCATCCGGATAAATTAATTTACAACCCACCATGCCAGCATCGGCTTGCCCATCAAACACCGCCGCCATTTCCGCTAGCCAACCTTTGGTCACAATGGTGTCGTTATTCAGGATTACCAAATACTCGCCGCGTGCAAGTTGTGCGGCTTTATTGCAGTTGCGCAAAAAGCCCAGGTTGACCGTATTCCGCACAATGGTAATGCCGGTTACGGCGGCCAATGCCTCGGACGCCAGTTCGGGTGAACAATCATCGATAACGATGACTTCAATAGCAAGGTCCGCACAGGTTGCCGCAATACTTTTAAGGCAGGTAAACGTCATGACGTGCTGTGCATAGACAGGAATGATGATGGTGAAACGCGGCGCGGCATGATGCGGGACTACGAGCGGCGTAATGCCTGCTTCCAGTTCATAAATCGGCTTGGTTTCGCGCGGGGTTTCCATACGACGTGTGAGCTTTTCATGAACGCGTTTGCCTAGCGCAACAGCCCCTTCCTCTTTCAATATTTGTGAAGCGACCGCGAGCCGGTGGGGTAATTGCCGGGTGCTAAGCCGGGCATCTTTTGCGCGGTATACCCATGATTTAATAAAGTGCGCAACCGTTCTCAATGGGGCTGTCATGCGCCAGAATCGACTACCGTCGATTTCATGATAAGCGGCTCTGGCGACATCACGCTCACCCTCCAGCGTCACGCGGGTTTCATCAAGAGCCGCAGCCAATTCTTCCTGGTGGCGTTGTAGGACACCATAATCCGCCTGGGTTTGTTGTAGCGCTAAATTGAGATCATCAACATCCTGATCGCGTTCACGTAAGGCGATATGGGCGGCTTCGGCGGATTCTCTGGCGGACACGATTTCATGCTCGGCTTCATCAATGCGGCGTACTAACTCATGCCGGGCTTCAGCCTGCCCGCAGACCACACCGAGGTTATATAAATCCGGCATTGAATATATTGTGTCTGTCGATATTTTTTTAGGCGGATAAAAAAATGCCACTTTCAATGTGACTGATCGAGGGGTGTTTGTTGTAGACGCGTTTGTAGCGGCGGTCGTAGTGGCAGCATTAGTGGCATGGGTGGCAACGCTCACCGCCGTATATTGTGCAAAATATTGGGCGCGTGAAATAGTTTGAGCAGTTACATTATTTTTAGGGATGGGCGGCGCATTAGCGGCAGTGAGCAGCGCGTCATTCCAGATGTTCGCGGCACTATTCCAATCCAGCATTTTGGCTTGCGGTACCGTTTCAAGCCGTTCGATAAATGCGCCTAGTCTAGAAGCAATAATCGGCAACCCTGAGGCCAGCGCAATGCTCAGGGTGTATGAAAAACTCTCCGGAATTTGCGAAGGAAATATAAACGCATCGGCGCGCTCAAGCGCGACAAGTTCAGGCAAATCATGCTCTTCATAACTGCCGTGTACGGTAATCGGTAATGCTGGGAAACAGGACAATGGCACGACCGTTGGCCCCAACACCACGAACTCCAACGCCAGATTACGCGTTTTGGCATCAAGCGCACAAGCTTCAATGATCCCGAGGCCCTTACTGGGCGTCAGACGGCCAAGCACGATAACCTTAACTGTAGGTACTGCACTGCCACTATGTTGGATGAACGCTTGCGGATGCGGCCACACCGAGGTTTTAATATCGGGGAAATATTCCGCGATACGCTCTTGGATATAGCGCGATGGACAAATAACCCGCGCAGCGGCTTTGAGAAGCTGATGCATCTGGCCGCGCCACTCATCGTTTGACAAATTCCACGCATGAACAATCCTGCGCGTCGGCACCACACCACCTTCATCCAGGTAGTATTGTGGCGTTATCGGGAAATGATCGTGCAGGGTAATGTCGAGCGCTGCATCCAGTGCTGCGGCCAAATCTAGAATGACTTTCGGCAAGCCATCTACATGATGCAAATGAACCCGCGAAATCGCCAACGATCTTAAAAACTCGACCAGTTGCGGATACTCTGCAGTGCCGGAAAAATAAGCGGTCAATTTTTCACTTTGCCTAGCCCATTGCAATGAGAGCACGTCCGGGCCAGCCGGTTTCAGAATCAATACCTCATGGGTATCGGCTAACATCAGCGCCAGATCCTGAATATGACGCTCAGTGCCACCACCCAGCGCATGGGTGATAAAAACGACTTTTGGCAGCGTGGAGGACGCTAAACGCGCCAGAGCGGCATTACGTTCCTGGGTATCGTGTTCAATGGAAATAGCAGAAACGGCTGTGGTCACGGAAGGTCACTAAAAAGGGAATGGAATGTGCTCGGTTAAGCATATATTCAAGCTTAAGATTATAAGCGAGCCCGTGATACTTTCATTTTGCCGAGCTAATAGTAGAGCGAGCGGAGGGGCGAGCAGACGCACCGACGTCGCGGGATGCGAAATAAATCCCCGACAACAATACCGTAAACCCCAGCAACTGAAGAAGGGCAAATTTTTCGCCAAATATCCACCATGCGAGCAGCGAGGAGCCGATAGGCTCGCCCAAAATAACGATGGCAATAAAAGTAGCCGGGATATGTTTAAGCGCCCAGTTAATGCCACTGTGCCCGATGAGCTGTGGCCCTAAGCCCAGCCCCAGCAGGCACAGCCAGGCAAGGCCTGAATAGCCTGCCAACGGTTGGTTGGTTGCTAAAGCAGCCATCAACAAAGCCAACGCAGCGCTGCCATAGGTGAGCAGGATGTACGGCAACAGCGCCATCGTTTTTCGAAGACGCCGACCGATTAATAAATAGCCGCAGACTGCGAATGAGCCTATGAGTGCCAGCATATTGCCCAGCAATGGATTAGTATCGCTGCCGCTCACCGTCAAACGCGCATCAGAAGCGAAAATTAATGCGCTGCCCAGAATGGCGGCGATGATGCCGATGACTAACCATCTGCCCAGCTTTTCATGAAACACCAGCCACGAAACAAGCGCAATCCAGATCGGATTGGTGGTCACCAGCGCGGTGCTGCTGGCAACCGAGGTATAGCTTAACGATGAAATCCAGGAAGCGAAATGTGCTGCCAGAAAAACGCCTGAGGCAGCGGCAAGCAGATAATCCTGTTTGCTAATTTTTGCGAGCTCCGCACGCGCATCGGATTTCACCGCCACCACGACCACCAGCACCACGGCAGCGATACCGAGACGCCAGGCTGCAATGGCCAGGGAAGAAACATTCTCCGCTTGTGCGTAGCGAATCATGATTGCCGCACTTGATACCATCAGCACGGATAGACTTAGCACCGCATAGCGCAGCCATTTTGAATGCGATGATGAGTCCACGACAATCATGTGTTATCCCGCGCGCTGGTCCAGCTTGTGAGTCAAAGCGCTAATCCAGGATTAAGCAAACGGCTGCTGCAATACGATGGTTTCTTCACGATCAGGCCCGGTAGATACCAGCGCGATCGGTGCGCCGACCAAGGCTTCCAGGCGACGCAAATACGCTTGCGCGTTTGACGGCAGTTTGTCCCAGTCGCTGACGCCGACCGTGCTGTCAGTCCAGCCGGCATGGTCTTCATAAATCGGCGTGCAGGAAGCAATGTTTTCTGCGCCATAGGGCAGGATATCCACCACCGTTCCATTTACGGAATACCCGGTACAGATGCGTAAGGTTTGCAAACCATCCAGCACATCAAGCTTGGTAATGCATAAGCCGGACAAACCATTGATTTGCGCAGCACGTTTCAAAGCCGCCGCATCAAACCAGCCGCAGCGACGTGGACGCCCCGTCACGGAGCCATATTCATTGCCGCGCTTGCGCAGCGCCTCGCCAACTTCATCTTCGAGCTCGGTTGGAAACGGCCCTGAACCGACGCGCGTTGCGTAGGCTTTGGTAATACCCAATACATAATTCAATGCCTGCGGGCCGACCCCAGCCCCGGCCGAAGCTTGACCAGCGAGGCAATTTGATGAGGTCACAAACGGATAGGTACCGTGATCAACATCCAGCAACGCAGCTTGTGCACCTTCAAACAAAAGCTGCTTGCCCTCTGCCATGAGCTGGTGCAGTTCGGCTGAGACATCCGCAATCATCGGCTTCAGGCGTTCAGCCATCATAAGCGTTGGTTCGAACACGGATTCAATACTGACAGGCGCAGCCTTCAGGTAGTGAGTCAATACAAAATTGTGATAATCGAGCACCTCGATTAACTTATCGCGAAACCGCTCCGGAAACAGTAAATCGTTAACCCGAATAGCGCGGCGTGCGACTTTATCTTCATAGGCGGGGCCGATGCCGCGCCCTGTTGTGCCGAGCTTGTCTGCGCCTAATTTGATCTCGCGTGCCTGATCGATTGCCACATGATACGGCAGGATCAACGGACAGGCCTGTGAGATGCGCAGACGTGAAATAACATCCAGACCTGAAGCGGTTAGTTCATCGATTTCCTGCAGCAACGCGGCGGGCGACAACACCACCCCATTGCCAATAAAACACGTGACATGCGGATGCAGCATGCCTGACGGGATCAAACGCAAAATGGTTTTTTTGCCATTCACGACCAAAGTATGACCAGCATTATGTCCGCCCTGAAAGCGCACCACGCCGTCCACTTCGTCGGTCAGCCAATCGACAATCTTGCCTTTACCTTCATCGCCCCATTGGGTGCCGATCACCACAACATTTTTTGCCATTTTAAAACCCTTTGTTTGAATCTATTAAATGAGTGTGTAACCAAAACGCGTGGACAGCGCATGGGAAAGGCGTGGAAAGTGCCGCGGAAATAAGGGTGAACACACGAATTATCCGTTTACCGATTGCTGGAATTGCCGGGATTATCGAATGGAATGACTGTCCAGCGACCTTCTTTGTATATAAGTTGACGGTCACAACCAAGCTCATGCGTATGCGCATCATGTCCGGGTAAGTGCGCAATCACGGCTTCACCGCCAGCACGCAATTGGTTAATGATTGTTTGTGCAGCCTGGTCAATTGTCAGCGGAGCCAGTATCGCGCCAGACGTAACCTGATCCGCAATCAGCGGCAGCAATGATTTTAAATCCATGGAGAAACCAGTTGCCGCTCTTGCACGACCGAACGCCTTGCCAACCTGATCATAACGACCACCACGCGCTACCGCATCTGATGCGCCTTTGGCAAAAGCTGCAAAAACAATACCGCTCTCGTAATTAAATCCGCCCAATTCACCCAAATCGATACTGACGGCAATGCCTTGCGCGGAAAAATGTTGGGCGATAGTGCGCAGTTGTGCAAGCGCGCTGGTGATGCGCTCATCCTGCGGTAGTGCAGCGGTGGCGCGTTCCAGCACGCTAGCGTCGCCATAAAGTGTTGGCAGATTGAGGAACGCTTCGACCAATTGGCTCGGCAAATTAAGCTTGGCCATCCCAGTTTTGAGACTGGGCGTATCCTTGGCCTCAGTGGCCTTAAAAATATCATCTGCAACCGCTTGAGAAATCTTGGCCAGATCAATCAGCGCACGAAAAATGGCTGGGTGGCCTATATCAAGCTGCACCGCTTTTACGCCTACTGCGGCCAGCGCATCGATCATTAATTGCTGAATTTCAATATCGGCTTCGAGGCCCGCGTGGCCATACAGTTCAGCACCCGCCTGGAAAGGTTGGCGGCTCTTGCCCAAGCCAAAGGGCAAGGTATGAAGCACACTCCCAGCGTAGCAAAGGCGGGATACACCCTGCCGGTTCAGCACATGCGCATCAATGCGCGCCACCTGAGGCGTCGTATCGGCGCGAATCCCCATCGTGCGGCCGGATAGCTGGTCAACCAGCTTGAAGGTCGCCAAATCCATATCATGACCGGTGCCGCTTAATAATGAATCTACATATTCCATGAGCGGCGGTACTACCAGCTCGTAGCCATGCCGGGCAAACATATCCAGCGCCAGTCGGCGAATATGCTCAAGCTTTTTCGCATCATGCGGCAACATATCTTCAATATGTTCAGGTAATGCCCAAGTTCTCATCGGCTTCACTTATATTTCATTTAATTATTTCAAGCAGCGTTTTTTAACATCTGCCTCGTCGGCTTATTCAGCACTTTGTTCAACCTCAGGACGCAAAAACGGCGCGTCCCTGTTTAGGACGCGCCGTTGACGGATTATACGGAAGTTTTTCGGTTCTGCTGATTTAGCTTAACCTAGCGCTATATTTATTGCTACCCATCCTGATTTACTTGCCGCTCTTGTTGGGGTTTTTTAAATATTTAAATAAATCAGAACTGGGATCCAGCACCATCAAGTCGGTCTTGTTGCGAAAGCTGTTTTTGTACACATCCATGCTTCGATAGAAAGCATAAAATTCCGCATTTTTGCTGAACGCCTGCGCATAAATTTTCGCTGCTGAAGCATCGCCTTCACCTTTGATTTTTTGGGCATCGCGGAACGCTTCAGCCAAAATAATTTCTCTCTGCCGCTCGGCATCGGCGCGAATTTTTTCGGCTTCACCTGAGCCCGTGGAGCGCAGCTCATTGGCTACACGTTTGCGCTCTGAATCCATACGACGATACACATCAGCGCTGATCTCGGGCACTAGATCAACACGCTTCAAGCGCACATCGAGCACCTCGATACCGATGCTGCGCGCATCCTTATCGGTTCTGACGAGAAGATTTTCCATAATTTTATTGCGTTCACCCGAGATCACTTCCGCCAGACTGCGTTGACCGAATTCTGCGCGCAAATCATCGTTCACACTTTGCGAGAGCCGCACCTCAGCCCGGGCAAAATCACCGCCTGTTGATACAAAAAATTGTTTTACATCGACGATGCGATATTTAACATAGGTATCAACCAACACATTGTTTTTTTCTTTGGTCTGGATACGCTCTGCATCCTTGCTGTCCAGCGTCTGAATGCGTGTGTCGTATAAGCGAATATTTTCAATGAACGGCACTTTAAAATATAGCCCAGGCGTAGTCTGGATGGCAACCACCTGCCCTAACTGAAATTTAATTGCCGCCTGCCGCTGGTCAACGGTATAAACCGATAACACCAGTACCAGCAACAGCACGATGAGACTGATAACAATAGCCGGGATATTTTTTTGCATAATTTTGATCTCGTTATTTCTGGGTGTTCAGCAATGATCAGGATTCAAGAATGGGGCGCTCAGCGATTGCGCAGCGAAGTAGCCCGCGAAGGCTCAGTCGGCGCCGTAATAGTGGCTGGCGCAGTCGGTGCGTCTACGGCCCCTGCAGCAACATTACGTGGGGTTGAATTATCGCTGTTAACAGGTGCTATTGAAGGTGCCGTCGATTGAATCAGCTTATCAAGCGGAAGGTACAGCAGGTTCTGGCCGCCTTTTTGATCAACCAGAACTTTGCTCGCGCTCTGCATAATTTGCTGCATGGCATCAAGGTACATGCGCTCACGAGTAACGCCCGGTGCTTTTTCGTATTCTGTCAACACTTGCGTGAAACGTGATGCATCGCCCTGTGCGTTCGCAATAACACGTTGCTTGTGACCCTGCGCTTCTTCCATCAAGCGTGCCGCAGCGCCTTTTGTCTTCGGTAAGATATCGTTAGCGTAGGCTTCGCCTTCGTTTTTTAGGCGCTCTCGATCCTGCTTGGCGCGCACTGCGTCATCAAAACTGTTTTGGACTTGTTGTGGCGGCTGCGCGTTTTGCATCGTGACAGTTGAAACCTGAATACCGGTTTTGTAGCGATCCAGAATAATTTGCATCAGCGCCCTGGCTCGAGCACCAATATCAGCGCGGCCTTCGTAAAGCACAAAATCCATCTTGCTTTTGCCGACAATTTCCCGCATCGAGGTTTCTGCAGCCTGGCGCACCGCTTCATCGGGTTCGCGATTAAAAAACAGGAAATCTTCAGGACTCTTCAAGGTGTATTGCACAGCAAACTGAACATCAACAATATTTTGATCTTCAGTCAGCATCAGCGACTCTTCCGGGACTTTGGTCTTCTGATTATTGCGATGCCCCACTTCGATCGCGCGAACTTGCGACACATTAACAATTTCTACCGATTCAAACGGATACGGAATACGCCAGCGCGGGCCCGGCTGGGTGGTTTGAGTATATTTACCCAGACGCAATTCAACCCCGCGTTTACCTTCTTCTACAATGTAAAAACCACTACCCAACCAGACGACAAGTGCGAGGCCGACGGCTAGTAATATGCCGCCACCCATGGCGGCTTTACTGGGACCACCAGTATCGTTATCGTTGCCGCCTTGACCGTTATTGCCTTTTTTGCCGAGCAAATTGTTGAGCTTCTGACTAAATTTATTGAAAATTTCATTGAGGTCAGGCGGGCCATCATTTTTATTCCCGCCGCGTTTGCCCCATTGCGGATCATTAAGTGACATCTCGGCCGTATTATTCAGGCCGTCTGTCGCCGGAAACGGGGCGCGTATTTTTTTGATCTGATAACCCAACCGGATAACAGGGTAGGCCAGAATCGTCAATGGCCATAACAACGCACGTTTATCCAGCAATTGCAAAAGTCGCAACATACTTAACTCACTCCGAGGTGCGCAAAAGATTGCGCTTGATCAATCGAAACAACTTCATTTTCATAGCCGACTTGGAAACGCTCATCAAAATCAGCGGCCAGGTCAGTCCGATGGTGCAACATTTCTGCATATTCATGAATGGTGTCGCGCACTAGATTCATGCCGACGCCAGACACCGCACTTACACGTAATTCAATAATTTTATCACTCTCATCACGCAATGCAGCAGAAGCAGGCGCAAATAAAGTTCCCGTCTCGAGTAGATCGATTTTGTTATACACAACAATTTGCGGAATTAACTCTGCACCAATTTCTGCAAGCACTTTATTAACTTCGGCTATTTGCTCTTCGCGTGCCGGATTCGCAGCATCCACTACATGCAGCAACAGATCCGCCTCAACCGCTTCGGTCAGCGTTGCATGGAATGCGGCCACTAGGCCATGCGGAAGGTTGCGAATAAACCCGACCGTGTCAGACAGAGCTACATTAATATTGGGCGCAATATACAAGCGGCGAGTGGTGGTATCGAGCGTCGCAAATAGTTGATCTGCCACATAAGTACCTGAGCGCGTTAATCGATTAAACAGGGTTGATTTACCAGCATTGGTATAACCGACAATCGAGACTGAAAAAGTTCCTGCACGGCGGCGACTGGCGCGCTGGGTATTACGCTGACGTCCTAATTTTTTGAGTTTTTCTTTAAGCTTTTTTACCTTGTCACCCACCATGCGGCGATCCAACTCAAGCTGAGATTCGCCGGGGCCGCCACGCACACTAATGCCGCCGCGTTGCCGCTCCAGATGAGTCCAGCCTTTCACCAGGCGCGTCATCAAATGTTGCATTTGGGCCAATTCAACCTGCAGCTTGCCTTCAGCGGAGCGCGCACGCTGGGCAAAAATATCAAGAATTAAATCGGTGCGATCAATTACCCGAACGCCAACAATTTTTTCGATATTACGAATCTGGATTGGGGAAAGCTGGTGATTAAACACCACAAGCGATGCATTGGTTTGCAAAACAGCTTCGGCTATTTCTTCAATTTTGCCGCTGCCCGCAAAGGTGGCCGGATCGGGTTTATAACGCTTGCCGGTTAAAGTCGACGCAACCCTGGCGCCTGCACTTGATATCAACTCGCGCGCTTCCGCAAGCTGTGCCTCAAAATACACATCGTCAAAATTAATTCCAACAAGCACAGCGGCGCCTTGCGGTGATGCAGAATCGGCAAAATTAGGTTTCATCGTTTTAACAAGAATGAGCTTTGTGTGCTCGTAGTTGTGCTCGCATCATGACGACGCGAGGACATTACCAATCCACAATCCAATTTCGTCACCAAGCCACCGCTTGCAAACAATGCCTAGTAACGATGCTCAAACAAAATATTAACTTTCGCTGGGCGCTTCAAATGGAATTGAAACCGCACGCGCTGGCACAACAGTAGAAATGGCGTGTTTGTAAACCATTTGCGTGACAGTATTTTTTAACAACACAACGTACTGGTCGAAGGATTCGATCTGGCCCTGCAACTTGATGCCATTGACCAGATAAATCGAAACCGGGACATGTTCCTTACGCAAAATATTAAGGAATGGGTCTTGTAATAGTTGCCCTTTTGCACTCATTTTTATTCTCCAGCTTCTCGTTTTAGTTAACAACAACGCAGTAAATTAGCGTCCGAATAATGATGATACGTGAACAAGGAATTGTTTGTTTTAAATCGTTTTGACAAAAGCATTTAACCGGATTTATCAACTTTATTAATATCTCTAGCCCTAGCACAGACCGGAAAATTTCATCTAGGTTCCTTGGTAGCGCATATTGGCTAAGCCGTTTCAATTTATTGGCCATTTTGTGCACCAACCCAACAATTTCTATACGGATATGCAGGCGCAGAGGATGCTTTTCAAGTAATGAAACGCAAAATCAGCAAAACAAGTTAGTTTTATGCAAAAATCAGGCAAATTTACGTTTCATGCGGATGCGCCCGCGACGACGCTGATTTTCTTGACTTGCCGTCAACACTTGCGGTTTACGATTGGCGTAGGGGTTGTGACTCTTTTTTAGCTCAACCCGCAACGGCGTGCCTTTAAGTTTGAACGCATCCCGGAAAGTGTTTTCCAGATAGCGAACATAGCTATCAGCCAATCCATCCAGTCCGGAGCCGTGAATAACCACAATCGGTGGATTGTGACCACCTTGGTGGGCATAGCGCAGTTTAGGGCGGTGCAAACCATTCATGGGCGGCTGATGGGCGGCAGTAGCGGCCATCAATGCGCGAGTAAGCTTGGGTGTGGAAAGCTTGGACATGGCTGCCGCAAAAGCTTCATCGATTGACTTGAATAGGGGTGCCAATCCCATTCCGTCTTTGGCTGAAACCGTGTGCATGCGCGCAAAATCTAGAAAATGCAGCTTGCGATCAAAATCACTCTTGGTGCGCTCACGGGTGTAATCATCCAGGTTATCCCATTTGTTGATGCCCACCACTACTGCCCGGCCGGATTCCAGTACAAAACCCGCAATATGCGCATCCTGATCGGAAACTTCCTGGCGCGCATCTAGCAACAACACCACCACATGAGCGTCTTCAATCGCTTGCAGGGTTTTAATGACTGAAAATTTCTCAACCGCCTCGAACACTTTGCCTTTGCGACGAATCCCCGCGGTGTCGATCAATGTGTAATTTTTATCATGGAACGTCAGCGGAATATAAATCGAATCACGGGTGGTTCCGGGCTCATCAAAAGCAATCACGCGCTCTTCACCCAGCAAGCGGTTCACCAGTGTCGATTTGCCGACATTGGGACGGCCTACAATAGCCACGCGCGGCGTATCGGGATCGAGATTTTCTTCAGCATCCGGAAAATGCTCCAACACATCTTCTATGAGTTGTCGGGTGCCCTCACCATGTGCTGCAGAGATGGCAACAGGCTCGCCCAAACCCAATTCATGAAATTCGGCACAAACAACTTCTTCATTCATCCCTTCGGCTTTATTGACGGCAATCGCCATCGGGATACCGCGCCCCTGAGCATCACGGCGTAAACGCTCACCTATAATTTTGTCTTGCGGCGTCAGCCCTTGCCGGCCATCTACAACAAAAATGACGGCATCCGCTTCAGCAATAGCCTGCAGCGTCTGCTTTGCCATTTCATGCAATATGCCGTCGGTCACCTTGGGCTCAAAGCCGCCCGTATCGACGCATAAATAGGGTTTGGAGGCACCACGTCCGTGTCCGTAATGACGGTCACGCGTTAAGCCCGGCATATCCGCAACCAAGGCATCACGGGTTTTGGTGAGGCGATTGAAGAGCATAGATTTGCCGACGTTAGGACGTCCAACAATAACAATGGTGGGTTTCATTTTTCTGCGCTTAATACTCTCGCTATATTGGGAGAGCCGGACATGGAAACTGCTATGGAAACTGCTTAAACCCGGGTCAGCACGACCGGCAGCCGCGCTGTGATTGCTATCAAAATTTTCGAAAAATATATTCGAAAATAATTTTTAACTGGTGTTTCAGACTACCTGACTGAAAGCGCGTAAACACCGCCTTTAGCAGTCTGCACAATGGCCTTATCGCCATTTTGCAGCAGCGCGACAACCTCGCTGCCATCGGTACTGACGCGGCCAATCAATTCGCCATTTTCCGGTGACAATAGATGCACTAGACCAGTAGCATCACCGACAAGAACCTTGCCTTTAAAGCTTAATGGCGCACCCAGCTCACGACGTTGTAATTTATCCTGTTTCCAGACCGTTGCGCCGGATGTTTTATCGAGCGCATAAACATTGCCCTCAGTATCGGCCACATATAAATATTTGGCATCGATTGCGACACCATCTGCACTTGAAATTTCACGCGACCACAGTACATTGCCATTCAACGCTTCCACACAACCTGTACGGCCTTGATAAACGGCAGCACAAATACGTGAATCATCCAGAACAGGTATCCCTGCCACATCGGCTACACGCTCAAGCTCGGTCGAACCGCGCGGCGTAGAGATAGTCGCTTCCCATGTGGGTTTGCCGCTTTCTGCTTCAATCGCAATCACTTTGCCGCCTGCATAGCCTGCATAAATGGTGCCACGATTCACCACCACGCTGGCGTTGGTGCGCAGGGTCAGGGCCGGAGTAGCCCGTTGAAACACCCATTTACGTTTGCCATCGGCACGGTTCAACGCAAAAATTCGTCCGTCTGCAGTGCGCACAATAACGTTGGCGCCAACGATCACCGGCGCCGCCAGCACTTCACCACTAACCTGACTTTTCCAGACCGAACGTCCGGCGGAATCAAATGCCAGCACCTCACCTTTATTGCTCGCCACCACAACCGTGTTGTCACTAATGCCGACGCCGCCAGCCAAAGGAATGCCGGCTTCAATTTGGCTGACTTGGCGACCACCCTCGTCGGATAACGCCACAATGCCGCTCTTGTGTGTCGCTACATAAATTAATTTATCGGCAAATGCGGGCGTAAATAAATAGCCCGCAGATTTACCCACACTGGATGACCAGACAATCGCAAGATCAGAGTTTTTTAAATCTGGCAATACCGCCGGTTTTAGCTTGCTGCCGCTGAACAAACCGCAACCTGCCACCGCAGTGCACAATATAGCCGCCATGGCAACACAGGTTAACCCAAACGCTGAACTCGGTTTTGAAGTTGAGTAAAAAGCTGATGCCGATAACTTACTCACTTCGTGATTCCTTTACTGTCTTTACCATCTTTAGCATTTTTTTCGCCTGATTTTGCATCATCTCTGATGGCCACTTTTTTACTTTCATCGGTGCCACCAAACGCATCCAGCTTGGCTTGAGAAATGGCTTTCAAGGAACTGCGCGCGTCGGCTTTTTCAACCGCGATCTGATATGACGCACGAGCTTCTGCGCGTTTGCCTTGTGCTGCATAAATATCGCCTTTTAAATCTGCCGTGACCGATTGAAACGCTTCATCTTTTGCGCCGTCAAGCGTCTTCAATGCGCCATCATAATCTTTGGTTTCAAGCATGACAGCGGCAAGGCGCACTCGGGCCAGTGTGCGATGTGTATCACGGCCGTTATCGATAACCCATTGCAATTGCGTTTTTGCACTCGCAAAATCACCCGCCTCAAAAGCGGCTTTGGCAGCCATCAACTGAGCTTCTGTCGCCTGAAACGTGCCGGGGAATTTATCGACCATCGCGCTCACTGCATCGGAAAGTTTTTTACTATCTTTGATGCCTTCTTTGTTGGCAGCATCTTTACCGGCAGCAACTTCTTCGCCCGTTTTTTTGACGCCCTTGAAAAGCGTTTCAGCTTGTAAACTCTGAGATTTTTGATAGTAGCGACAAAGTTGTACGCCAACCACGCCTACCAGCGTCGCCACTACCCCAGCCGTCACCCAATTACCCCATTTATCCCACCAGTCTTTAAGGGCTGAGATACGTTCTTGTTCTTCTAAATCATAAGTTGACATGTAAAACTTTCACTAATTACTAAAAATAGTTTAGGAGGAGCTTGCGAATAATCGAACGTTCAAGTGCTTGGTGATGAAATGCTTTGTAACAATAAAATGGCTTCGTCAAGAGTAGCCAAGGCTTGTTCGCCATCAGCCAGATTTTTAAGACTGATTTTACCGGTTGCCAATTCATCTGAACCCAAGATGATAGCAAAGCGCGCGCCACTTCCGTCCGCTTTCTTCATTTGCGATTTAAAACTGCCTATCCCGCCATCGGCAGCGCCGTGCACCGCAACGGCCAAACCGCAGTCCCGCAACTGTTCTGCAATGCCGCAAGCCTGAGCTTCAGCCTCTGCTGCATAAACAACGTAGGCATCCAACATAGATGACGAGGGCTGCCGGGTTTCCTGCAATAACATAATGACGCGCTCAACACCAATACCAAACCCGCACGAAGGGGCCGGTTTGCCACCCATTTTCTCAACCAGACCATCATAGCGGCCGCCGCCGGCGATAGCTAGTTCCCAGTCATTGCCGCGCCCAATGAATTCGAACACGGTGCGGTTGTAATAATCAAAACCGCGCACTAGACGTGGATTAACCTGATAAACCACGCCCGCCGCATCGAGTCGTGATTTAACGCCGTCAAAGTGGGCGCGTTCTGCCTCACCCAGATAATCAGCGAGCTTGGGTGCCGCGTTGGCCAAATCCTGCATTTTTGGATTTTTACTATCCAGCGTACGCAGCGGGTTCGTATACAGGCGGCGCTTTGCGTCTTCGTCCAACTGATCCTGATGCGCTTCAAAATAGACCACCAGCGCATCACGATGCGCTTTACGGGCGGCCAAATCACCGATCGAATTAATTTGTAGCTCGATATTCGAAAAACCAAGCCGCTTCCAAAGTCGCGCCAGCATCGTAATCTGCTCGGCATCAACATCGGGGCCGGCAAAACCAAGCGCTTCAACACCAAATTGATGAAATTGTCGGTAGCGTCCTTTCTGTGGACGTTCGTGCCGGAACATCGGCCCCCATGTCCAGATACGCTTGGGGCCATCATAAAGCAGGTTATGCTCAATCGCCGCACGCACTAGGCCAGCAGTCGCCTCGGGACGCAACGTCAGCTTTTCGCCGCTTAGACCGTCTTCGAAGGAGTACATTTCCTTTTCGACCACATCAGTCACTTCACCCAGCGAACGCACATACAGCGGGGTCGGCTCAACTATAGGCGTGCGCATCAGGCAATAGCCATATTGCTCAAATACTTCACGTGTGACGTCTTCCAAAAATTGCCAAAGCGGCGCATCTTTGGGCAGTAAGTCATTCATACCGCGGACGGCTTGAATCGTGGCTTTGCTGGCTTTCGCGAGCTGCTGGGGAGAATTACTCATGCCGCTTGGTTTTTGATTTACATTACAAAACATTTGATTTTACAGGTATTCAGCGTCGCTTCGCCACTTTTGGTGTCGGTCAGGCTCGCCGCGAGTCACAATCCATTCCCTGCATGACCAACACTGAACAATGCACAGCGCCGTGCTAGGCCAAGCTAACCAAGCAATTATTTTTTACTTTTGACTTGACAGCGCAATATGAATTTTCAGTAAAAGTATAAATCTGTAGTGCATAGTCATTATCGTTTTTGACTATTTGCCACTCATGAATTGATCAAATATTCGTGGGCGCACCCAGATTTTCGTCAGCAGAGCCGCTATTTGGCAGCATCTACAAAATAGACCGAGTAGCGCATAAATCATATCCGAAAAAGCACTATCTCGTTTATCCACGGGGATTGCAAGGCATTTTGTCGCCATGATTAGCGCCGCTGCTAGACTTTCATTTGTGGTTTTTCCCATATTTGACAGTCATCTGTGTTTGACTTTGATCCTCCTACTGCACTACTAAGTGCAACACAATTTCAAACATCAGATTAATCTCCTGCTTTCAGCTTGGCGTGAATGCGCCGTGTGGTGCGCCAGACGGCCCATAGCACCAGCGGAATCATTGCGCCGGTGATGATCTCAGGATCGATTGGCATACCAACAGCTTTGAGCGCTTTATTTAAGTAGAGCAATAAGCTGATCACGTAATACGAAATAGCCGCGATCGATAGGCCTTCTACTGTCGATTGCAGACGTAGCTGAAGCGCCTGACCGCGCGTGAGTTTTTCCAGCAACTGCTGATTTTGCACTTCGGTGGCAATATCCACTCGGGTCCGCAACAACGCGCTGGTGCGTGAAACCCGCTCGGACAATGAGGCCAGCCGTTGCGCGGTAGCTGCCACGGTCGCGATGGCGGGTGATAAGCGACGCTGCATGAATTCACCAATCGTCTGCGTACCAGGAATCGGCTTTTCGCGCAGCTCGGCGATACGCTGGCTCACCAGCGTATCGTAAGCGCGTGTGGCCGAAAAACGGTACACATGCAGCGCAGTGGCACGCTCCACCCGCGCCGCCAGTGACACCAGCGTATCCAATAAATCCTGATCCATGGCGGTCTTGTTTTCAAGTTGCGCGGTGATATCCGCCAGCCCGCTTTCCGCATCTGCCAACATCGGCCCCAGCTGTTTAGCCGCAGGTAAGCCACGCAACGCCATCAGGCGATAGGTTTCAAGCTCTAGTAGGCGATGGGTGATGCGGCCGGCACGCGTTTCGCTGGTGCCGGGCGGCGCGATTACCAGCATGCGCTCGTAGCCGTCTGCGCCGATACAGAATTCCGTTATCGCCCATGAATGCCCATTGCCCATTTGCGAAGCCACCACCGCACGTCTGCCAAACCAGGTATGCGCCTGAGCCATCAGGGCTATTTCATTGCTGAGATCGCCATTCACGATGGCGAGCTGAATGGCAGCTACCGTGCGCCCCGGAATATTACGCAGCCATTCAGGCGCAATCACCAAAGCAGATAGCAATTCCGGATCAGATGCGCCCACTCCCAGTAAGGCGGCGGCGGGCAACGGCTGCACGATGCTATAACGGGTAAATTCGGTATGCCGTTCCCATTTGACGGTATAGCCTTCAAAGCGCAACCGCAAAAAATTATTGTTCAAGCTATCCAACGATAACGCGTGTTGATTGGGCAAGTTTCGCAGGTGTCCACACTCTTGCTCTCGCGTTACCTCGGCGTTCAGCACAGCCACGTAAATGATGAGTGCTGGCAACCTTACACGCGCCATTGGTCGTGCATGCACCTCGTTATGCAGCGTGATGCGCAACGGGTCATCCGGCGGAAGAGCTGCCGCTTTCGTAAAAACATCTAGTGGCGTGGAATTCATGACGAATATTAAGCGTATTCAAATTCCAAGCGCAATGGTTTACGCAAAACGTCGCGTTGATTTAGCAGCGCCGCTCGATGGCGAGGTCGATCAAATCAAACCATGGTGTTGCTGGGCGCAATACTTCCCTAAACCGCCAATGTGGTGGTCGCTCGCAAGCTCAATGTTTTTATTCCGTAATTTACTGAATTTGGCCCCGCTCTGTGAATGCGTCTATATGCGAATAACGCCCATTACTGCCAGGTCCAATTTAATAACCATAAATTGATCAAAGATAAATGCGGCGCAGCCGCGTTCCCGCCTGCTGAAGATCAATTAGCGGTGCGCCCGAAGCAGACTGAATATGCTTGGGCAGCGTGTAAAAAATAGCCTGATCATATTAAGCCAGGCTGTCTTTTGATGCCGCACCGATTGAAATAATTATTCAGGCTTATGCCACATTATCTTGGAGGCCGCTGATCGTGGAGTTGCGACGGCGGTGCGTAATTCGGAAGTTGCGAAGGCGGCGAACCGGTTAAATCCGGCTGCCCGTAAGGCCTGCCATTTTCATTATCCCAGCCGTTACGAGGTTGATACATAAACCGCACATTCAATACCGGCTCATTAAGAAAATTGCGCGCCACCCGGTCATGTGTACGCGCAGCAAATAACATTTCACCTTGCGCAACATCGAGCCCATCGACCGTGCCGCCGAGTCGATATAAATGTATATAAAGCCGTGCTGCATAGTTACGGGCAATACGCGTCCCGCCCAACGCCAAATAGCCCTCGTAAATACCTGGTGCAATTTGCCTGATAGAAGCCTCTGTTCGAGCCGCATCGAAAATCATATCCGGATCGTTTCCTATTACCGTTTTGCGGTATCGCGCAGACAGTAATTTTGCGGTTTCTCTTGAATAAGCTTCAATCCAGCAGCAACGCCAGCCCTCTCTTGACGCCTCCTCAGGCACCCTGATGGTGATGACATAAGCGGCATTGGGCAGATACGGAAAAGCGCCTTCACGGCGTGACGAAAGATGCAGGCTGCCCCCCCCTTGGCTAGGCAGGGGCGCAGTAGCGCCAGCCAGTGTGGGCTGTTCCAGAATAGTCTGCGCAAATGAGGCAGCCCCCGAGCCTAATGCAACCAATAATCCAAACCCGGACACGCTGTGCGAAATGGCACGCGCCAAATCTGACGTTCGTGTTGATGGCCGCGTGGCGCCCAATTTAATCATCTGTCCACTCACCGGCACGCTTGGCCAACTCAAAAATCGCCTGCTCAATTAACGCACGCAATGCGCGATCCATACTTTCCTTACGTGCTGACTGGAAATTTGCGTCTGGCGTAAACCCTTTTAAATTCTTGCCTTTAGCCGACGCAATAGTATCCACCAGCGCACCAATCCCGCTTACGCTTGATTGACTCGACTCCACCGCTTTGCGCACATTGATGGCGTCCAGCACCTCACCTGTGCCGACCGACAGGACGCGCACATCCATACCTACTTCATCCTGATTCGATCCTCCGCCCAACTGCAAACCTCCAATAGAAAAGCCACCAGATGAGGTTTTTTTGGACGCGGTTGCTTCCGAGAAAGTGGCCTCAAAAATAACATTGGCTCCCTTGATCTGGCGGGTCGCGCTATTACCGGAGCTGACACCGCTTTGATTCATCTCGCGTTCCTTGGCGACACCGCCCATGATTTTATTGCGCTCCAGCACCCGGAATTGACGGCTCTTGACCAATGCGGTGGTAAACATCGCCGTTGCAGCGCGAGCATCAATCTCGCCCACATTCGACGTTACCTCATACACTGTTACTAGCGGACGCGTGGCCATATCAACCTTGCCCAGACTTTCCAATTTTTTAGTGGTGGATGAACGGTCAGAAACCGGGTCTTTACCTTCGGCATATGCTGCGCTAACAGCGGCCACACCGGATAAAGCCAACGTGCCAACGCAGGACATTTTGATCAAAAACTGTTTTAGGGATTTCATATCATCTCCACCAGAAATTATTTGGCACATTCGCCAAGACGCTTGGCAGTGAGTGCGGTCTTCACTACGCTATCGCCCATATCGTGCTGGATGACTTTCATATCCATCGTAAAAGTATCCTCCGTCACTGTGCCTTTACCTTCGCCCGTCATCTTTGGTTTGGCGCAGGAATATTTAATGGTGATATCGCCGCCTTTGCGCTTGACATCGGGAGGCGTACAACCGTCCAAGCCTTGTTTGTTGACATAAGCGTTGTTGGAATCCACATCCTTTTGCGTAACACACTGCTTGAAATTGATCGGTATCGAAATGCCGAATACCTCTGTTTTCGTGGTGTATTCGTATTGGCCAGGCTTCAAATTCTGGGCGCTAGCCGTGACGGCCAAAGTGGCGGTGAAGGCAGCAGCCAGAAGTGATGGCATCAATAAACGGACTGCGGTAAAACGATTGAGGTTTAGGTACATAACTGCTCCTGTTAATGGTGATGATTCGATTTATATTGATTCGTACCGAAAATTAGCCGGCATTTTGTGCTGTCTATTTATGACTTGGCAGCAGCGCCGTCAGTGACGCCGCTTGGTTATGTGTAACGATTTTCTGACGGCTTGCACGATCTAGCCTCCGTCGGATTAAGCCTCACTTCTACACAGACGCAAGCTGACCCACAAATGCGACAACCGACAACGATTATCTTTAGCGGGCAAATATTTTCTATTTGCTTTCCAGCAAGCCATCGGCATAAAAAAAATCTTTAAGCACTGACACGCTCTCTTTTGCGGACTGATCACGATAAAGCTGCAACGCGGCACGAATGTGGTTTGGCAGTGTCATATCTTTGGGGTTTTTATTTGCAATGAGCACGATTTTGGTGGTGATGCCATCTGCAGAGGGAAAAATATCGATGCGATAAATGGGCAGCCTGTTGACCTCCGCCGTTCTCACCTTATCCAGATCGCAGCGATAACGCGGGAACAGATCGAAATCGGTTTGTGGCGGAATATTGCGGATGGTGCATTCAAAAGCCACTTTGTATTGAGCAGGGCTCGCCGGTGGAAATTCACCGGGCTTTAAGACCAGTGATCTCACCTCAATGGCCGGTTGTTTGCTCGATTTTTTTAGCGAGGGTGTAAGTAATGAAGAAGTGGCGGCGGATGGGATTTCCGTATTGATCGATGGCATTTGTTTTAACCCGAACGGCATCTGCGCGGCTACCCATGAAGAGCTTAATCCCTCGGTGACGACCATCAACCAGACGCCCGCCAACGCCAACCTTTTCACCGCCATTATTGCGTTTTGATACATCGATTTACGCCTTCTTAAAAAACACAGGCCAGTCTCAAGTCACTGCGCATCGCCATGAAAAAACTGGGTGCTGCATTATTTTTAATGAAACACTACTAATGGCGGGCATCTCCAGGCACTTTTACCTTGAAACGCCCGTCTGTAGCCAATTTTTATTTTTTATAGCGTGGAATTCTGAACATGAATTCTGATAATGAAAGGCCGTTTGTATCGCATCAATCTTTGCCAGGCTTGACCGGCTGGCCAAAAATACCGGGCTTTACGTGTACATCGTTGTTGTTGTAATTGGTCTCAACAATCTGTTTGTGATTATTAATAATGAAATGCACATCAAATATTTTTTCGCCAGGCTTGACTGCGCCTTGGGAGGAATTAAACTCGCCTTTGCTGGCCTTAAAGTCGCAAGTGAAAACATGAATGGCATTAGGCGCCAGAGGCTTCGCGACATACACACGCTCGATCACATAGCCACCGCCGCCAGGTGTTGATATATTTGCAGCGCAATAAAGATTGGACACCCCGGACGTGCTCGTACCAATATTCTTGATGGTCGCGAAATATACATCTTGAGCGCGCTCGCCGGAGGTGATGATGGTCAGATCCACGTTAGGCTTGCCGGGAATACGAATAATCGGCCGATTGGTATCGCTAGTATCCGGCACCTTCAAGGCGGGTGGTGGCGCTAGGGTGTTGGACTGTGACCGCGCCGCCCCGGGCGCACCAAGCTGGCTCTGCTGTGCTTGGCCCTGCATAGCGCTCCCCGAAATGACAGCCCCAGCAATGAGTGTGATTAATTTGCGATGCTTCATGTTGTTTCTCCGTGATTTAATTTTAAAAAACAGCCCATAAAAATTTAAGTTTTTGACGCAACGATTTAAGCTGGTTATACATACCGACAATGCCTCATCCCTCATCGTCTTCTCTGATTTACTAGCGAGCCGGTTTCATATAAATCTCCGCCGAGCCTTTCAATCGGCAGGACTTGGCCTTGCCCGCATTGACCAACGCTTGGCAGGCTCTGAATCCGCTTGCGTTACTGCAAATAGCCTCATCTTTACGTTTCTCATATGGCTTGCAGTGCTTCAATGCGGGGTCAGCCTCATCGCTTTTCGGCGATGACAACGACAATGGCGGCGCAAGTGATGTCAGAGCTGCAGGTGGCGTCTTGCCAACTAAATTCTGCGCGTTGAATGCGTTGCCGCTGCTTGCGCCGATAGCGCCGCCGAGCGATGTTGGGCTGTGGGTAGAGGTCGCATTGCCCGTTATCGCTGTTCCCGACGGCAGGTTGGTTGATGGCTTCAGCGTCACTTTGTTGGCAGGCGGCAGATTCGATACGGTAGGAGCGGCAGCGGACAAGTGATCGCTTATCTTGTCGTGAATATCGGCGTTTTTATAATCGGGTAAGGATTTGATGTAGCCGCGTATTGATGCGATACATTTGTCGTAATCTTCGGCGCGTTGTTTTACAAGCGGCTTGCTGGCAGAGTTATCAAAATCATCCACTAACGGATGCGTGTTAGCGAAGGCGAAAAACTGCGCGCTACAATCTTCATACAACGCCTTCACACCCGCCTCGCAAACTGTCTTAGGATCTTTCTTGTGCTTGCAGCCCGCGATCAATTCATTCAGGGGTTTGGCTAACCATGCGGCTATACTCTCCGCATTTTTTTTATTTGCTTCGGCCGTCTTGGCTGCTGTCACTTGCGCATTTTTAATTTTAATCAGCGCCTGGGCCGAAATGTCGACTTTACTTTCAGCTTCAGCCAGCTTCCTCTTGGCCAGCGTCTCGCCGTCCTGAACGGTGAGCGGCCGGTAAGCGGGCAAATCCGTTGCCGCGGTGAGCATATCGTGAGCTAAGGCGGCAACGCTTCCTTTGGGCCAATTATCCGGTTGGTAATATTTAAAGGTTGCACTGTATGCGTCGGGATTAACCGGCCCGTTGAAAAAATAACCGTATATCGCGGAAACGTCCTCCAACGCTACTTTTATACCTTTGGCATTGAGTTCGGCATGTTTTGCCTTGACGGCGGCCCTGACCAGATTCGGTAACAAATATTGTGCGCCACGGCGCGCCACCATTTGCGAAAATCCCTTTTGAATAAAGGCGCCACCGCTGCCGCCGCTACCCGAGAGCATCGCATCACAAACACTATTGGCATTTGCAGATCCAACGGTGTGACCGTGGAAATAGTCGTAGCAGTTATCCCGCATACCTTCAGGACCGGTGTGCGGCCCGCCCCAATAACCGTTTGTGCGGTACTGGAACATGTTTTGTGCGTACTCTTCTACCTGAGGTGCCCAATTCTGAGCGAAGTAATCGCTCGGCGGCATGTTGCTACTTTCGGAGCTAAAGGTGTCGCTAATAAAATCGACCACGGCACCTGCCGCGTCATAGATAGCCACCCCTAGGGCAACAAGATCTTTCAGGAAACTGCAAACATCCAGGCCGCTGAAATATTCCGCAGCGATACAGGCTATCGTGGCACCGACATGATAAACCAAGCCCCAATAGTCTTTGGCTTTAATGTCGTCATATATGTCAAACAAAAAATAAACCCACGACGGAACCGTCACACCGGCGTCGGCCGCGAAGGATGAATTCAGTAAATAATCGGCGCACATGATGGTGTCATCCACGTCTTTGATCGCCGCACAGCGTTTGACAATAACAATCGCCTCGTTGTATTTGTCTGCGGGCAGGCCTAGTCCATCCAGCGCTTGTTTACATTTACCCTGAATGGCATTTAAATTTTTGACGTCTTTTGCGCACATGACGATGGTGTCGATTGCACTGCCGACTTGGCCGACTCCAGCGATGGCTGAGATGATGGCAATAGCGCAGCTAACCTCGTCACCTTTTCCGGCATGAAAACAGTGTGTAGACAAACTGGAAAAATCAGGTCCGCATAATCCATTGGTGGCATTGCATACCTTTTCAATGGCTTCAACTGCACCCATGGCATGCGCAGGCGGCATCGAGGCAAAGCTGAAGCCCAACGCCAGCAGAAATGAACTCGATATGCGTGTCATGAAATACCGGAAACGCGAATGCTCAATGCGCATTAATTTTGAAAACTGATTCATGATGAAATCCCTCTCTATTTTCTAATTAGCGCCGTTATTTTGTGGGCCGTACTTTGGCATTTTTCTGCGCATCAAATTGCGCAGCCGTCAGGTTTTTTTCGCGCAAATATTGTTTGAGTGCGCCGACCGTGGTGACTTTGCCATTGGCGGAAACCAGCACCGCGCTATCCGGCTTATCCAGCATTGAAACCATGGATGAGCCACGAGCTATTTTTATTTGAGGGCCAGAAGGAATCACATTAAGGTTTGGTTTATTGGTAACTGACGTGCCACTGCCTCGCTCCCGTTCAACCAGGCCGCGTGGATCAACCTTGCTGGCGCGAAGCTTACTGTCAATAAGCCGCAATTGTTCAGCTGTATAAGTGTAGTTACCCACCCTGACAGGTTCACTGGCAGGCCGCTTTAATGCGTCTGCCAACGTAAGCGTAGGGCCTACTGTTAGCCGCGCCTGCGAATTGGCCAGCACTATTGGCACCGGCGTAATGGTGCGCGGCTGGTTCATCTTGTTGATTAAGCCTTTAATTTCGTTCAACTGCCCTGCACTGGCGATATGGCCATTGGCGAGCGTGATACGCGTATTGGCAGGCAGCGCTGCCATGCTGGCGAGCGACTGACCAGGCTGCGCCTTAACAATCGGGCCACCCGCTTTAATTTCGGCAGGCAGGCTGGGGTCCAGCAACGCCTGCAATTGCTTCAAACGTGCCACGCTTATGGTTCTGCCGGAAGCACCCTTGAAAATCTGTGTATCGGGCAGCATGTGCAAAGCGATTGTTTCGCTACCAATTTTTATATTTTGCGGACGTAGATTATTCGTCGATAATTTGTCCATCTGTAGTGGCGCGTTGGGCTTGGCAAGCCCGGTTGAAAGAGGGGTGGTGCTGTCACCCGTGCCAGCCGGTGTGGGCGGCTTGAGTGGAGTTGGCGGGGTGAGCTGGCTTTGGGCTGACACCGCCCAACTTGCCGTAATTAAGCTCATGGTGGCCAACCCGAGTTTGGCGATTTCAATCATGTTGACAGGCTTCATGTTTTCTCCCAATCGATGGCGGAAATATGCATCAACCTATCAGACGCAGGCCATCTGGAAAGTACGACATTTACCTCTGTTGATTAATTTAAATTTCAAAACCCCAGCATTAACAGGCATCTTGGAGCAAAAATGCTTCAAGATGCCTTTTAATGCTGGGGTTTACTCTTCAGTTTTTAATTTATGTGGCTGATATGTTTATATCTGCGCATGCTCAGCCGTTATGAAAACAATGACTCGTCATAGCCCAAACCAGTTCGGTGCCAACGGCAGGCGCGCAGCTCTACCGGCACCCGTCTCAAGCGCGCGTAGTGCGCTGGCGCCCTCTTTGGGTCGAGCAATGAGCGCATCTACATAATTAAAAGTGAGGTAAACAGGGTGTGTTTCCGTCATGCGCAATGCGGCCAACTTGCGGGCTTCAATCATCTCGGCCTGTGCATGTTCAAATTGACCGTCCAGTACCAGAAAGTACGCATACAGCGATCTGACAGCGGGCAGATTTGTGAACATAGGTGCCTTTACTAATAGCGCGTCCATTCCACGCAGGGCTGCTTTAACGTCGCCTGCCCGCGCTGCAGTGCAAGCCTCAACGACCGTGATCCATAATGATTCCGGTGAGGTTGCAGAAAGATTCAGTGCCACTGCAAGCGCCTTTGTTCGCAGCAGCAAAGTCCGCGCTCGTGGAGTGTCAGCACGATCAAGCATATATAGCTGCAAAGTCAGCAGAGTACGCAGCACATTGCGTTGCGGCGGCTGATCGGTGGGCGCCAACGCTGCCAGCGCACGTGCTGTGTAGGCCGCCGCCTGCGCTTCATTGCCGGTTAGTTGTGCACAGGAAGCGGTTTTTGAAAACACATCAACCGTTAGTGGATGGGTTTCGCCGGTAACCCGCGCCCGGATTTCCGCCACACGCTCATACTGCGTTGCGCAATCCGCATAGCGGCCGGCTTGCCGCAGTAGCTCACCTGAAAACCACATTGTCTTTAGTGTTTGCTCGGCGTCAGGCCCGAGGTGCTCGATAAAGCCCGCAACCGCTGCATTGGCTCGCGGAATCGCTTCAGCCAGATTGCCAATGCGCGCAAAAGCAATCGCCAGATTGTTACGGATCACCAGCGCATCGGCGCGTTTGCCGGGCGGCGGTGCTTTTAGAAGTGGTTCAATACTCAGCAGAATACGGTGTTCTTCATTGATCTTGCCTTGACCCGACAGAGCCACTGCGCGCGCATTTTCGATCTCGACGAATAGCCAGCTCTGGTCGCCCAGCTGCGCGATGATGGCGGCCCGCACGGGCGCAAGCAACGAATCAATTTCGGCGAACTTCCCCTGTTTTTGTAGCGCATGGGCCAGATATGTTTTGCCGGTAACAATAGTCTCACTTGCAATCCCGTCTAAAGGTTCCAGTATGTCCAGCGCTATTTGATAGTGCTTCTGCGCTTCCGGAAAATTATCAATTTCCGATTCCGCGCGCGCCAGCGAATAGAGAATTCGTGCATGCTCGACTGAGCGATCCCCATATTTTGTTGCCACCGTTGCAGCCGCTTCGGTAAGCAACGGAATCGCTGTTTTCGGCTGTGACAAGCCAACATAAGTCCGTCCCAACACCGCTTGCAATTCCGCCAATGTTTGCGGGTCATTCGCGAATTGTGTGGTCAGTGATTTCGCGCCAGAATCGAGCAATTCGCGAGCCGTGAGTTTTTCTCCTTTGATACGTTCCGGGTCGGCGCTCTCAAACAGGGTGACCAGATACTGATTTACCGCTTTGGCTTTGGCCGCTTCCTTCTGCGCATTGCGACTGGATGTGGCGGCGTCGGCCTCTGCCTGCCGCGAGCGTAATTCGTTTTGCATCGCCGTCTGTTCAGACTGCCGTGCCAGTGACGCGCTGCGCTCTGCCAGTTGCCCGGCCTGCAACGCGGAACGCTTCGCCTGATCGCTTTCGGCCAAGGCGGCAGTCGCCTGTGCGGTGGCGATCTCGGCGCGCCGACGCTGCTCGACCGCAACTTCTTTTTCCTGGTCTGCACGCAATGCCTCTTCACTGGCACGTTCAGCTTGCCAGATTGCCGTGACCATACCGGTACTGACGGCAATAAACGCTGCCGTCCCGACGACGGCCAGTGCGCGATTGCGCTTGAGCCACAGCAGGGTCATGTATTGCCAGTTCCCGCGTCGTGCCGCGACTGGCAAATTATTCAGCCATCGCTCAAGGTCATCAGCAAACGCACTCAAAGTCGGGTAGCGATCAGCCGGTTTTTTGCGCAACGCACGGGCCACAATGGCTTCAAGATCACCTTTCGTGCGCTCTGCATCCACTGGGCGATTACTGGGCAAATTGCCGGGCAATACAGCAGCTTCGTCAAGGGCTTTTGAAATGCTGCGCGCATCTGCATGCACCATGGCGTGTTCAAGTGCAGCACGGCCTTCCTGTTGGGGCCGAAACGGCAGCGTACCGGTCAGTAATTCAAACAACAGCACGCCCATCGAAAATACATCAGCCGCCACACCCGTTGGCTCACCGGTAATCTGCTCCGGCGCACAATAGCCCAAAGTGAAACCACGACCGGTAATGCGGGTTAATGCAGTCGCGTAATCATCATCTGCTGCATCAATGAGCTTGGCAATACCGAAATCCAGCAGTGATGGTTCGCCCATACGGTTTACCAGCACATTTGACGGTTTCAAGTCGCGATGTACGATCAGTTGGCTGTGTGCGTATTCGGCAGCTCGACAGACTTTGAGCATCAGTGAAATCCGGTCAGCAACACGTGGCGCATGCGCTGCCGCCCACGCGGTGATGGGTTGGCCGTCTATGTATTCCATTACCAGATAAGGCTCGCCCGCATGAGTGCCCGCATCCAGTAGGCGGGCAATACCGGGATGAATCAAGCGTGCCAGCAGACGACGTTCGCGCAGAAAACGTTCCACTACCTCAGTGTTACCTGAACCGGTGCGTAAAAATTTAATCGCCGCACTGCCTTTAAAGTGTCCATCCTGACGCGCGGCTAACCACACCGAGCCCATGCCGCCTTCGCCAATTTTTCGGTCTAATCGCCAGGCGCCGATCAGCGCGCCAGATTTTAATTGCATATCTGCAGGCATCGTGGCGCAATCCAAGCGGGATTCAAATTCGACAGTTCCTAAACCACCAATCATCGGTGCAGCGGTGCGATCAGGTTCGGTCTGATCGTAATCGAGCAGCATTTTTGTCACGGCAGCCAAATGCTGCGGAGCATTTTTAGCAAGCGCGGCCAGCCATTCTTCGCGCGCCTCTACTGGCAAATCAACCACCTCGTCAAACAGTGCCGAACGGCGTTGCCAGTCAGTAATATTCACACCAGCTCTTTATTCGGGCGCATGTTCGACCATTTCTTCGAGTATGGCTTTCGCCTTGACCCAGTCACGCTCAATAGTGCGGGTAGAAACCTTACGCAAAGCCGCAATTTCGCTCACGGTCAACCCCGCAAAATAGCGCAGCTCAACCAACTCATACAACGCGTAATCCATGTCTTTGAGCTGCTCTAACGCCAGATCAAGCAAAAACCAGTTGTCACGCCCTGCAACTGCAATCGACTCTGCCTGCGAAAGTGTGACCTGCACTTGATTACCACCGCGTTTCTCGGCAGTCTCGGCGCGCAAATGATCCAGCACCACCGAGCGCAATACTTTGCCTACATAAGCGAAAAACTGCAGGCGTGACTCACCGGCCATCCCTTCTCGTTGCGCCATGCGTAAAAAACCTTCATTAACCAGGGCGGTCGTATTGAGGCTGGTAACACCACCCGCCGCGTACAAACGGGAACGGGCAAGCCGTTTTATCTCGGGATACAACAATGAATACAGTCGCGCTGATGCGCTGCTGTCGCCTGCGTTTCCGGCCTTTATTTCGGCCAACAATTCACTTACCTGACTGGATGAATTTAACGGCTCCACGCGATAGCTCTTTTTGGTTTGCTGGTTGGATGAAAATTAACTCAACTCGATAACAAACTTATTGTAGCGGAACAACGACGGCGTGCCAGCACGAAACGGACGCGCGTGACATGCACACGTTATGGACTAATCGTGAAAGATCAAGCCGCCATCAACAAGCCGCAGCAACGAGTCGGTACACTTTTAATCGCCTAGGATATAAATCGCTCGTCAAAATTATTTTTCGTAATATAAATAAATTGTATTCAATCTTACGTTTTTGAAATAATGTAAAACGAGTTCTTAAATTTAACGCGGGTTAAGGTCGTTTGTTGAATGAACATGACGAACCTGCATTATAGAATCTTTGAGCGCAATGCGATGATATGGCGCTGCAGCTCACTGGCATTGATCCTGGTGCAGATGCCGCAAACAAATTACTCACTGAATCGGCGTTGCCCTCTGCTATTCCAGTTCAAGGTTCATGCATTGGGATATTTGATTTTTCATCTTCACTCATTGGCATACTGATCATCCGCCAACACCAGCCCAATAAACATGATTGGTATATTGAATCGATGATGTTCAAGCTCGAAATGGGCGCGAAGGGTTACGGCAACAAGGTGGTTGAAGCGTTACAGCATTATGGTCGCGAACAGCGCGGCAAACGCATACTGATGGCAGCCATGAGGAGCAATCCTCGCGCCATGGCGTTCTGGAAACGTCTGGGATATGAAACCGCACGGTCTCTGGGGCCGATGCAGTTTGGAAGGCCATTGCAATCTGGCGTTGAATTTCCGCAATCAATTTACACTTATCAAAGCTGGCCAACACCGACGATGCCTGTTATGCACGACCGATGCGTAGTCGAATAAAAGGTTAGCTCCTTCTCGCCTTTGCATAACTATGCACAACGCGCATAATTTTTTTGCATGAATTCAAGAGCCAGAATTGACGACAAGTCTATAATGCGGGCTCCACGAATAATTGCCTGCTGCGTCAGGCCATACTCCATGACGATATCAATCTCAACGACTGCAGAACAGCGCAAAACCATTCTCCTGTATGAAATTAACCAGCTCATTGACGGCAAAGTGCCTGCCAAAGAACAGTCTGCTGCCAAAGCTTTTGCGGCCAGCTACTACCAGGAAATGGATCCTGAAGATTTTACAATGCGCGGCGCTGCCACCTGGTGCGAAATTGCGCTTAACCATCTGCAGTTTGGCCAGGAGTTTCAGTCTGGCGCTGCGAAAATGCGCATTTTTAGTCCGAAGACCGACGAACATGGTTGGACTGCATCAACCACGGTCATAGAATTTGTTAATGACGATATGCCGTTTCTGGTGGATTCAATTGCCATGGAAATCAATCGCCAGGGAATTGCCACCCACTTTGTGATTCATCCGTTATTTGATGCATTGCGTGACAAACACGGCCAGCTCACCTTCCTAGACAATCCGCATGACGGTGTAAAGCTCGAATCATGGATTCATGTTGAGGTTGAACGCATCAGCGATCCGGCGCGTATCAAGGCGCTGGGTGATGGCTTGGTCGCAGTGTTAGGCGACGTGCGTTCGTCCGTTGAAGACTGGCCGCAAATGAAAGCAAAAGTCGCTGAAATTTTGGGCTCCATGAGCGGTGCTGTAAAAGTAGTTCCGATCGAAGAGCTGGATGAGGCTCGCGCATTTTTAGCCTGGGTTGGCGATAATCACTTCACGTTTTTGGGCTATCGCGATTATGAATTGACCGAACAAAATGGCCAGGACGTGCTTAAAATCGTCTCCAAATCCGGGCTCGGTATCTTGCGCGAACCCAAGCTTGGCGGGGTCTCAGCGAGTTTCACTGAATTACCGCCGGAAATTCGCGCCCTCGCCCGCAACCCACAATTACTGGTGCTCACCAAAGCCAATTCACGCGCTACCGTGCATCGCGTGGGCTATCTGGATTATCTCGGCATCAAACGTTTTGATTTAGACGGCCAAGTCATCGGCGAGCGTCGTTTCGTGGGGCTTTATACGTCCAGCACCTATCACGCCAATCCACAAGATATTCCGCTATTGCGGCAAAAAATTCAGCGGGTGATGGCGCGTGCCGGCTTTCCGCATTCAAGCCACGCAGGCAAAAATTTATTCTCAATTCTCGAAACTTATCCGCGCGATGAATTATTCCAGATCGGTGAGGAAATGCTGTTTGAAACCGCGATGGGCATTCTGCGATTGGGCGAGCGTGCCCGGACGCGGGTGTTCGTGCGCCGCGATGTTTATGCGCGTTTCTATTCGTGCCTGATTTTTTTACCGCGTGAAAATTACAACACCGAGGTCCGTGTAAAACTCCAGGAAATTCTGAAACGGGCTTTTAATGGCACCAGCGCAGAATTCAATGTGCAATTATCCGAATCCGTCTTGGCGCGTGTTCATATGCTGGTGCGTACGTCACCGACTGTCAGCACCCAGGTTGATTTAAAAGCGCTGGAGGCCGAAATCGTGGCTGCCATCAGCCGCTGGGAAGACGGTGTATTTTTAGCGCTTAACAGCGCCCGCGGAGAAGCCGCCGCCAACGCCGCACGACGTGACTTTGTATTGCCCTTCCCGGCTGCCTATCGGGAAGATGTTTCTGCGCACGAAGCCGTGCAGGATTTTGCGATGGCACAAAAGCTATCGCCGGATAATCGGCTGGCGATGATGCTCTATCAAGCAACCGAATCCGCCGCCGACACCCTACACTTCCGGCTATACCAGCTAGGAGCCGCGATCCCACTGTCAGCGAGTTTGCCGATGCTTGAAAACATGGGGGTCAAAGTGGACAGCGAACGTTCATATACGATTGAGCGTCACAGCAATCCTGCGATTCATATTCATGATTTCGGATTGGTACATACGTTCAAAGATCTTGATCTTGCAAACGTCAAAACGAAATTTGAAGTTGCATTTGGCCGCATTTGGGCACGTCAGGTTGAGAACGATGGCTTTAATCGTTTGACCTTGGCGGCGGCGCTGGCGAACGAAGAGATCGTGATGATCCGCGCTTATGCAAAATATTTAAAGCAGGCAGGATTTACATACAGCCAAAGCTATATCGAGCAGACGCTTGCCAATAACCCTGCCGTTACACAGGCGCTGGTTGCACTTTTTCATCAGCGCTTCGACCCTGCACTCCAAGCCACGCTAATGGCCAGCGCTGAAACCGTCAAGCATATTCAAGCGCTGCTGGATACTGTCAGCAATGCCGATGAAGACCGTATTTTGCGGCGCTTTTTAGCCGTGATCCAGGCCACTCTTCGTACCAATTATTATCAACCTGACACGATAGGGAAGCGCAAGCCCTACCTTTCGCTAAAACTTGAATCCGCCAAGGTGCCGGAGCTGCCTGAACCCAAACCGTTATTTGAAATTTTTGTTTATTCACCGCGCGTTGAAGGCATTCATTTGCGCTTTGGAAAAGTCGCGCGCGGCGGCTTGCGCTGGTCTGATCGCCCGGAAGATTTCCGCACCGAAGTACTGGGTCTGGTCAAAGCGCAACAAGTCAAAAACGCAGTGATCGTACCGGTGGGCTCCAAAGGCGGCTTTGTTCTTAAAGCCGCACCGCCGGCAGCCGAGCGCGAGGCGTATATGAAGGAAGGTGTTACTTGCTATCAAACCTTCCTGCGTGGGCTTTTGGATCTGACGGATAACCTGGTTAAAGGCAAACTAATTCCGCCCAAACAGGTGGTACGCCATGATGAAGATGATCCCTATCTGGTGGTTGCCGCCGATAAGGGTACCGCAACATTTTCGGATTATGCGAACGCCATTTCAAAAGAATACGGCCACTGGCTAGGTGATGCTTTCGCATCTGGTGGTTCAGTCGGCTATGACCATAAAAAAATGGGCATTACCGCTAAAGGTACATGGGAAAGCGTCAAGCGGCATTTCCGCGAGACCGATTTCAACACTCAAACCACTGACTTTACGGTAGCGGGTGTGGGCGATATGTCAGGCGATGTTTTCGGTAATGGCATGCTGCTTTCGCGGCATATATGTTTGGTGGCCGCGTTTGATCATCGCCATATTTTTCTGGATCCTAAACCGGATTCAACTATTGGTTTCAACGAGCGCGAGCGCCTGTTTGCCCTCCCCCGTTCAAGCTGGGAAGATTACAACAAAGCCTTGATTTCCAAAGGCGGCGGTGTGTTCCCGCGTGGCGCAAAATCGATAGCGATTTCAACAGAAGTCAAAAACGTACTAGCTATTAGTAATGACAATATGACGCCGGTAGAATTGATGCGCGCCATTTTGAAGGCTCCCGTAGATTTATTTTATAACGGCGGCATTGGCACCTACATCAAAGCCAGCTATCAAAGCCATGCTGAAGTCGGCGACCGCGCCACCGATCCGTTGCGCATTAACGGTAATGAGCTGCGCTGCAAGGTCGTCGCTGAAGGCGGCAACCTGGGCGCGACTCAGCTAGGCAGGGTCGAAGCCGCCATGAATGGCGTGCGTATCAACACCGACGCCATAGATAATTCAGCTGGTGTGGATTGCTCTGACCATGAAGTAAATATCAAGATTCTAATCGATGCAATCATTGACCAAGGCGCTTTGAAAATCGACGAGCGTGACGAGCTGCTGGCGTCAATGACGGATGAAGTCGGGGCACTGGTGCTGCAGGATAATTATTTTCAAACCCAAACTCTGTCGGTTTCCGGAGTGCGCGCAGAAAAATTACTCGATGCGCAATCCCGCTTTATTCGCCACCTTGAAAAAGCCGGTCGACTCAATCGAGCCGTGGAATATTTGCCTGATGATGAGGAAATCGCAAGCCGCAAAGCTAATAAAAAAGGCCTCACCTCACCGGAACGCGCGGTGCTGCTGGCCTACAGCAAGATGGAACTGTCTGACGTGCTGCTGAAATCGAGTCTGATCGATGATGAATATGTCGTCAAAGAACTGATTACTTATTTTCCCACTGCGCTCCAAAAACGCTTCGCGGCGATCATGCCGCGCCATCCGCTAAAGCGCGAAATTATTGCCACTGTAGTCGCTAACGGTACCATCAACCGCACTGGCAGTGTGTTTGTAAATCGCATGCAGGAAGAGACCGGTGCGTCCGCATCCGAAGTGGTGCGTTGCTATATTCTGGCGCGCGATGTGTTTGGTTTATTGCCGCTTTGGCAAGCTGTTGATGCGCTCGACAATCAAGTACCCGCATCGATTCAAAATGAGATGACTATTGAAGTCGGTCGGCTGGTCGTGCGTGCCACACTGTGGTTTTTACGTCGTCGTTCGGAGCAAATGCCGATTGCACAAGTGCTGGCTTTTTTTGCCCCCGGCGTGGCAGCGGTTTCATCGAGACTGAGCGAATTTTTATCAGCTGAAGATCTCGCGGCTATTAAGCAGGCTGAATTTCACCTGGCAGAGCGCGGCGTGCCGGCGGCATTATCCAGCGCGATTGCGAAACTGGATGCGTTGTATTCGGTACTGGATATTGTTGAAGTCTCGCTTGAAAAAAAACGGGGGGTGCCACTTGCTGCTGCGGTTTATTTTGCATTGGTGGGCAAGCTCGACTTGCGCTGGGCATCGGGGCAGATTGCCGCTTTGCCCGCTGACACGCACTGGCAATCGATGGCCCGCGCCGCCATGCGTGATGATATTGCCAATCTGCAGCGACAATTGACAGCGGGAGTATTGAATTTGTCGCCCGAATTAAATGATGCCACGGTGCTCATCGATGCATGGTCTAGCCATCATGAAAAAGCGCTTGCCCGCATGCGTGAAGTCATGGCCGATCTAAAACACGCCAGAGAATCTGATCTGGCGATGCTATCGGTGTTGCTGCGCGAACTTCGTGTACTGGCCTAGGACGTAAACACATGGTTATCAAACTCTCCGCACGCGCCGTTTTTTCAGTTATCGCACTTATTTGCATCGCTCTACTGTTAACAGCATATCAATTGCAATACGGTGCACAACGCCAACAGCCCTGTCCGTTATGCATCCTGCAGCGCTATGCTTACATTAGCATTGCTTTGGTTGCGTTAATAGGCGCAATACACGGCCCGCGTAGAACGGCAGGCATGTTCTATAACGCCATCATTGCCATTTTTGCTTTGGTCGGCGCAGGCTGTGCAATGTGGCAGCTCAGCAAAGGTGACACCATGCAATCATGTCTGGCAGATCCGTTAGGCAATTTTGTCAACACCTTGCCCAGTGCAAATTGGTGGCCCGAGTATTTTTTTGCGACCGGCGGCTGTGCTGATAAATACCCGCCAATCCTCGGCATCACGGTGGCCGCATGGTCGCTGTTGTGGTTCGGATTATTTGCCGCGTTTTCACTCGCACTTATTGCGAAAGCCATGCGAGCCAGCCGTGCGGCCGCATTAACAAAAGCCAGCACCTGACATGATGACTCAAGAGCCCACCTCCAGCAGCGCACAGCGAACCGCGCGGCTTCTAACCCTGGCAGGGGCAATTCCGTTTGTGGTGTTAGCTGGCATGCTGTTTATAGGCGAGTCGTATGATGTGTCACGCCGTCAGTCTTACGACAAGTCGCAAACAGCGCTGGCTTTGCAGCTCCTCACCACCTATGCGGCGGTGATTTTATCGTTTCTCGGCGGCATCCAATGGGGTATCGGTATCGGCTTTTCCGAATCAGCGCCACGCAGCGCCACCACCCTTTTTTATCTTTCTGTGGTGCCATCGCTGCTGGCATGGGCGATGCTGTTTGTGTCGCACCCCACCTCACGCATATTCGTCACCATCTTTTTATTCGGCTTTGTGTGGGCTATTGATACCCTGCTGAATTTACAGAAGCTGATTCCGCTCTGGTTCTATAAACTACGTTCAGTTATTACCGCGATGGTGATCATTACGCTACTCATCGCGGTAGTCAAAATTCAGGCCCTGCCTGGTTTGTAGCCGGTAGTAACTGCATAAATTTTTATTTATTTTTTAAAGCCAATCGAGTATGACACAACCCATCTGGTATCGCCGCCCGACTCTTGCAGAACTGAACCAGCCCACGCCGACGATGAACGCGCAGCTCGGTATTGAATTTATTGAAGTCGGCGACGATTATCTGAAAGCGAAGATGCCGGTGGATCATCGCACCCATCAGCCAATGGGCTTGCTGCATGGCGGCGCTTCAGTGACTTTGGCTGAAACTCTGGGCAGCACGGGGGCGTTTTTAGTGGTGGATAGCAGCAAGCATAATGTGGTCGGCCTTGAAATAAACGCTAACCATATTCGCAGCGTGCGTGCGGGCTTTGTGATCGGCACGGCACGGCCACTGCATATCGGCAGGGCCACTCATATTTGGGAAATCCGGATCACCGATGAAGCCGACAAACTCGTCGCCGTTTCACGCATCACCATTGCGATTTTGAATAAAAACCCCGTGGATGCCTAGTGTGAAATTTTGTTGAAAGTATCATCATATTTTTCGCCGAAGTTTTTTGCCCGATTTTTTACGCCCTACCGTGATTTTCTGGCTCTTCCTGATGTCGGCACGACCCTAATCATCACGTTTTTGTCGCGCATGCCGATTGGCATGATGGGGTTGTCGATGGTGATGTATTTGCGCGAATCGCTGGGAAATTTCAAAATTGCCGGCAGCGTGCTGGGCGTATATTTTTTTGCGATGGCGGTTGCCGCGCCAGTACAGGGCCGTATTATTGACCGGATCGGCCCGCTGCTGCCGCTGCGCATAACTGCCGTAACTGAGCCGCTTGCATTCGCGCTTTTTATCGCGTCGCTGTGGTGGCGCTGGCCACTGGCTGCCGTATTCACGTCAGTTGTGCTAATGGGGATTTTCTCGCCACCGATCACGGTGCTCACGCGTACCTTGTGGCGACACCGTTTTAAAAATGATGCGGATCGGCGCATGGCATTTTCAGTCGACTCAATACTGATGGAAATGAATTTCACCATTGGGCCAGCACTCATGGGCATTATTCTCGCGTTCAGTAATCCGCGTGCTGCCATTTTGATCGCATGGGGTGTGGTAACTCTTTCGATCGTGGCTTTTCTACGTTCACCCGCGCTCAAATACTGGCAGCAGGAACAGCCCACCGAACGGCATTTTTTAGGCCCGCTAACCGAATCAAAATTAATTTTGCTGTTCGTCACCGTATTCGGCCTGACCACGGCCTGCGGCTTAATGGAGGTGGGTTACCCTGCCTATGCTACCGCGATGGCAACCCCTGCCTTCGCAGGGCTGTTGCTATCGCTCAATTCGGTTGGCAGCGTCTTTGGCGGCGCGATTTACGGTGGCTTACATCTCCAGAAACCGGTTGAGCGGCAGTTTGCGTTATTGCTGGCGATGTTCGCCGTGCCACTGATGTTACATGGCGTGATTGATCATCGGCTCGGCTTTGCGTTTATTGCTTTTATTGCGGGCTTTACGATTTCGCCGGCGTTTGCAGCACAGGCATTAATGGTATCGCGTCTGGCGCCCGCCAAATATGCGACCGAAGCCTTTACTTGGTCAGCGACTTTTATTGTGTGCGGGTTGGGAGCCGGAATGGCGGCGGCAGGATCACTGGCCGAGGCGGTGGGTGTTAAGGCCCCGTTTGTTGCAGGCGGGCTGTTAATGCTGGCGATGGCTGCATTAGCGCTAATGCTGAAACCTGGCGCGTCACATCACTGAGATCGCTGAGCTAAACTCAGCTTCTTCATACAAAAACTCTCCCTACTGCATAGCCTCGTCCAGCACCACGCCAGGCGGCAACGATACCGTTTCAATGCCCTCTTCACGCAAGGCAATTGCTTCATCAATGGACACCCGACCGCGAATATTGCGCTGCGATTCTTCACCGTAATGGATCCGGCGGGCGGTCTCAGCAAATTCAGTGCCGACGTTTTCGGTATTGCTTAATACAAAATTTTTAAACTGCCGCAACATGTGTTCCTGCAAGCCCGGCATCATCGAGGCGGCCAGTACTTCTTGCCCTTCGATTAAACGTCGTTGGCCCGTGCGGAGTTGTGATGCTGCGCTATCGTTATCGTCGCTATAGTTGCCACTACCGTCGCCGCCATTGCCGCCATGACTGCGGGAAACTGAGGCGCCCGAATTAATACGTGGTGCCGAAAGCTGTTTGGTAATGTGCTTGTCGCCGCAAAGAGGACATTCCACCAGGCCACCTGTGGCTTGACGATCATAGTCTTCTGCCGAACGGAACCAGCCGTCGAAGCTGTGCTGTTCGGAACACGATAAATTAAAAACAATCATTAGACTCTCAAAAATTAAGGACTCACAACGGCGAATTTTATCTATTGTAAATGGCGATGACTTATAGATCTTCAAGGTGCTTATCGCTAGAGGTTAATTTAACCCATCAATTAAGAACGCAGACTACGGCATAAAAGTGGACGCGTATTGCTTTCGCAATACATTTTTTTGTATTTTACCCATCGCATTACGTGGCAAATCGTTAACGATAAAGACTCGTTTGGGGACTTTGAAATGGGCGAGTTTTGATTTTAGTACGGCGATGATGTGTGCCTCTGACACCACTTCCAAAACTTCACCTGCCGCAGCTACCGCCTTAAAACCCCCGCCCAGAGCCGCGTTTGGCATAATGTTGGGCATAATCACCACCGTCACCGCCTCACCAAAATCAGGATGCGGCAAACCGATGACCGCACTTTCAATCACACCAGGCAGCGCGTCAATCAGCAGTTCTATTTCCTTGGGATAAATATTGTAGCCGCCTGAAATAATCAAATCTTTAGAGCGCCCGACGATGCTGATATAGCCATCGGCATCCTTCACCCCCAAATCGCCGGTCCTGAAAAAACCATCCTCAGTAAATTCTTCCTGGTTTTTTTCAGGCATGCGCCAGTAGCCAGGCGACACATTGGGGCCTTTTACCTGTAACACGCCCACCTGTAATGAACCCATTTCATGAAGACTGGCAGCCGTAAAGCGGGTGTTGACGTGTTCATGATCAACATCAGCGGCGGTCACGATACGCACCGTCACACCCGGCAGCGGCTGGCCTACCGTACCGCCCTTGCGCGCGCCCACCAATGGGTTAGATGTGAGCATACCGGTCTCGGTCATCCCGTAGCGCTCGAGAATAGTGTGGCCAGTGCGGGTTTGAAATTCACTGAAGGTCTGGGCTAATAAAGGCGCGGAGCCCGAGATGAATAGCCGCATATGGCTGCACACTTCCGGCTGAAAAGAGGGCTCCGCGAGTAGCCGCGTGTACATGGTGGGCACACCCATAAAAATGGTGGCGTGTTCAAGCGCAGCCAAGGCCGCCTTCGCTTCAAATTTATTCTGAAAAATCATGCGCCCACCATGGTACGCATTGAGCAACGCCGTATGCGCCGCGACAAACAGCCCATGCACATGAAACAGTGGCAGGACATGCAGCAACACATCGCCTGACTTAAAGCCCCAATGCTGATGCAGCGTAAGCGCGTTTGAACTCAAATTGCGATGCGTAATCATCGCGCCTTTGCTGCGGCCGGTGGTACCAGAGGTGTAGAGGATTGCGGCAAGATCGTCATCACGACGCAGCACAGTGTCTGAATTAAACTCTAGGCCTGATGAAGCGTTTGAGGCATTTATGCTCCAGGAGCCGCCCCCCGCTTCATTCAGAGTGTAGCGCCGTGCAATATTCAGCTCAGCACACAGCGGTCCAATCCAATGCGCATCCTGCGGCGCATGAATCATCAACTTCGGTTCTGCATCCTCTAAAAAATAGCGTACCTCGCCTTCACGATAGGCGCTGTTAAGCGGCACATAAACCACGCCCGCTTTAAGGCAGGCGAGATATAGCATCAACGCTTCGGGCGATTTTTCAATCTGTACCGCTACCCGTTCGCCGGGTGCAATCGCCAGCGCCAAAATGAGGTTCGCGTATTGCGAAATCGTCGCTTCAAATTCAGCAAAAGTAATAATACGTCGGACCGTCCCCGGTCCATCGCCCTCAATGAATACACGCGATTTATCTGCTGGGAAGCGGGATGCAAAAAGTGCAAATAAATTCTGGTTCATGTTTTTTAATAGCGTTTGCGCACGTGCATGTACATAAAAATCAGTCACAAAAATCAATTACGTAAATTAATCACGCAAATAGCCCACCTTCAATTCATCATCCGCGACCCTGGCCTTCACATAATCAGCCAGCCCATATTGGGCCGCGTCTGCGTCGCCCAGAATGCTGGCGACGGCCTTGCTCGGCAGCAATTGAATATCCGCGCCATGCAGCAAATTCACTTTGTGCGAAGCCGCCGCCAGCGCCACATATACACCACCACCCACGCGACCCAGTACGGTGGTTTCAACCATCGCACCCATTTTTGCCAACGTCATCAGCGCAATTGATAAATCGGCCAGATAGCAGGACAACATCGCGCGCTCATCATCGAGCTGTGCGGAATGCGCTTCGCAATCCACCAGTACATGCACACGCTCGACTCCCTTGGCGGCGAATTTAGCACCCAGCGCCCAAACCTGATCGGCCAGTGCCCAGGTGCGGGCCGCACCCAACAGGCGTTTATCAATCAGGCCGAGCAATCGAATCCCCCCGCTCAAATCTTTGGCTTTACCAAAAAATACTTTGGATGATGCGATAGTTGACTCAAATCCTTGATAGCCCAGCGGATACAACGCCGCCACATCTTTACGTTGCACCACATCTTGACGTGTGTCACCTTGTGAAGTGGCCAACGCCAGTGCAGCAGCAACCGTCGGATGCGTAGCCAGTTTCTGATGCTGCGCGTGTCGGCTGCCTGGCGAAGCGCTCAAAGTGGATATTGCCGTGTGGTCCCACACTAATACGTTTTGTGGCGAAAGCTTTGCGCGTGCCGCTGCCCCAATGCCTGCGCTGGCGATGGCGCGAAAACTTTCGTCCAACGCCGAGACACCCGCAGCCGCAGCCAAAATTGTAGGGCCGGACATGGCTAATTGTGTATTCGCGGAGAACACCCGCTGCTGCGCCAACGCCGCCAACATGCTGGCTCCGCCATAGCAATGCGTGCCGAGCAACGCGGTCATCGGCGCGCCAGCCAGCGTCATTTCGAGTGCTGCACGATACATTTGGCGAAACGCACCCAGCGCAGGCAGCCCTTCTGAGACACGTGCACCGGCACAATCTAGATAAAGTAGTAGCGGAGTTTTTTGTGCGCCTACGATCCGAAACAAACTCGCCAACTTATCGCACTCTTTGACGCCAATTGAGCCTGAAGCAATTTTGTTTTCTACCAGTGCAATATGCACCGGACTCTCATTTAACGTCCCCCGTCCGAGCGTGAGATTACCCGTCGCCTCGCCTAACGGCGTGAAGCCAGTAGTGGATTTTAAAAGCTGTAGCGTTTCAGTGGGCGTCATGTAAGTGGCAAGTTAATAACATGAACCGAAAACCTGGTGTCCAGGCACTCACCTCATATCGGATTAGTGGTTCGAGCAAGATTATAGCGCCCTGTTAAACTTGCAAACTTAGCTGACGAGCGGCATTGGTGACGATAACAATAACGACAACGGCAACGGCAACGATAACGACAAGCGTAGAAAAAAGTGATGAAGCGGGGGGTTGATAACACAACCCGATACATCATGTTTTTATGATGAGATTTTTATCGTTTTGTTTTTATCAGTTGGTTTTTACTTATACATAAGCGTGCCAGACTCTCAACCTCAATTGCAAACATGATCGACATGGACACACATCTTAATCTTAGCGTTGAGAATATTGCCAACCCGCTGCTGCAAACCTGGACTACCCCTTATGCACTGCCACCGTTTGGCGAGTTTTCAGCGGCTGATTTTCAGCCTGCATTCACGGTCGCGCTGCAGGCACATGATGATGAGCTGGTTGCCATTGCGCTCAATCCCATAGCAGCTACATTTGACAACACCATCGTCGCATTCGATAAAAGCGGTCGCCTGTTGAATCGCATCGAAGCCCTGTTTGAAAACCTGACGGCTTCCGAAACATCGGCTGCGCTGCAAGCCGTTGAACGTGACATGTCCGCGCCTCTGGCTGCGCACGGCAACGCGGTGTACATGAATGCATCGCTGTTTAAACGCATCGATGATTTGTATCAGCAGCGCAGTGGTTTAGGGCTTAATACTGAGCAAGCACGCCTGCTGGAGCGCATTCATCTCGATTTCCTTCGCGCCGGCGCACAGCTTTCAGTCGCAGCACAAGCGCGCTACGGCAAAATCATGGAACAACTGGCCGAACTCACGACCCGATTTACGCAGAATTTATTAGCAGTCGAAGCGGCGTATGAATTGCGGCTCGGGCCGGGCGATCTCGCCGGATTACCGGATGCCGTCATCGCATCGGCCAGGCAAGCCGCGCAAGAACGGGGCGCCGAAGAAGGTTACGTCATCACTCTTTCACGCTCACTGATAGTGCCGTTTTTAACTTTTTCGGACCGCCGTGATTTGCGTGAGCAGGCATTCAAGGCCTGGACTCAGCGCGGCAGTCGGAGCCCTGAAGTGGAAACGAACACCAACACAAGCGCAAATAATAGCTCGTCAGGTGAAACTGACAATCTGCTGGTCGCGGTTGAAATCATGAAGCTACGCCTTGAACAAGCGCAGTTGCATGGTTTTGATAATTATTCTGACTATGCCCTCGCCGACATGATGGCCGGCACACGACAAGCTGTCGATGATCTGTTAATGCGACTTTGGACGCCCGCCAAATTAAAAGCCGCAGCAGAATGTGTGGCACTAAAAACCATCGCGGGCGACGATCACATTGAAGACATTGCAGCTTGGGACTGGCGCTATTATGCGGAGAAAGTTCGCGCCGCTCGCTATGATTTACGGGATGCCGAGATCAAACCTTATTTTCCGCTGCATCGCATGGTCGAGGCGATATTCGATTGCGCACAACGCTTGTTCAACATTCGTTTTACTGAGCAGCCCGACATCAAGTCGTACCATCCGGATGTCAAAACCTACGAAGTTCACGATACTGATAACAAACTGATCGGGATTTTTCTGCACGATAATTTTGCCCGCGCCACCAAACGCGGCGGCGCTTGGATGAGCGTCTATCGCTCGCAGAGCAGGATCGACGGCGAGGTTATTCCGATTGTGGTCAACAACAATAATTTCGCTAAAGGCGAGCCGACGCTGTTGAGCTTTGATGATGCACGCACCCTATTCCATGAGTTCGGCCACGGCCTGCATGGCCTGCTTTCAAATGTGCATTACGAACGTCTGGCCGGTACCCGCGTGCTGCGCGATTTTGTTGAACTGCCGTCGCAGTTGTTTGAACACTGGCTCAGCGAGCCAGAGGTACTCAAGCGCTTCGCGCGACACTATCAAACTCACCAGCCGATTCCCGATGAGCTCATAGCCAAACTCAAGCAAGCTCGCACCTTTAATCAGGGCTTTGAGAATGTCGAGTTTGTCGCTTCAGCGTTGCTCGATATGGCGCTGCATAGCCGCCGCAATATGGACGGACTTGATCTCAATGAATTCGAAACCGAACAGCTCACGCGACTTGGCATGCCCAAAGAAATCGTCATGCGGCATCGCTTCGCGCATTTCCAGCACTTGTTTTCTAGCTCGAGCTATGCGTCCGGCTATTATGTTTATCTGTGGGCTGCGGTGCTCGACGCAGACGGATTTGAAGCCTTCACCGAAGCCGGTGATCCGTTTGATCCCGTCATTGCCAAGCGACTGCTGAAATATATTTATGCAAGCGGCAATACCAGACCACCGATGGAAGCCTATCGCGCGTTTCGCGGCAAAGAGCCGACCGTGACGGCGATGTTGCGCAAGAAAGGCTTGTTGGAGGATTGATTGCGCTACATTCAGCGGTGTTAATTCAGAAACTAAACTCAAGCACTGGCGGGCTTTTTAGGGGCAGAAATAGCCCAAACGGCCCGTGGATGTAACCTACCTTGGAGGCGAACTGGGAAAAGCCCATCGCCCGGGGAAGGCCAGGATGAGAGACTTTTAAAATTATGTTTCTAAGTTGATTTAGAACATATGCTTAAACACACATCTGACCGCCATTGCTGAGATTCAAATCGAATGGCGTGGAATCAATATGATCAACTTCACCTGTGGACGGCCAATACCAGATCGTGTTAAGCCACAAATGCAATGTCTGGGGGGGTGAATAATAGCAACTACCAAGTTGATAATCTCCACCAACCATTACCGGGGCCTTCATTTGATCCAGAGTAATGTTACCTAACTTAGATTTTTGTCCATCTGTACCAATCACAACGGCAGCTTGCTGCCATCCGTCACTATATTTTGCTGTAACCTCCCAAAAATCTAGTCTTTGGATCGTCTGCCCTATCGAAGTCAGATAAGAATCGAGGGCGTTAATAATGGCATTCGCCCTATCTTGATTGGATGCCGTATGTGCAAGACCAATGTTAAGTAATGTTAAGTAATGGCCCCGCTATTGCAATGCAACATGACAACAATAATATGCAAAAAACAGGCTTTTTAAACCATTGCAAAAATTTCATTTTACGACCCCTGTTATTTAAGATTTGTTTACTTATCGGTTTTAGATACATTCACAATTGGCGGACTAAGCGATATGGGCTTGAGTAGCCCTTCTGGCCATTTTCCCGTTAGTGCGCCAGCCGTTAATTGAGGCCGCAGCCGTTCGTATACTTCATACTCAGCCGGCGTCAGTTTGTACTGCTGGATATTCTGCGCCCGATCAGTGACGCCACAAGTACCTATGAGGCACATCTTAGCCTCTGTTAAAGGGCTTATTGGGCACATCGCAGCTGCAGAACAATCAATCGTGTCGAGTGCAGCGATTAAAATTTTGCTCGATACGGGGAGCTTCTCGTCACCAATTTCCCAAACATAGTTATTACGCCCTAGCAGGATGTATGTCGCGGCTTCAGCAGCTGTCAACCTTGACATATCCTGTTGCAGAGCGTTTGTGAAGGTTAATATCCCGTTCGCAAAGTCGTCCGGATTTTTTGAAAATGGGGAAGGCCGAGACAATGCAAGCTTCGCCGCAATTACGCCTTTTGCCGCGCTCTCATTTTGAAATTCAGTGAATTTCGACTCGATGCTTGCCATTAGTAATTCATCAAATCCGGAACAGGCTGAAATAATTTTGAGCAAGGCTGCCTTTCTAAGGGGCTCGTCTTTTGTTCCCCTCGCACGCTCTACCCATAAGTTGAGCTTTATTCGCCCCTTATCACCCACAACATCCACACATCTCCATGCGGCTGACATGGCGTAATACTGGTTGGTAGCATCCCCTTTAATGTATTTCTGATAATAGTCATAAATATTGGCGGCGGTTTCATACTCAACACGGAAGTCTTTACTGCCCGCCGTCGGAACGACAATCTGATCTGCTTGGCGCAGAGGCTGGTCACTGCGCGCTGCGACTACTGATTTAGCCCGAGCAGCAACACCGCTAGGCACCGAATTGGCTGATGTTTCGTTGTTGATGGCAGCAGGCGCAAAAAAAATGAACCAGCTACCTACACAAAGAACCGCAACAAACAACGCTGTGATTATTTTCCATCGAGATATTTGCGCAGTTGTTCTCATTTAGCACCTGACAATTAAGTTACATATTTGATAACTAATTTAAAGCTATTTTTTAAATTATCAAATATTTATTAGCGATTTGAGACAACTTGTTCATTTATCTAAGTAAATTTCTTCGGATGGATGCGGCAAGATACTCACATAAAAATCGATATGGATAAAATGATTTGCACTGGCAGATAGAAAGCTTGCTCCAAATATCCACTTCAATATTGCTCGTAACGGTTGCATGCGTTTGATTTGGTTTGGGTTGTGTTTAATCAATGCGTTATCGTCGGTAGGGTCGAAGATGCGGACGAAGCAGCACCTTCATCCAGCACAAACTGCGCAACATCATCCAGTACCGGTGCTATGCGGCGCAGCGGCCACGCGAAGGCACCAATCAACGAAGCGTGACTGGCGCCGGTATATACCTTCAACGTGACCGGCACACCCACCGCACGCAGCTTTTCGGCGAGCTGTTTGGTGTTACGTTCCGGGTTGACTACATCATCGGTGGCGGGCACGCCCAGAAAAGTGCGTGGCGCAGCTTTGGTAACGTAGTCGATTGGTTGGGAGCCGGTTGGATAATCAGGATGATTAAATACCGGCTGGGCCTGCTTATTGGTCATCGGAAAAAAATCATATGGCCCGGCCAAACCGATCCAGCCCGCCACTGCCGACGGCTTTACGCCTGCTGCCGTGAGCCAGCGCGGATCAAGAGTCAGCATCGCGGCGTTATACGCACCGGAGCTGTGCCCCATTAAATACAAACGTTTGGTATCGCCACCGAAGCGCGACCCCTCGCGCTGCACCCAGGCGACGGCGAGCGCACAGTCGTTAAGAAAATCCGGATAACGAACCTGGGGATAAAGCCGATAATCCGCCACGATAACGAGAATGCCTTTGGCAGCCAATGCTTCAGCAACGAAGCGATAACTGGCACGATCCCCGCTCACCCACGATCCGCCAAAGAAAAATACTACCACCGGAAAGCCGACTTGCGCAGATTGCGGAGGCAGCTTGGGTTGATACACATCCAGCTTGTTGCGCGCATCTGGACCGTATTCAATATTAACTGTTGCGCTATAGGTGTCGGTGGTCGTTAACCCATTAACAATTCTCAACGGCGAGCATGCCGAAACAATCACGGCCAATATTAGCAGTGCAATAGCAGCCAGCGTTATACGCAACATGTTTTTTTGCCTACGGTAAAGATATTATTTTGCATTTCATAACTCACAAGCGCCATACCGTGAAACAAATAGCGGCTGCAAAATCATGATGGTTAAATAATCTACGGTGCTGGTTGTGATATGGATTCTTTCGACGGTGCAGATTTGCCAGTCGCCCTCGGCTTTACGGATTTATTCGATGCTGCGGGAGGTGCTGTAGACTTTTTTGCCTTGGACGTTATATCACTTGTTTTCACGCCCGCGTCGGATTTGGCCTGACTGATAAGCGCGGCACAATTGCTGTCCTTATTTTTACCAAAATCAAGCAGCGGTATTAACGCTCCAATGCCAGCCGTGGCCGCACCCAGTGCAGCTGCGAGACCGCCGCGAATAATGGCACCGCCTAATTCAGGCCGCACCGCTGGGTTCTTGAATGTGCCCGCAATGTTGACCGGGCCACGTAAACTTGCCAGGCTAAAACCTTTCGAACGAGACACTAGCCTGATGTGTAGCGATTCATCAATAAAATTGATATCGCCACTGCCGGTCACATTAACCTTAGGCGTATCAAGCACCAAATCCTGCACGATGAAATCGCCGTTAACTGCTTTAAAATTGCCGACCATGCAACCAATCGGCGTTTGTTTATCGCCGGCAAAAAGCAGCCTGAGCGAATTCGCAATATCGAGGTTCGCGAGCCGCAGCGATAATTCACCAACCGAGCCACCGTCCATAATCAACGCTGCTTCGCCGTTTGCCGAGCCAAGTAATTGCGCCATTGAATTACCCTTGCCTACCAACTTGGCACGGCCACCCATAGTGCCCGTATCAGCCGAGGCGAGCTTGGAATTTGGAAACATCTGATCGAGCCTAAGTCCTTTGGCGACAATATCTGCACGGGTGATGATATTTTTCTGGCTACCGTCCATTTCTATTTGCGACACCAGATGTCCGCCGGCCATCCAGAAATCGAGCGGCTTGAGTTTTAGCACTCCGTTGTTGACAAGAAGATGAGCACTCATTTTCTCAATTGGCATAGATTCAGTCACGATGTGTTCACCGCGAAAAGCCACATCCATGTCTGCAGCCTGTATTTTTTCTAGGCTGAAAGGCTCGGTCGGCATCAGCCTGTCGCTGGGTGGTGGTGCCTCGCTGCGCCGGGTGCCACGATCCGCGCCAATGAAACCGCCAAGGTCACGCATCAGTAGTTTTTGCGAAACCAGATTAGCGGTTATTTTTTGCGGCTGCTGGCTATGATCAACCGCAAAATCACCACTGATATCACTTTGTCCCACGACGCCTTTAAAACGGCGAAAAGTCCATACCTGGTCTGCATGATCCAGGAACCCGGCGAGTTTGTAAGCAGGTGTTGGCGGAATCGGCACACCGATAATCGGAAACAGTAACGCCAAATCGCTGCCTTCCAGTTTGAAGTTCAGCTTCTCGGATTTGAGATTCAAGGGGTCAACCAGCGTGCCATTAATACTCGCTTTGGTAGTCCCCATCATGGCTGCTACCTGCAGCGGATAAGGATGGGCGGCATCGCGCAAACTCAATAGCGCCCCACCTCGTCCCTGTAGTGACATAGGCATACCTTTAAAACGTCCTTTGCCCGTAACCTCAAGGCGAAAATCAGATTTATCGGTGCCATCGGCCAAGGTTTTGACAGCCATCACGAGGTCAGTATGGTGTTTTAGATCGCGATAGGTCGCACTACCTTGATCAATCGTCAGCGCACCAATCTCTGGAAATTCCATTGGCTTGCGCTTTGGGTTAAAAATCCAGTTAGGCGCGCCATCGCTATCTATTTCGAGCCAAACACGAGGCTCGGACAACGCTATTTCCGGCAATACCAAATGACCAGCCAGGAGCTCCAAGAGATTAACCCTGAAATCGAGGCGCTTGATCTGAGCCATATTCGGCTCATCGCTGTCGGCCTTATTGCCGAGCACAATATCATTGGCGATGATGCGTGGGTGTAACGAAAGGTGCACCGTCAGATCGCCATTAATCGCAAAGCTTCTGCCGGTTAAGGCAGTCACCCTTTGCGCTATCGGGCCACGCAATAAGTTCCAATCAAAAAAAATGATGATCACCACGATTAACGTCAACAACAGTAGCGTCGCGACGGCAGCACGTACGCACCATTTTTGCGAACGCCAACCCTTGTCGGGGGGAGGCAAGGTATCAACTTTAATAGTTTCAGGATGCTTGGAAGTCATGCGTTGAAGGTCTCGAATCTTTTATGGGTTTTGTCTTTGCCGTGCAGACTATCGGAATTAACAGTCATAAGTCATATTGCCAAAAAGTTAAAAATACGTTGGCCCGCCGAAACAGGCGGTGCGGTAACGAACATAAGGTAAAAAATCAGCAGTAATTTGCCCACACCCTTTTTTACGCAGAAGCGCTGAGCTGAGAACAAACGAGCTTGATTATCGATCCGCTATATTGTCGCAGTCAATTTCGCTAAGACGTCATCAAACCGACACACCGCGCAGGCAAAATTCTAACGGTTGATGCTGAACTAAAAATATTCTATCTACATTTTTCATACTGGAATTTTGCCCTGTGAATAATACATCCCCTTCTCACCAGTCACGTCGTCATTTCCTGCAAATGCTGGCTGGCGCGCCAATCTTGCCTCTGGCGTCTTCACTGTCAGCGGTTACGCTACTGACAGCTTGTAATAGCGGCAGCGATAACCCCTTCCTAGACAAGCCGAGTTTCAATAACGTCAGCTTCCAGTCCATGGCCGCACCCAACATGACAAACCCTGCGGCAATGGCCACGACCTCGGTAAGTTCAACATTGACCACTAATTTTAGCGATGGCAGCACACAGGCTTGGCGGCTCGCCTATCAGCCTTTCTTTGTCACAGGTGATCAGGTGGCCGATGGCAAAGGTGGCTCGATTCTGTCAGGTGGCTACTACGATATCAATAATCAGCCGATTATCGACCGCTCAATATCAGGCCTGGAGCGACAGTTTTTCTCAGATTCGCCGGATGGCACCTCGCTATTGAAGCTGGATAATCCGACAGTTACAGGGGTGAAAGGCAAAGCCATATTTGCGGTGGTGCAGTTTGAATACACCACGCGCGACCAAAGTCTTATTTCAATGTACGGCCTGCTGCCCTCGCCCATCGCGGTGATCACGCTGGATCAGGATCAAGCGACGGGCAAGCTGAGCGTTGTCAAATACCATAACGTCGATACTTCATCCGTAAATGGTTTATGGATTACCTGCGGCGCGAGCCTTTCGCCTTGGAATACGCATCTGTCGAGCGAAGAGTATGAGCCGGATGCGACACTGGTCGGTGCCGCCAATTCACAACTACAAGCGTTCAGCAAAAATTTATATGGTGATCCAAACAAGGCAAGCCCCTATCATTACGGCCACCTGCCTGAAGTCACCGTGAATCCTGATGGCACGGGCAGCATCAAAAAACATTACTGCATGGGCCGTATTTCCCACGAGCTGGTGCAAGTGATGCCAGACGAGCGCACAGTGCTGATGGGTGATGACTGGACTAACGGCGGCGCGTTTATGTTCATTGCCGACCAGGCGCGCGATCTCTCCAGTGGCACTTTGTATGTTGCCAAGTGGAATCAAACCTCTGGCACAGGCCCAGGTGCGGCTACGCTGTTGTGGATCAAACTGGGCAGCGCAACCAGCGCAGAAATTCGCGCACTGGTAAATAGCGGCATTAAAGCGTCTGACATCATGGATGTGAAGACGAGCGATCCAGCCGACGCGATATATACCAAGATTGCCTACGCTGGAAAATTCAACTGGATCAAGGTAAAACCCGGCATGGAAAAGGCCGCCATATTTCTGGAAACACATCGTTATGCCGCGCTGATGGGCGGGAGCATGGGCTTTACCAAATGGGAAGGCACGACCCTGAATGCCAAAGACAAGATTGCTTATGTCGCGATGTCACGCATTGAAACCGCCATGACCAACGGTTCAGGCGGTGTGCAGGTTGAAGGCCCGTATTCAGGCGCGGTCTATGCGCAAACTCTGCGTGGCGGTCAGGCTGACAAAAGCGGCGCCGCAATACCGAGCGACTGGGTACCGGTTGATATGACCGCTGTGCCCGCGCTCATCAGTGAAGACCTCGGCGGCGGTAAATTCAAGCAGCAGGACATGCTGGGTAACTTCGCCAATGCAGATAAAATCGCGACCCCTGACAATTTGAAATTTTCCGAGAAGATGCGCACACTGTTTATCGGTGAGGACAGCAATACCCATGTCAACAATTTTTTGTGGGCCTACAACGTGGATACCAAAGCATTATCGCGAGTGCTGTCATGTCCTGCGGGTGCGGAATCAACCGGGTTACATGCGGTGGACGAAATCAACGGCTGGACTTACATCATGAGTAATTTTCAGCACCCAGGTGACTGGGAATCGCCTTTGCACGATATTGTAAAACCAATACTGGATCCTTTGGTTCGCGCTAATTTCAAAGGCCGCTTTGGCGCTTGTGTAGGCTATCTCACGGCTGAAGCGGCACAGATGAAGTTGTCCAAGTAGTTTTGTCATCCGGTTTTAGTTTGTCTTTGATGCAGGCCAGCCTAATGTTTTAAGCTGGCCTGCACCGTTTAGGTTAGCCATAATAGACCGGTAAATCCAAAAATTCTGCTACCTCACTCAGAGGATTCCCAACCCCACATGCAAATATGCAACAATCCCTAGCTTGGGAGGCATAATCTCGCTGCAAGTGTCAGCGTTCCTAATATGCCGCCGTCTATCAAAAAACGATTAGCCCAATTTAACAAATGGCTTTTCACAAAAAAACATAAGCGGGGAAGCAAAATGAACGCCAAGTTTGATATCAGACAGATCTGGACAAAATATTTTTCTTCTATCAACGTCGCGATCCGCGCCGGTCTCGGCATTGCCATCGTTGCTCTGTTTGTTCTGAACTATATATTCGGCGAGCCACTGACCTTTTTTCAGCGGCTAGAGCTTCAAACCTATGACACCCGTTTGCGGGCGACCATGCCGGAAACAATTGACCCCCGTATTGTCATCATCGATATTGACGAAAAGAGTCTGGAAGCTGAGGGTCACTGGCCGTGGGGTCGGGACAAAATGGCACTTTTAGTCAAGAAACTGTTTAATGATTACAAGACAAAGGTGGTCGGATTCGACATACTTTTTCCGGAAGCAGACACCAGCTCGGGACTGCAAAAATTAGAATCACTTAGTAAAAATGAACTGAAATCCAACACGGAATTTCAGGAAAAATTAGCAGAAATTCGTCCCGCACTCGATTTTGACGCGCGCTTTGCCGATGAAATTGCGAAACACTCCGTAGTGTTGGCGTTTGCAGCTGGCAGTAACCAAAGCAACGATAAATCAGCATCTCTTGAATTAGGGGTATTGCCGGCATCTACTTTCACCAGCAGCACGTTTAATGGCAAGCCTTTTTTCTCGCAGGCAATCATCGGTTACAGTGGCAACCTTAAACCGTTACAGGAATCTGCCTCCGCGACCGGCCATATTTTGCCGCAAATAGATTTTGATGGCGTACTGAGGCGAGTGCCAATCTTTATTAAATACAAAGACGGCTTTTATGAATCGCTCTCAACTGCGGTCTATCGGACCTATCTTGATAACGAAGCGATCCGCGTCAAAATGCGTGACGATGAAGGCGATGGTATCGCTCGTCTAGACAATGTTCAGTTTGGCAATAAAACGAAAGTTTCCATCGATGATGACGGTACCGCGCTCATTCCTTACCGTGGTGGCTCGCCGATGTTTCGTTATATTTCCGCAACTGATGTACTGCAGGGGAAACTAACAACGGGCGAGCTGGACGGGAAAATTGCACTCGTTGGCACCTCGGCTCAAGGCTTGTTTGATTTACGCAATACGCCGGTTGATCGGATTTATCCGGGGGTCGAGACCCATGCCAATATGATCTCCGGCTATCTGGATAACAATATCAAACGCAAGCCCCACTTTGAAGCCGCCATCAAAATATGCATGATTTTGTTAATCGGTTTGATACTTGCCGTAGCCCTCGTAAAATTAAATCCTATATGGTCAACAGTTACGGTGGTGGCAACCGCCGCGCTGCTGATTGCGTTTAACCTATACTGGTGGGGCCAAAATCTGATACTGCCGCTCGCAATGCCACTGCTCATGATCGGCATACTTTACTTATTTAACATGGCTTACGGCTTTTTTATTGAGGCCCGCTCCAAGCGCCAGATCACCGGTATTTTCGGCACCTATGTACCGAAAGAACTGGTGGAAGAAATGGCTAAAAATCCAGCCAACTATTCCACTCAAGGCGAAAGCCGCGACATGACGGTGCTGTTTTCCGATGTGCGTAATTTCACGTCTATTTCCGAAGGTTTGTCTGCAACTGAACTTACCGCGATGATGAATGACTATCTCACGGTGATGACCGAAACGATTCAGGTACAACGCGGCACCATTGACAAATATATCGGCGATGCCATTATGGCGTTTTGGGGTGCGCCACTGAAGGATGAAAAGCATGCCGAGCACGCGCTTTTGTCGGCGTTGGCCATGCAAAAAAGGATCAAGGAAATTGGCCCCGAATATCTCAAACGCGGCTGGCCGAAACTAGAAATTGGCGTGGGGCTTAATTGCGGAATTATGAGCGTCGGCGATATGGGTTCTACGTTCCGTCGCGCGTACACCGTGATGGGCGATGCCGTCAATCTGGCTGCGCGACTTGAAGGGCAGACCAAGGAATATGGCGTCGGTATTCTGGTTTCTGAAAATATCGTTAATACTGTGCCGCTAGTGGTCTATCGTGAGCTTGATCGTATCCGCGTCAAAGGTAAATTGGAACCCATCACTATTTTTGAACCGGTAGGCTTAAAAGGTGAAATTGTTGATCAAATACTTGATGAAATTGAGCGTTTTCACCGCGCGCTGGATCGTTACAAAGAGCAGCGTTGGGATGATGCTGAGCAAATGTTGACGGTGCTCGCGCAATCCGATCCGCAGCGTAAGGTTTATAAAGTTTATCTCCAGCGCATTGCGAATTTCAAGATCAAACCTCCCGGCAAAAACTGGGACGGTGTGTTTGTGGCGATGACCAAGTAATATTTTTATGGTGGTTAATTTGACTTTCTGCATGAGTTTGCATTTGAGTGTGCGATTAAGCAAGCTTTTTGAATAGGCGGAACCGAGTACACCATCGATGATTGCCTATCCTCATGGAACCCCGCCAGCACCTGGCCAATCCATTCTGGTCGCACCCGGTATTTACTGGATTCGCATGCCGCTGCCGTTCAAGCTTGATCACATTAATTTATGGTTGCTGGAAGACCATGATGCGGATGGCGATCTGATGGGCGATGGGGCAGGGGATGGTGGAGGTGAAATAAAAGGCCGAGGCTGGACGATTGTCGATACGGGCTACGGCATGGCCCAGACTCACACATGGTGGGAACGGCACTTTGTTGAGACCATGCAGGGTATGCCCGTCAAGCGCATTATCGTTACCCACTATCACCCCGACCATGTCGGCTGCGCGGCATGGCTGCATGAGCGTACCGGCGCACCAGTATGGATGACGGCCACTGAATTTTTATCAGCTCACGCGGCGGCCGAGGACACATCAGGCTTTGACCGCGCCACTACGGCTGCGTTTTTTATCGCGCACGGACTCGCCCGCATTCGTCCTGATTTTGCGGTGGCACAAAATGAACGCAGCAATGCTTACAAGCGCGGTGTCCCAACGCTACCCCGCCAATATCATCGGCTTATTGACGGCGACAGCTTGCGCATTGGTACGCGGCACTGGACGGTGAAGACCGTCTTGGGTCATGCGCCTGAGCATGCGGTATTGTTTTCGACCGGCTCTTCAACTGACTCTTTAAACGGTGACAGTGTGCTGATTTCGGGCGATCAGGTGCTGCCACGCATCACCACCAATGTCGGCGTGTGGGGCAATCAGCCGGAAGCCAATCCGCTCAAGCAGTTCCTTGACAGCATGGATAAATTTTCATCGTTGCCCGCAGCGACGCTGGTATTGCCTTCGCATGACCGTGTATTTACGGGTGTACATGAACGAATTGCACAGTTGGCGCTGCATCACGAACAACGGCTGGCGGAATTAATGGTGGCTATTCGTGAACCTAAATCAGCGGCGGAAATTTTACCCGTACTGTTCAAGCGCGAGCTGGATAACCATCAACTGGTGTTTGCAATGGGAGAGGCCATCGCGCACTTACATTATCTTTGGTACGCGGGTCGTGCCAAACGAATACAAGCTGAAAACGGGATTTACGTCTTTCAGGCCATTGCATAACGCGAGCAATAATTAATTTGCGGGCCGATCAATCGCCGGCAGCTTTACCGTAAATGTGGTGCCACAGCGCCGGACATGTTCAATGGTAGCAATCGCTGCGCTTTCAACAGCATCCCCCAAAGCGGCTGTTTTACTCTTCACTGAAATAGACCCGTTATGACGTAACACGACGGTCTTCACGAATGCCAGGCCCAGACCTATGCCTTCTTCTTCGGGTTGTCCTTCCTGCCGAATGCGGGCAAAACGTGTAAAGAGTTTTGAGATATCGGCCGCTGCAATCCCATAGCCTTGATCGGTAATTTCCATAACCCACGATGCAGATTCCAGATGCAGCCGACATGACACGGTGGTGTGCGGGGGGCTATATTTAATGGCATTAGACAACAGATTCACCAGCATTCGTGTGAGCAAATCACGATCGCCACTCACCCATGCCTCATCCATGGGAACATCACTCACCACCTGAATATTCTTCGCCGTAGCCAGCGACCAGCCTTCCTCGGTGGCATCCAGCAACAGCTCACTCAAATCCAGCGGATCGAAATCCTGCGGCCTGGACCGTTCCGCTTTAGCCAGCCGCAAAAAATCATCGGCCAGCGTCAGGGTGCGGCGCGCGTAACGGCCAATCCGATCGTACAGTTTTTCGTTTGTCATGCTGCCGGGGTCATCGCGCTGCATTTCCAGCAGCGTGAGAATGGATGCCTGTGGTGAACGCATATCATGCGAAAGGAAGCGCAACGCCTCGTCACGACGGCGCTCGGATTCGCGCAGCGATGAAATATCCGTCAACGTCACAATCGTCGCGGTATGTACACCGCTGTTTGTAAACGATGGCGCTATTTGCACCAGGTACTCATGATCATCGCGACCTGTAGCCTCTACCGTAATCACGCTCATATTGTTCGCAACACCGGCCCACAGCTCTCGCCAACTGCGGTTTTCGTGATGATAAATATCGGCCATGAGGTCAAATACATCAAGTCCATTCAATGGCTGTAACTTCAGTAGCGGCTGCGGTTGCGCTGACGTTTGCGTTGGCAAGACAACACCAGCATCAAATAAACGATCCGCGCCGGTATTGGCCAGCATCACTTTGCCTTTGAAATCCGTTACCAGCGCGGCCGCCGGCAAGCTTTCCATACTGTTGACGACAAATCTATTCAGGTTTCTCAGCCGTTGGGTAGCCATACGTAACGCAACAATACGCTGCTCGACCACATCAGGCACAAAGATGATGGGCGATGGCGGTAGTGATAAAAGCGCCTGCGCTGTTTCTGATGCAACAAAACTTGGCTCGCGTTCTAGGCTGACGAGTTCCTCATTGAGGTAGCGTTGGGTGGCTTCCAGTTTGCGCCAACTCCAGATTGGATAGGCCAAGATTAAGCCAAACAGCAAGGGTACGGGCGGCGCCCATATAGCGCCGTAGCGAAATAGAAGCAGGGTCGATAAAATAATTGCGATACCCAGCATCGCGGTAAGCACAATAGACTGACGAGGGCTTAGCCATAAATAGGCCAGCATTAAAAATAGCAGAATACAGACGCTGAGCGTAGCTGACAGCTGCAGCGACATGCGCCTGAGATCAACACCCTCGCGTAACGCCTGCAGCACATTCGCATGAATTTCAATTCCTGACATCGCCCTCTCAAGGCCCGAAACAGGTGTCGGAAATTCATCACTTAAACCAGATGCAGTCATGCCCACCAAAACGATTTTATCTTTGAAAAATGTGGGCGGATAATCGCCGCGGAGCACCGTAAAATAGGGCAGCGCCTTGAAATGTCCCGGCGGCCCAGCGTAAGGTATTAAATAGGCATGATCGGCTGCCCATAAAATTCCACGCGCACGGTTTTGTGGCACGGACTCGCCGGGCAATGCAATGGAATTGGTCCAGCGTTCAGGCTCCGCAACCGCGAGCGCCGCCAGTGCCAGCAGATCATGGCGCGGATACGTCATCCCAGCGCGCAAAAAAACCATGCGCACCACCCCGTCTGAATCAAACTGCGTGGTGATGTGTCCGAGCCGGGCTGCGGCCTGAGAAAATTCCGGTATGGGTTGCGATTCACCCGTCAAATTTTCATCGCTGGTGCGGGCGGTTACAGGCAATATTACCCGTTGATTATGCTTTATGGCCTGGGCCAACAACATATCACTGGGCGCATCTCGCTGATCCGCTTCGGACAAAATAATATCCAGCGCCACTACTTTTGCACCTGCCGTTGCCAGGTATTCGAGCAGGGTTGCATGAATGTTTCGCCGCCATGGCCAGCGTCCAAATTGCCGCAGGCTTTCCTCATCAATACCGATAATCACAATATCGCGCTGCGCGGGACGCTGCCAGAGGCTGATTGCCTGATCATAAAGAGTTTGATCAAGACGTGAAAACCATTCACCTCGCAGTGAAAATAATACCGCTGACGACAGCAGCAGCAAAATCACTAACCACTCACGAATGACAGGATGACGTAACGTGTTCAGGACAGCGGGGATTTTCACGCGCGCGCTGAGCGTAAATGTGACATCAACATAACATGCACTTAACGAGCCTCAGCTTTAACTTTAACGGCGCGAGCTTGACGGCAGAGCAACCACATTCAGAATATTGAACCGTAGATTTCAACCTGGGCGGTATCGCTCCACACACCTTTATATTCCGCGGCGGCGTCAGTTGATTTTGCGGCGGGCTTATCGACTGCGCGGACTCTAATGTAATAGACATTTTTTGCCAGTCCGTCGATGGCTACTTCGGTTTTATCAACTACCCGATCTTCCACGATTTTACTAAATCGTTCGGTACGTGATAGTTGGAATTGATAGAATTGCCCGGGTTTTCCACTCCAGGAGAAGCGTGCATCACCACCTTTAATATTGGGGGTATCAAGCTTAATGGCGGCATCGCGCACCATAAAAAATTGAGCTTCGCTATACGGTCCCACATCACCATTGCCTCGCACGGTGGCCACGCGCCACTGATATTGGCCAGGCACTAATGGTGTTTCAGGTGTAAATACACGGCCCGCTATTATTTTTTTATTGATAGGAGGCGTGGTGAAAGCGGCGTTATGGTCAATCTGGATAAGATACCCGATAGCCTCTACCGCATTTATCCATTCAAAGCGCGCCTGACCGGAACTTACTTGGGCATTATCTGCCGGGTACAAAAGCAATGGCGGCCTGGGCGTGGCTTTGAGGAGCAAGGATTTAGTAGCATCTATACCTTCCAAACCATTCTGGTCAAACCCTCGCACCCGCAAAAACAATTGACCATCTGGCAGATTTACCAAATCGATTATGGGCAACATAGCGGTTACATCCATAATCAAATTCGTAAATGCCGCATCGGTAGCGACCTGCCCTCGATAGCCCTGTGCGAGCGCTAGCGCCGGAAATTGAATACGAATCTGAGGTTTTGATGCAACAGTGGCCACCGCGCTTAAATCAGGCGCGGGCAGCAACGAAATAGGCGCGGATGGCGGCTTGCCCGCTTCAACCACCGTACCGAAACCAGCTGGTAGCGGCAATATCTTTGCCTGGCCCGTTGAGCCGACATCAACCATGCCCTCCACTACTTCGCTCAATGCACGACGTCCGGTGTCATCGCTGCCCACACGAAATACCGTGCCACGAACGCCCATGTTGGAAGTGGGCGTACGAATTTCATAACGTGCACCGGACCCTTTTTGCTTGGTCACGCTGGTCTCGACGCGGCCTTGTTCCAGCTTCACCACGGTATCGCCTATGCCACCGGTATTAGTAAGCTGACGTGCATTCTCAAGCTGAATCGACGATTTTGACTGCACCTTAAGTATCGAGCCATCGGCAAGACGAATGCTGATAAAGCCGTTGCTGCCCGTTTTAAGTTTGTCGCCTTCGCCTACGCGGCTACCGACCGCCAACACGCCATTGCTTGATTCCACTTGTCCCTGTAACGCGATCACTTCAGCGTTGATGAGCTCGGTGCGCATCAACGTAACAGGAATCTTGATGCGCGTGCCCACCGGAATACGGTTAGGGTTTTCGATTTTATTGACCGACTTTATGGCCTGCCAATCCTTACGTTTAATTAAATAACGGTTGGCGATACCGATCAAGGTATCGCTCTGTAACGCGGTATGAATATAGTAACGAGGCTCTTGCGCTTTAATGCCACTGCTAAACCATAGGCTCAAGCTCAGAAGCAGCAGATAAAGCGCCCTATACATCGGCCTGAAATTGAGCATGGGGGTTTCCATTGAAAGAACAATTATCTTAATAGCCGACGGCAATGGATGCACTCAACGGACACTTGTATATCAATCTGGCTACCGGCATCGGTACGCGATGCCGGTAGCCGCTAAATAGCAGGCTTGTCGGCAACCGTAACGCGCTCAAGGCGGTAACCAAAATTGTAGACTGGCGTCAGCCTTATACCGCGCTCTGATCCCAATTCAAGTTTCTTACGGATTCGGCTGATATGCGTATCGACCGTACGCGACTGAACCTCGGCACTACGGCCCCAGACACTTTCAGAAATGTGGCCCCGGGATAATAAACGACCTATATTTCTAAACAAAAACAATGTGAGGTCGTATTCTTTATCGGTCATTTCAACATCATTGCCATCAAAATTGACCAAGCGATTAACCACATCAATCCGATAAGACGCGATCTCAACTGCATCAGTTTCTGCCGCTTTCGGGCGCGCGCGCCTCAATAACGCTTCTACCCGTGCCAGCAATTCCAGACGACGCACGGGCTTGATCATGTAGTCATCTGCGCCGTTAGTCAGCGCGGAAACAATGTCTTCTTCAGAATCGCGACTGGTTGCAAATAAAACCGGCGTGGTGGATTGCTGTTTTTCACGCAGCCACTTAAGCACTTCTTCTCCTGAAAGATCGGGCACATGCCAATCGAGAATAAATAAATCATAGCTTTCACGCCCGGCCTCACGCACGATCGCTTTGCCTGACACAAAATGATGGATTGTATGGCCCGCTCCCTCAAGCCATTGCAGCATCGCAGATCCAATATCAACATCATCTTCAAGCAGTGCAATTCTCATGAAATATCTTTCCGCTCAGGTTTTGTTGAGATTATTTTAGTCGGAATATGCGACCGCAGTACATTTAATACTTTTTCAATTACTTTTTGTATTGCGACCCGTCATCAAATAAAAAAATAAACTCCCCTATCCACGGGCATTTTCAAGCTTTTTTGGCTTAAACGGCAAGCTGGACGGGCACTTGTCTTGTCTGACAATAGGTTCGCGTATTGTCAGCGTATCGCCAAGGAATGGTCTCAAGGCAAATTTTTCTGCCGATATTTTTGCTCGTATTTATCATTTAATTTAGTTTGATGATCCTGTCCACTTTTCATGGAGGGTTTAAGCCGCTCTTTTTGTCAGCCGAGCGGATTGGCTGTTTTGCATTGTCGCTGTGGATAAGTTGTCGTTAGCTGGCTCGATCAAGTCGACGTTGCACGCGCGCTCAAACTGGCT
>JANYDB010000010.1 GCA_025359985.1 Burkholderiales bacterium | reverse complement strand
ATTTCTAAAACAATTCGGTGGCTCCTTCACGAAGTAGCATAGGGTGTCGAAAGTTGCTTCACAAAATCGTTAAACACTTTGAAAGTAAGCATCCCTCGCCAAAGACAACGCACAACCTTAGCAGATGCCGTCATGAACAAGTCGGAGTTTCGCCTTTTGCCTAATCGCCCAAACGTCTGCTAGCAAAACGCGAGGCCCCGCAGCGGTGCTGGAGCTTCTGGATCTTGAAACTGCAAGTTAGCTACTCAGCTTGGGCTTCAACACACACATATGGGGTCAGGTCTTTCATTATCACATCACACATGCGATAGTCGTTAAATCATGGCACGACCACTCAGGCTGGAATTTTCAGGCGCGCTGTATCACGTCACCTCGCGCGGCGATGGACGCGAGGACATTTATCTTTCCGACGACGATCGCCAGGCCTGGCTGGAAGCGCTCGGGCAAGTGTGCACGCGGTTTAATTGGGTGTGCCATGCCTACTGCCAGATGACGAACCATTACCATATCGTGATCGAGACGCCGGATGCCAATTTATCGAAAGGCATGCGTCAGTTGAATGGCGTCTACACCCAGCTATTCAATCGCAAACACGGTCGCGTGGGCCATGATTTGATAATTATCGCATGTGTGATGTGATAATGAAAGACCTGACTCCTGCTCGTATTTGCGGCAGTTGCGATAGAAGCGGCTCATAATGATTGTGTTAATACAAACCCCTGCTAGTAAAAGGTAAATAAATTGCGATTTAAAAAAATAGCATATGTATTTTTTGGGCTAGCAATCACTGGTGCAGGCGTTTGGTATTTTCAAACCAGCAACAACGCCGCATTAGTGTCTTCTGCTTCCACTTCTCTAAAACCGACGTCATCGGCCTCCAATGCTAGCCATAGCCCTGCAGCGGCATCGTCAAGCGCTGAATTGAAGGTGCAAACTGCGGATGATAGACCCATCGGGCTCTTTAACGAGTCTGTAAGGTCGCTCATGCGTTCAGATAAAATGGCAAAGGTTGATTACGCACGGTTGCGCGTAAACACGCAGTGCCTTGCATTTTCTTCGGGTGTTGGGCTGGCGACCCATATCGTTGAAAATAGCGCTGATGCCGAAGCCAAACTAGGCGATGATGAGAAGCCATTGTATGGACATGCCTCGCTAACAACGAGGCGAGCCGCGGTCACGCGATCCATTGCAGCCTGCTCCAGGCTATTCGAAGGTTCGCGGCTCTCTGCTGATGAATGGGCGGCGTTTAACGCGCAGCCCAACACCGCAAAATGGCGTGCACTAGTGAAAGGCGGGCAGAGAGAAAATTGGGGCGGTGATATAACGGCCACCAAGGAGTTTATGGAGAAAATTGTTTCAGAACCCATGTTTGGTGCAATGGAGGCATTTTTGTATACTCACATTACCAACAGTGCGGCGCTTGAAAAGGATTATCCGCCCGAACAAGCCATGGGCCTTCGAATTCTCGCCGTTCCATTTTTATTATGCCAAATGGGTGATGACTGTAGAAGCGGCGGCATTGTTAGTGAGCAACTCTGTTGGCGATCGGGCATCTGCGGCGAAAACGTTCAAGATGCCATCCTGGAAAATTTAAGAAGTCAGCAAATAAATACGGCTGCATTCGAGCAATTTGTAACGACGCTGCGTCAAAAAACTGAACAAACCTCCGCATTTCTAAAACAATTCGGTGGCTCCTTCACGAAGTAGCATAGGGCCTCGATAATTGCTTCACAAAATCGTTAAACACTTTGAAAGTAAGCATCCCTCGCCAAAGACAACGCACAACCTTAGGGTCAAATGCCGTCTTGAACAAGTCGGAGTCTCGCCTTTTGCCTAATCGCCCAAACGTCTGGTAGCAAAACGCGAGGCCTCGCAGCGGTGCTGGAGCTTCTGGATCTTGAAACTGCAAGTTAGCTACTCAGCTTGGGCCTCAATAAATTGTGCGCTCATCAGCATTGCCTCTGATCTACCATGCGGTTGCTTATGTTTCATCAGTGCCTGCACCATTTCAAGCGCGGATTTTTCGCACGGTGGTAGCTCAACATCGCTAGTGGCAATCGGAGTGACCCGGTCACCCCAGCGAATCAAGTGGGTGCTCAACGTCAGCCCGGCACCGAACGCGGGGATCAGCACCAGGCCGTTAGGCTTGACGCGGCCCGCTTCAATCGCTTCTACCAGCGCAACGGGCGCGGTGGCAGCACTCATGTTGCCGTATTTGTGCACGGTCAAAAATACTTTATCCATGGGCGCGCCGGCGCGTTTGGCAACGGCTTCGATAATGCGCAGATTGGCCTGGTGCGGCACAACGACATCAATATCATCCATCGTGACACCCGCTTTGGCCATCACCTCGATGCTAGCCTCGCTCATGCCAGTGACCGCTTTTTTAAAAATTTCCTGGCCATCAAAATCCCATATCGTGTCGCCGTACTGCATGCCTTTGTTCACATAGGCCGCACCCTTGCCGCGCACACGGAGCGTTTGGCGGGCGTCTGCATAACATTGCAATTTCTCGGCAATCACGCCCTCAATATTATCGGTAGCCTTCAACACAAATGCCGCTGCACCGTCTCCAAACAGCACCGACACATTGCGATTATGCCAATCCATAAATTGCGAAATAACTTCCACGCCGATGACCAGCACATTTTTGGCAGCGCCCGATTTGATCATCGCGTTCGCGGTCGATAAACCGTAGAGAAAACTGGTGCAGGCCGTGTTGATATCCATCGCTGCGGCATTTTTGGCACCGAGTTTTACCTGAATACCGGATGCACAATTGGGCACATGCTCATCGAATGAACAGCTGCCGTAAAGAATCATGTCGAGCTCGCTCGCCTCCATGCCAGCACACGCCAATGCGCGCGCCGCGGCGACGTGCGCCAACGTGAGTCCGGACACATGCGAAATGCGTCGCTCTTTCATGCCAGTGCGCGATGTAATCCAGTCGTCATCCGTCGGCAAAAATGTGGCGAGATCGGCGTTCGTCAAAACAGCAGGAGGCAGGCATTTGCCCCATCCAACCAGAGCGGCATGTGTCATGATAATTTTTATGGGTTCACAGTGATAAATCAGGAGTTCATTATGGCGCAAAAATTGCGACTGAATGGCCAACTTGAATGCCACTTTGAATGCGGGCTTGAACCCTGATTGCGAGTCCGCTATTCTTGCCGCATGGTTTGAGCTCATAAATTCACTAATTCAGGATATTTAATGAAACTAATTTGCATCCGTAATGTGTTGACCGGCGCGGCCATGACACTCACACTTTTGCAAGGAGGCGCTGTGATGGCACGAACTGAAGAGCCTGCGTTTGAATCGATCAAAAAAGAAGGTGATTTTGAGGTGCGCCAGTACCGCGGATTTATCGTCGCTGAAACGTTCGTTAAGGGCGATATGGATGAAGCGGGCAGTGACGCATTCCGAGCGATTGCAGGCTATATTTTTGGCGGCAATATTTCGGTGGACAGCAAAGCGAGTGAAAAAATTGCCATGACTGCGCCGGTGGTGATGGAAAAATCGGTGGAAAAATCGGCGGAAAAATTATCCGAAAAATCCAGCGAAAAAATCGCCATGACTGCGCCAGTAGTAATGGAAAAATCGATGGAAAAATCAATGGAAAAAAATGCGGGCGAAACCTATCGCGTGCATTTTGTAATGCCGTCGCAATACACCATGGCCACGCTGCCTAAACCGCTCAATCCGAAAGTGACCTTGCGCGAAGTCGCTGCACAAAAAATGGCGGTTATTCGATTTTCAGGATTTAGTACGGATGAGAAAGTGCGTATCAAAACCGAAGCGCTGAGAAACTGGATTCAGCAACAGGGATTGAAAAGCATCGGCAATCCGCAATTCGCCCGCTATGATCCGCCCATGATGCCTGCCTTCCTCAGGCGCAGTGAGGTAATGATTGCGGTGGACTAGCGTAGAATATTTTCACCTGATTCGGTTTGCCAATAATTCCTGCATTATTGGCAAATAAATGAACTCTAGCATTAGAGCGCCTCAACAAGCATTTCCGCCCTGAAACACCCGCCCATGCGGGTGTTTTTATTTCTTGATCGTTGATGTGCGCGCAAGATGCATACAACGAATGTGGCCTTTGCTGATATCGCCTGGTTGGGCGACGTTGTTGATACGCACAGATGCAACGCATGCCTGATACAGACTTTTCAAAAAATTATAAAAACCGCAAACCAGGTTAAGTGCGCTCGCTTACTATTTCAGGTGCTAGAACTAACCGCAATGAACAAATGAAAACCACTACCCGCGAAACCTATGCTAAGCGCATTGAGCATGTGCTGCACTACATCGTCGAGCATTTGAACGATGCCAACGAGCACGCGCTGGATTTACATCGCTTGGCCGAAGAGGCGTATTTATCGCCGTATCACTTTCATCGCGTTTACGTGGCGATGATGGGTGAGACGGTAGCCGATACCTTGCGCCGCCATCGTCTGCATCGTGCAGCAATCAAACTGAGCGCATCCGCAATACCTGTTGCAACGCTCGCGATTGAGGCGGGCTACGGTAGCGCACAGGCATTCACGCGAGCATTTCGCGAGACCTACGGCATACCACCCGCGCAATATCGCCGGCATGAAAAACTTTCAGTTGCACTAAAGCCATTACCCAATCATCGCCTTTCGCAGGAGCTGCCAATGTTTAATTTGCACAACGTCCATATCCAAACCCTGCCCGCGATTCGCATCGCCACGCTGCGACACTTCGGTGACTATCAAACGATGGGCCCCACCTTTGAACGCTTGATAATGTGGGCCTTCGGCGAAACGCTTATAAAAGCAGGCGCGCGAACTTTTGGCATTTTCTATGACGATCCAAAATCAATCCCCGTGGATGATTTGCGATCCGATGCGTGCGTGGAAATTCCACGATCCTACGACATGAAAGCCGCCAGCCACACCGACATTCGCCCCGCCGAAACCACGAGTGGGCGCCATGCCGTATTTATCTACAACGGCCCCTATTCCGAACTCGAAAAACCCTACAGTTGGCTATACGAAACCTGGCTCCCGCAAAGCGGCGAAGAGCCGCGCGATCAGCCGTGCTTCGAAGAGTATTTGAACGATGCGCGCAACACTGCACCTGCAGATTTAAAGACTGCGATTTGCATTCCGTTAAAAGAGTAGCAGCATCCGCGGGCCAAGACTATTTCTTAGCCTGATAGGCATAGCCAGGTAGTTGTGCACATCCGCACTAAGCGGCTCGCGCTCGACAACCTTCGTAAAAGAGGTGACTGCGCCATTTCATTCCTTGGCCTCGATGGCTTTTTTGCCGGCGACGAAATCAGCATCGGCTACGTTCACCGTTGGCGTTACTTCGATACCGGCGCCCTGCGTATTGATCGTCATAAGCATCATCATGCTCAACATGGCGCTGTTGAAGAAGAATGCTAACCAGGGTTTTGATTTGAAGGATTGATAATGCTTCGTTAAATAACGCGTTCCTTAAAAATAAAACTTTGTGCGGCTTTGCGGTCGAGCTGTAGCTGATTGGATTGAATTGAATTTTAGCCGCGTCTGCAGCACACCAAACAAATTAATGCCGCGATAAAACTCAAACGCCTGGCGATTGCTGACTTTCAATTTCACCAATTTCCAACATTCTCAGCTTGGACAAATAATGACGATCAATACGCCAGTCCTTCAACATGCCGATGGCGAGATCGAATACATCACGATCCAGATCGTATAGCTGCGACAGCGCGTAAGGCGTATTGGTCTCTATGGCCACCGCTAAATCGGTCAGCACTTTTGCGCCCGGGTTTTGCGGGTTTTTATAAACAAATTTAGCGGCTTTTTTAATAGCGTTCACGAGTGCTCCTGAAGATTTTTAAATTACATCTATTTGGCGATGATGGTCGTGAAGCATGGCAGGTGAACGCTAAATTCGCAATGGTCATATTTCTGCAATACGCCCTTTATGGCGCATTAAAAACTAGGAAATACGAATAACCACGGTGTCGGCAATATCATCGTGAATACATTTTTTGGATGCTCGGAAAATGAACAGGGCATCAACCACGGACAGCAACGGACCTGCCATGGGAATCAAATTTAGCGCGTTCACAGGCAGTAAACGTCGGATAACAATGCGTGTGAAATCTGCCTTGCTGCCGTCTGTACGCACGATTTTAGTACCGAGAAGTTTTTTACCGATCGATTGGCCATCTCTAGCCAGGAAATAACCATTGACCAGCAAATAAACGACAAAACCAAACACGGTGCTGCCGAGCGTCAACATGTACGAGCCTGCCGCTGCCGCCACCTGGTAATCAGTCCACCCCCCAAAAAACACGATGATAGGCACGACCGCCAATGCAACCATGATAATGGCATCAATAATCGCTGCGGCGAACCGCCTGCCACGCCCCGCCAGCTCTGCCTCATCAGGTGCTCGCTGCTCGGACAAATCGCCTTGGGGCGCTGCGTAGGGGTTGGAGTTTGAAGACGGTGTTGAAGTGGTGTTCATAGTTGCTCCCTTTATAAAAATTGAGGCTTGATTAATTTAGTTTTTATTTCGCATCTTTATATTACGTATTGCTTACGTATTGCCTGCAGATAGCTTACGGTCCCTTATAAAAAACTACCGGCAAAATCTACAAACCGAAGGCCACAAACAAAGTCTGCAAATAAAGCCCGTAAAAAACGCGCTGCGTTGTTGCCAATGCTTTTTAGTTTAGTTTCTCACGTACCGCAATCGGCATATTGCACAATTCAATATGTCCTGCTGGCACTTTATACCATTCGCCACCGCGATTGCGCAGCGCTTCCACCATGGCTTTAAACCGCGGTGTATCGGTACGAATCATTTCCAGATTACTGCGTTCGGCGGCAGTCACATCGGCGGCCACACGTATCGATTTGATCGGCACATTTTGCTCGGGCTTTTCATAAAATCCCATCTCTTTGGTGCCGCGCGGCAACACCGTCAATAGCGACATGCCCTGCACCACCCGTCCTACCAGCGCAATGTTGCGATCCAGATGACGCGGCGCATGTCCGGTCACCACATAAAGCTCGGTGCCGCCGCCGGAATTCACGTCGTTATCACGGCCCACGCCCAAGGTTGCGGTGCAATGCGCGAGCCAGGTTTGACGGGATTGGGGATCACGCCCGACATGAAAGCCATTAGAGAATCCAACCTGTTTTGCGTAGCCATCTACGTCAGGCAAGCGCGTAAACGGCAAATCGTTTTTGATCGGCACACTAAATTCAGGCGGCAAGGTTTTTTGCCCTTTTTTCGGCGCCTTGGTTTCGGTCGGGTCTCCCCACTGCACCACATAGTTTTCCTGCACCCGCATGATGGCGAGCCCATCAAAATAACCCTCACGCACCAGCGTCTTGATGTTCGCCGCGTGCAACGGCGCAAATTGAGGCGCCAGCTCCATTACCACTCGCCCGGTAGAAAGCTCCAGATAAAGAGTGTTGTCAACATCAAGCGGACGCCAATCGGTTGGTGATGAAGACTTTAGAAGCTCAGCATAAGTAGGGTTCGCGGTAACAGGCTTGACGGCCAGCGCAGAAGTGGATGCAGTGGCCAGGATTACCAAGGCCAAGGCAGATGAGTAAACAAATGCGTATGCCCTGAGCGGGCGATCAATCTTAAAAACGAACATGTGCGAGCTCCTGATAAATTTAAAATTCAGCATTACACACTCTATCCCTTTCTACCGTGAGAGAACCCGACATCAATTGCGCGGTCGATGCCGCAAATGTGTTGCTAATTTACAACGAAGCAACTCACAACGTGACACTTTCATCACAACGTCTTAATATGCTGCAACTGCACAAAATTCAGCAAAATCAACTTTGCGACTCCGCTTTTATCACTATCGTGCTTCACCATTATCACGTCGTTTTTTCTAATATCTTGAATCCAAATTTATCCATCGGGGAGTTTTATATGCGCCACCCATCACCATTCGCTGTACCGGCCCGCCAGCATCTTCAGCGCTCATTTGTACTGGGCTTACTTATCGCGGCGGGATTGCCGATGAGCAGTGTTTTTGCGCAAACTGCAGATGCTCCGGCGAAAGAAACCAAGTCGGCCAACGGCAAGCTTGAAACAATTACCGTTACTGCAGAGCGTCGTTCGGAAAATATTAAAGACGTACCCAATTCAGTGACGGCGCTGCGCGGCGAAACATTGGACATTATTAATTCCAGCGGTCAGGATATTCGAATGCTGGCGGGGCGTGTGCCAAGCTTGAATATCGAATCATCATTTGGCCGCGCCTTTCCGCGTTTTTATATTCGCGGCTTGGGCAATACCGATTTTGATTTGAATGCATCGCAGCCCGTATCTTTGGTGTATGACGATGTGGTGCAGGAGAATCCGATCCTAAAAGGCTTCCCTGTTTTTGATATTGAGCAGATCGAGGTATTGCGCGGGCCACAAGGAACTTTGTTTGGTCGCAATTCACCGGCCGGTGTGGTGAAGTTTGATTCGGTCAAGCCGCGCCGCGTTGATGAAGGCTATTTCAATATTGCTTATGGCACTTACTCATCGGTTAACTTGGAAGGTGCCGCCAACTTTGTGATCAACAACGATTGGGCGGTACGCGCATCTGTACAGACGCAGCGGCGCAATGATTGGGTAGCCAATACTTATGGCGCCGGGCCGACGAAAAAGCTGGAAGGCTTCAATGACTCCGCCGCTCGGGTGCAGTTTATGTATCAGCCGAACAGTGATTTCAGCGCGTTGTTCAATGTGCATCACCGCGATTTGGATGGTAGCGCACGTTTATTCCGCGCCAACATTATCAAGCCCGGTACTAACGATATCGTATCCGGATTTAGTCCTGAAAAAATCTCCCTCGATGGTCGCAATTCTCAAGCTGTTCGCAACACCGGCGGCAGTGTGCGGCTGAAGTGGAATTTTAATGACTTGACGCTTAACTCGATCACTGGTTACGAGACCGTTACCTCATTTAGTCGTGGCGATATTGACGGCGGCTATGGTGCGAGCTTTCTCGGCGCCGGCAATAGCGGCCCGGGGTTTATTCCGTTCACCGCTGAATCAGCCGATGGCTTGCCGAATCACAAGCAGATTTCGCAGGAACTGCGCCTTGAATCGCAAGCAAAAGGCCCGTTTAAATGGTTAGCAGGTCTGTATTATTTTAATGAGAAAATTTCTATCGACAGCTTCAACTATGACTCACTGGCGAATGGTGTCGTCAACGGTATTGCCAAACAGCATCAGGAAAACAAAGCTTATGCGGCCTTTGGCTCGGTGAATTATGCGTTCACAGATGCATTCAGTATTCGCGGCGGCCTGCGCTATACAAGCGATAAAAAAGACTTTTATGCAGATCGTTTGCTAGCCCCGCCGTTTAGCCCCACCTTTATCGGTCGTCTACGCAACAACACGAATGTGTCGGACGTGAGCTGGGATTTCAGCGGTACTTACGCCATCAGCAAAGACACTAATTTCTATGCGCGGGTGGCGAAAGGTTTCCGTGCGCCATCGATTCAGGGACGCCTGCTGTTTGGCGATTCCGTATCGGTTGCGAATGCGGAAAAAGTTATCTCGACTGAAGTTGGCATTAAATCTGACCTCTGGGAAAAACGCGCACGTTTGAGCGCGAACCTGTTCCACTATGATGTAAAAGATTTGCAGTTGACGGCGGTAGGCGGCTCAGCAAACTTTAACCGTCTGCTTAACGCAGCCAAAGCAACCGGGCAAGGTGCCGAACTTGATTTCCAGGCTTACATCACCGATAACCTGCTGTTCTCGATTGGCGGCAGTATTAACGACACGCAGATTAAAGATGGCAATCTGCGTACCCAGGTTTGCGGATCGGGCTGTACGTTCACCGACCCGGTTACCACACCGGCAGCCGGTTTTAGCGCGGCCATCGTCTCGATCAACGGCAACCCTCTGCCGCAGGCGCCCAAGTATGTGGCGAACACATCACTGAAATACAGCATGCCGATGGCAGGCGGTGAATTCTTTGTGGTGACCGACTGGGCTTATCGCAGCAAGATCAGTTTTTTCCTTTACCAATCCAAAGAGTACACCGGCAAAGCATTGGTTGAAGGTGGTTTGCGCGTGGGCTACAAGTGGGCTGATGGCAAGTACGAAGCCGCTGTTTATAGCCGCAACATTACCAATCAGATTCGCGTGGTCGGCGGTATTGATTTCAACAATCTGACGGGCTTTATCAACGAGCCGCGATTTATCGGCGCGCAGTTTAAAGCTAACTTCTAGGCTAACTTCCAGGCTAATTTCCAGGAAAAAATTTCATAACCTGCGGCAAATTAAAACGGCCCTTCCAGAATTGGAAGGGCCGTTTTTTATGCGCTTTAATATATCTTTGTACGCCCCGAAATTAATCACCCTGCGGATTTAGTCGCTGATGTTTTGCGGCCATTTTATTGAGTGCGTTCAAATACGCCTTGGCAGAGGCAATCACGATATCGGTATCAGCACCTACGCCGTTCACGATGCGTCCTTCTTTTGCCAAGCGCACGGTGACTTCACCTTGCGAATCGGTGCCCTCGGTAACATTATTGACGGAGTAGAGTTGCAACTCGGCGTGGGAATGCAGGATCGATTCCAGCGCTTTGAAAGTTGCATCAACCGGGCCAGCACCCGTCGCTTCACATTTTTTTTCCTGGCCGTGGTCTGCAATGGTCAGCTTTGCATACGGCTCTTCACCGGTCTCTACATGCGCCATCATCGACACCAGCCGATACTGCTCAATCTCCGGCGTGACGGCTTCATCGGAAACCAGCGCATGTAAATCTTCATCAAAAATTTCATGCTTTTTATCGGCTAATTCTTTGAATTTTTTAAACGCGGTGTTCAGCGATGATTCACTTTCCAGCACAATCCCCAGTTCGCCCAGGCGCACCTTGAATGCGCTGCGACCAGAGAGCTTACCCAGCGTGAGCCGATTGGCGTTCCAGCCCACATCCTGCGCGCGCATGATTTCATAGGTCTCACGATTCTTCAAAACACCGTCCTGGTGAATGCCGGACTCATGCGCGAACGCATTAGCACCCACCACGGCTTTATTGGGCTGAACCGGATAGCCGGTAATCGTCGAAACCATGCGCGAGGCAGCCAGAATCTGGGTGGCATCAATGCGGGTTTCAACATTAAATAAGTCTTTACGCACCCGCACCGCCATGACAATTTCTTCCAGCGAAGCGTTGCCAGCACGCTCGCCTAAACCGTTGATGGTGCATTCAACTTGCCGTGCCCCCGCCTGTATCGCGGCCAGTGAATTCGCTACGGCCATGCCCAGATCATCGTGGCAGTGAGTTGACCATATCGCCTTGTCGGCATTCGGTACGCGCTGCAACAAGCTGCGAAAACGCTCGCCCAATGCCTCTGGAATAGAATAGCCCACCGTGTCGGGGACGTTGACCGTTTTTGCGCCGGCTTTGATCACGGCTTCAAATATTCGACACAGAAAGTCCATGTCTGAGCGCACGGCGTCTTCGGCCGAAAACTCTACATCGTCAGTCAGAGTACGGGCGAATTTAACCGCATCAACAGCGGCGACTAACACCTGCTCCGGGGTCATGCGCAGCTTGTGCTGCATGTGGATGGGCGAGGTGGCGATGAAGGTATGGATACGGCCTTGCGCAGCAGGCTTGATGGCATCGCCGGCCTTTTGAATATCGCCTGCCTGGGCGCGCGCCAGCGAGCATACGGTGGATTCGCGAACCGCCGTGGCAACCGCATGAATCGCCTCAAAATCGCCTTGGCTCGCTGCCGCAAAGCCAGCCTCAATCACATCGACACGCATTTTTTCCAGGTGCTTGCCAATCCGTACTTTTTCTTCCTTCGTCATGGACGCGCCGGGGCTCTGCTCGCCATCGCGCATGGTGGTATCAAAAATGATTAACTTATCCATCGATATTTTCCCAATCTGTGCAAATAATTTAAACCCGAAAATTCAAGCGAAACGGCCAAATTCAGCGTTCGCTTGATCAGGAACGCGCGTAACAACAATAGAGTGGGGGGGGGATTTATGTGCGCGGCGCGCGCAGCAGTGGCAGGCCTAGAAAAAGGCTTACCAAAAAAATCGTAATAATGACGGTAATGATTAACGAAAGCATAAACAAAATATAACGTGACGCCAGTAAACTTGCAAGCGGTTGTGTTTGCAGTGGGAGTTGTTTTTAAGTGGTATTTACAGCTCGGCAGGCGGTATGGGCGGCTTTGAATCTGCTGCCGCAATCGTTGCCTGCGCCGATACTTTACGATCACGCATCAACGCCACACCGGCCATCACATAGCCCGACAGGGCGTAGCAGACAAATAAAACCCACAGCACATGCGAGGGCTCAATCGTGACGACAAGGTACGCAACCAGAATCGCCGGCACAACCCAGAAAGGCACACTTTTGCGCAGGTTAAATTCTTTGCCGCTGTAGTATTTGATGTTGGTCACCATCGTGACTCCGGCAAATACTGTCATGCCCCAGGCCAGCCAATTAACGCTATAGCCGCTGACTTGATAATCATTGAATACCCAAATCATGCCGGCCACCAGCGCGGCAGCCGCGGGGCTGGGAATGCCCTGAAAATATTTTTTATCAATCACCCCAATATTGGTGTTGAAGCGCGCCAACCGCATGGCGGCACAAGCCACATAAATAAACGCGGCCACCCAGCCCCATTTACCCATCGGCTTGAGCGCCCACTCATACATGATGAGGGCAGGTGCTGCGCCGAATGAAACCATATCCGACAGCGAATCAAACTGTGCGCCGAAATCACTTTGCGTGCGGGTCAGCCGTGCTACCCGGCCGTCCAGGCCATCCAGCACCATCGCAACAAAAATAAAAATACAGGCGGTTTCAAACTTGCCGTTCATGCCCTGAACGATGGCGTAGAAACCTGCGAATAATGCCGCTGCCGTAAATAAATTCGGCAAAATATAGATGCCTTTGCGACGTCGCTCCGGGTCGAGCAGGCCTTTCTTTTTGGGCAGTGTAGACAAATTTTTACCTGAAGTGGTGAAGTGAATAGGTGACACACAATTGTAGCGGAACGTTTCATGTGCAGGGATTTTGATTTATTTTATGCAGCGCAGACTCTAGCACTGGCGGGGCCGTTGGAACTAAAATGGCTGAAGAAGCACGCCCAGATTGCACTTTAAAAATCTAATTGGTGTTGATCTTTTTGCCCTAGTTTTTGGCCTAATCTTTGCCCTAGTCTTTGACCATCGCTTTGCCCATCTCGTTACCAGTCTCTTCGCCCATTTTCTCACCCATCCGGACGGCACGCTGAGGCGACCAATCGGCGTTGAACGTCAGCATGTTTTCGGGGAACAGCATCACCACGGTTGAGCCTAATAAAAAACGCCCCATCTCGTCGCCTTTTTTTAGCTCGATTGACCGTTCGTCAGGCAGGTGTTTGTCATAGCGCCATTCACGCATTAAACCAGTGCGAGGCGGATTAATCACACCATGCCAAACTGTGGCCATGCTGCCTACAATCGTGGCGCCGACCAGGGTCAAGACGAACGGCCCGGCAGGTGATTCAAAAACGCAGACCACACGCTCATTACGCGCAAACAGACCGGGCACCCCGCGCGCTGTCGTGGGATTAACGGAAAATAATTCACCCGGCACATAGATCATGCGCGTGAGCCGACCATCACAGGGCATATGAATACGGTGATAGTCGCGAGGGCTTAAATACAGTGTTGCAAAGAGGCCGTTTTGAAACTGCGCGGCTAATGTTGCGTCACCACCGACTAACGACGTGGTTGAGTAGTGATGACCCTTTGCCTGAAAAATTTGATCCCGTTCAATCGCGCCAAATTGACTGATCGCACCATCAACCGGACAAATAAAATCGGCTGCTGCGAGCGGCCTGGCATCGACTCGAAGAAGCCTGGTGAAAAATTCATTGAAGCTTGCGTAGCTTGCGATATCCGGGTTTCGCGCTTCAGCCATGTTGACGCCGTAGCGCTTTACAAACCAGCGAATGAGCGCGGTGGTCAGCTTGCCTGCGCGGGCGCTAGCCACCTTGCCTGCGAATGCAGTCAAGGCTTGCTTCGGCAGAAGATATTGCGGCAGAACGGCAAGGCGATCAGACAAATGAATAACCATTAAGGATGAAGTAAAAGACTAATTATAACGACGGTGCGCCTCAAGCGGCGGGCCTGCAAGCCGGACATCTTGTTTCTTAAAATAGAAGAGCCGGAATCCCGACTCTTTTATTTTTTAACTTTTTTGCTTTTTCGTTTTTACATTGCAGCGTTCTGAGGCATTGCCATCTGTGCAACGCCAGCTCTCCGTACAATTTTTAATTCTTTGCCTGATCAACCAGTTTGTTCTTTTTAATCCAGGGCATCATGCTGCGCAGCTTGGCACCCACATCCTCAATCGGATGCTCGGCAAGCAAGCGACGACGTGCCGTCATGGTGGGTGCACCCGCTTTGTTTTCAAGAATGAAGCTCTTCGCATACTCACCAGTCTGAATCTCGTGCAGCGCCTGCTTCATCGCCTTCTTGGTGTCAGCCGTGATGATTTTCGGCCCGGTTACATATTCGCCGTATTCCGCGTTGTTGGAGATCGAATAATTCATGTTGGCAATACCACCTTCATAAATCAAATCAACGATAAGTTTGGTTTCATGCAGACATTCAAAGTACGCCATTTCGGGCGCGTAGCCCGCTTCAACCAGGGTTTCAAAACCCGCTTTGATCAGCTCAACGATGCCGCCACACAACACGGCCTGTTCGCCAAATAAATCGGTCTCTGTTTCTTCGCGGAAATTGGTTTGGATCACACCGCCACGTGAGCCGCCGATAGCCTTGGCATAGGACAACGCGAGGTCACGGGCTTTGCCGGATTTATCAGCATGAATGGCGATCAAGGCCGGCACGCCGCCACCGCTTGTATAGGTAGAGCGAACCATATGGCCCGGACCTTTCGGCGCGATCATGATGACATCGAGATCTTCACGCGGGCTGACGACACCATAATGGACATTAAAGCCGTGAGCAAAAGCGAGTGCGGCACCTTTTTTAATATTGGGCGCGACTTCGGCTTTATACACATCACCAATGTTTTCATCGGGCAGCAACATCATAACGAGATCGGCGGTTTTAACCGCGTCCGCAACTTCAGCCACTTTCAGGCCAGCCTTTTTCGCCTTATTCCACGAAACACCGCCTTTGCGTAGACCGACCGTCACTTTTACACCTGAATCATTCAGGTTTTGCGCGTGCGCATGGCCTTGTGAGCCGTAGCCCACGATAGTGACTTTTTTGCCTTTGATGAGCGAGAGGTCACAGTCTTTATCGTAATAAACTTTCATTTGCATTCCTTGATAGCGGTCGTAAAATTTTTTAGGGTAATGGAAGCTACTGGTGTATTTTCTATACTTTAATAATCCATTCGCCGCGACCCAAACCACAGGCGCCCGTGCGAACCGTTTCTAGAATCAGCGCTCGATCAAGCGCTTCTAAAAATGCATCGAGCTTCTCGCCGGTACCGGTCAGCTCAATCACATAGGTTTTTTCGGTAATATCAATCACGCGCGCACGAAAAATATCGGCGGTGCGCTTAAGCTCTTCACGATCTTTACCTACCGCGCGCAATTTCACCAACATCAATTCACGCTCGACATGTTTGCCTTCGTTAAGATCCACGATTTTGACAATATCGACCAGCTTATTGACCTGCTTGGTAATCTGCTCGATCACATCATCGGAACCTGAGGTCACGATCGTCATCCGCGATAGCGTTGGGTCTTCGGTCGGTGCTACGGTCAATGATTCGATGTTGTAACCACGAGCCGAAAAAAGCCCGGCCACTCGCGACAGCGCACCGGCTTCGTTTTCAATCAGCAGAGAAAGTATGTGACGCATTTTTAGTGTGCTTTAGTCATTATTTGAATCTACGCTTTAGTTACAACTCTTCAGCCAGAATCATTTCTGAAATACCTTTACCGCCAGGCACCATCGGAAACACATTCTCGGTTTGATCCGTGATGAAATTCATGAACACCAGACGATCTTTCATCGCAAATGCATCTTTTAATGCGCCTTCTACATCGCCGGGTTTTTCGATTTTCATACCAACATGACCATAGGCTTCCGCGAGCTTTTCAAAATCGGGCAGCGCATCCATATATGACTCGGAATGCCGATTGCCGTGGAAGAATTGCTGCCACTGCCGCACCATGCCGAGATAACGATTATTGAGCAAAATGATTTTCACCGGAATGTTGTATTGCTTGCAGGTGGAAAGCTCTTGAATATTCATCTGGATCGAGCCCTCACCCGTCACACAAGCCACATCAAGCGCCGGGAAGGCGAGCTTGCAACCCATGGCATAGGGAAGCCCCACCCCCATGGTGCCCAAGCCACCGGAATTGATCCAGCGGCGTGGCTTGTCGAAGCCGTAATACTGTGCCGCCCACATTTGATGCTGGCCCACATCGGATGTCACGATGGCATCACCTTTGGTGATTTCATGCAGTTTTTGCACGACGTACTGCGGTTTGATAATGTCCGTAGAGGTTTTATATTTCAAACAATTTTTTGCGCGCCATGCTTCAATTTGCTGCCACCATGCCGTGATTTTGCCCGGCTTTTGTTCCGCGATTTTGAGCTGACTCAACAGATCCAGCAACACATCCTTGATGTTGCCCACAATCGGCACATCGACCTTCACGCGCTTGGAGATCGAGGACGGATCGATATCGATATGAATGATTTTGCGAGCAGGATTGCCTGCATTGAAGTGGGCCGGGTTTCCAATCACGCGGTCATCAAACCGCGCGCCGATAGCGATCAACACATCGCAGTTTTGCATCGCCATATTGGCTTCGACCGTGCCGTGCATGCCGAGCATGCCCAGAAACTGCCGGTCAGACGCCGGATAAGCGCCCAAGCCCATCAAGGTATTGGTGCACGGATAGCCCAGCAAGCGAACCAGCTCGGTGACTTGCGCTGAGGCATCGCCCAAAATCGCGCCGCCACCAATATAGAGCATCGGGCGCTCAGCATCGAGCAGCATTTGCATGGCTTTTTTTATTTGCCCAACATGACCTTTGCTCACCGGTTTGTACGAGCGCATCTCAACTGATTCGGGATAGTGGTACGGCGTCTTCGCCATCGACACATCTTTAGGAATATCCACCACCACGGGGCCTGGTCGACCGGTGGTGGCAATGTAGAACGCCTTTTTTAAAGTTACCGCCAAATCAGCAACATCTTTCACCAAAAAATTATGCTTCACGCATGGACGGGTAATGCCGACCGTATCGCACTCCTGGAATGCGTCCTGCCCAATCGCGTAAGTGGGTACTTGCCCAGTGATAATTACCATCGGAATGGAATCCATATAGGCGGTCGCAATACCGGTAATGGCATTGGTCACGCCAGGCCCGGATGTGACCAGCGCGACACCGGCGCGACCGGTTGAGCGTGCATAGGCATCGGCAGCATGCACGGCCGCCTGCTCGTGGCGTACGAGGATATGTTTGAAGCCGTCCTGCTTATAAATTTCGTCATAAATCGCCAGTACGGCACCACCGGGATAGCCGAACACAAATTCAGTGCTTTCCGCTTTTAAAGCGCGGCAAAGAATTTCTGCGCCGATCAGCGTTTCGCCAGTGGATATTGCATGGGTTTGGGGTAATTCTGAGAGTTTCATCATTAATTCGCCATGAGCGGAGAAAGAAAAAGACTTGATACAGGCTAAAAACAAAATAAAAAGGTGATGGGCCAGCGCGATCAGCGTTCGCTGCCAACATCGTTTCCCCTGAATGG
>JANYDB010000009.1 GCA_025359985.1 Burkholderiales bacterium | reverse complement strand
TATATTCGCGAACTAAACGGCGGTGTGGATCGCTTGCAACGGCTTAATTTCAGCAACAGTGTATTCAGCGGCGGCAAACTGGAGTTTGTGCGACTGCCGTTTGATCTGGCGATACGGCAGCTAATTACAGATCCCAAGCGTCCTGGCGCTATTTTAAGGCTGGAAGGCTGGACTGAGGCACCGCGATATGTCTCGGTAGAAGAGCGCACCGCTAATATTGCGGACACGGGTTTGCAGCCCAAGTCATCGGTTGATTTTTCGGCGATTGATGAGGTGCGCCTGATGGTTACGGCAAACGACGGTGTAAAGGTGCCGATATCGCTCATTTACAAAAAAGGTACAACGCTGAACGCTAATAATCCTACCTTGCTGCGGGCCTATGGCGCGTATGGCTTTACGCAGGTACCCAGCTTTTCACCGGCCTCCATGGCGTGGCTTGAGCGTGGCGGAATTATCGGTACCTGCCATGTACGCGGCGGCGGTGAATTTGGTGAAGAGTGGCATCGTGGCGGACAAAAATTGACCAAGCCTAATAGCTGGCGTGATCTGATTGCGTGTGCGGAATACATGGTGGAGCGTCGCTTTACGCGTAAAGAAAAAATGGCGATTCAGGGTGGCAGAGCAGGCGGCATTACGGTGGGCCGAGCTCTCACCGAACGCCCCGATTTATTTGCCGCTGTCGTCCCAATGGTGGGTGTGCTGGATGCATTGCGCATGGAATTTACGCCCAATGGCCCGCCCAATATTCCGGAATTTGGTAGCATTAAAACCGCCGAAGGTTTTAAGGGGTTATGGGCAATGAGTTCGTTACATCAGGTTCAGGATGGCGCAAATTATCCAGCGGTGTTGTTAATGCATGGCGTGAATGATCCGCGCGTTGAGGTTTGGCATTCCGCTAAAATGGCAGCTCGTTTGCAGTCTGCTGTAGCAAACAACCGTAATCCAAAGCCAGTCCTGCTCAGGCTGGATTACGATGCGGGCCATGGCGTGGGTTCCACCCGTTCACAACGCAATGCCGAGCTTGCTGATGTATATTCATTCCTGCTTTGGCAATTTGGCGTAACCGAGTTTCAGCCGAAATAAAATTAAAAAATGGGTCAGATGTGCGTAACGTCAGACAATGCCCCGCGATTGCAATCAGGCAATGCATAAAGTATTAAGGGAATTCGGAAAAATAAATGACAACCGTCCGCGATTTTGATCACACCTTGCTATGGCCCGTGCAATTACGTTCAATGCGTCGCGCTTCCAATATAAGCACCGCGACTGGCGCGGGTATGGAGCAGTATTGGGAGGTGCTTAAAAAAAATCCGGGCGCATGGAAATATGTTGAAGACGCGCTGCTGATTGAGGATGAGTCTTGCCAAATTGGCTATGAAGAGTTTGTTTATTTTCTGCCTTATGTGCAACGATTTTTGTATGGTGTTGGTGACGAGGGACGTGGCGCGCAATCTTCATTGCATATTTTTACACGCGACGATATTGCGGTGATTCGGGTGCAACTGGAACCGGCGGGTGACAGCATTGCGCTTGATGTGAAACGCACCCGGCTTTATTTTTTCTACGATATTGATGTCGCGTTGGTGGCTCTTGAGGTGTCGTGTAAGGATATCGCACTGGCGGACGCTGTGGAATTAATGGATCGCTTCGGTCGTCCCTATCCGCCTGCATGGGAAGCTGCGAGGCCGGATTTTGTTTTGGGAAAACCTCAAGGTACGCATACACCGAGCGCCGTTGAATTTGTCGCGGCTGATGGCAAAGTATTAGCAACATCTGATTATGGAGATCAGCGCAAATATTTGGAGTTGGTTCGTGGGGAACGGCAAACTCCGCTGGCCGCGCATTGGGAATTTTTATTATCACCGTTGGTGCCAGCCTACAAAACCGGCGGCCATATTAAATACTATCAGCTTGAAAACAAGCGCATCCCGATTATGACGAGCCTGACATTTGATGATCCGCATACGCTTACGCGTGGCGACATGATGCGTTTGGGTTTTGCGGCCAAGTGGGGCGAATCCGATACCCTCCCGTATTCGGCTGATTTTTTGTCTAACTTTGAAGCAGAAAATTGCTATGACCGTTATTGGGAAGCAGACGGACAAACGCGTGATATGCATACCCGGTATTTTTTCTGTGGTCTCAGCTTTGCCATGATTACCAAGGTGCAGATAAATCATGGCCACGAAACGTTGCTACGTCAGTTCCGCCATCAGGTATTTCAAATCGGCTTGATTGCGCATTTTCACAAGGCCGCATTGCTGTCACTATCCAATCGATTTTCGCGCGCTGTGGAGCGTTTGAATGTGCGTGATTTTGAATCCGTAAAAGTGTTTAAACGTCATGTGCGCGAGACGCTGGAAGTATTCCTGCGCTTTAATCATCGCTATTGGTTTCATGAAATTTCCAATCAAAGTCAAGCTGCCGACTTCTTCAAACGCTGGAGCCATCAGTTAGGTTCAGACGCACTGTATAACGAGGTGCGGGAAGAGGCCCGTGACATCAATGAATATCTTGACGCCGATCGAATGCGCAAGCAATCCGACAATGCCATGCG
>JANYDB010000003.1 GCA_025359985.1 Burkholderiales bacterium | reverse complement strand
CCCAAAGAGGCATGGCTCCATGATGATTACCCAGCCAGCAGACGCAACCATGGTGCATTCAAACTAGCCGCAAACTAATAAGCTTGCGGCCAAATCACGCGGTTTTTAGAATGGAATATCATCCTCAAAATCATCAAACTTGGCTGCGCCGCCCGCTTTAGCTGCGCCTGCCGGTTTGGCCGCGCCGCCTGCACTGCCGCTAGAACCGCGCGGATAGTCGCCGCCACTGCTCGGCCCGCGACCGCCACTGCTACTGCCACCACCATCGCCGCCATCACCCCCCATACCCTGACGTGAACCGAGCATCTGCATTTTGTCGGCAATGATTTCGGTTGTGTATTTCTCTACGCCGTCTTTGTCGGTCCACTTGCGGGTTTGCAAGCGACCTTCTATATAAACCTGCGAACCTTTTTTAAGGTACTCACCCGCGATTTCGGCCAGGCGCTGAAAGGTGCTGATGCGATGCCACTCGGTTTTTTCCTGCTTTTCGCCCGATTTGTCTTTCCACTGATCAGTGGTGGCAATGGAAAAATTGGTGACCGCAGCGCCATCAGGCATGTAGCGTGTTTCGGGGTCTTTTCCCAAGTTGCCGACGAGAATAACTTTATTAACTGATGCCATGATTGCTCCTACAATTTTTGAAATTTATGTGGCGGTTTTACCGCATCCATGTTGCGCCATCTCATAGCGGGTACTGTGCCTGAAATTCATAGGCACAAACTCTAAAACAGGTTCAGATTGAAACCAGAACACGGTATCATTATAGGTTGTTCTGATACGGGCGACGAACAAGCCGAAGCGATTAAGTGGGCAACTTCAAGTAGAGCTTGGCAACTACTCTCACATTATAAAGGTCGCACATCTATCCCGATGTTGAACCCAAGTATTTTCAAATAGATAGCACATGGACTTCATTAAAATTCGCGGTGCTCGCACCCACAATCTCAAAAATATCAGCCTTGATATTCCGCGCCATTCGTTAGTCGTGATCACCGGGCTTTCGGGTTCCGGTAAGTCTTCTTTAGCGTTTGACACGCTTTATGCAGAGGGGCAGCGCCGCTACGTGGAATCGCTGTCGGCTTACGCGCGGCAATTTTTGCAATTGATGGAAAAGCCGGATGTCGATTTGATTGAGGGCTTGTCGCCGGCAATTTCGATTGAGCAAAAAGCCACATCGCATAATCCGCGCTCAACAGTCGGCACCGTGACCGAGATTCACGATTATTTACGTCTGCTATTCGCGCGTGTTGGCACGCCGTATTGTCCGGAGCATCAGCTGCCGCTGGAAGCACAGACGGTTTCGCAAATGGTTGATGCCGTATTGGCCTACCCCAAAGAGACGAAATTAATGTTGCTAGCGCCGGTGGTGGTGAACCGCAAGGGTGAGCATGTAGACATGATTGAAGCGTTCCGCTCGCAAGGTTTTGTACGCCTGCGCGTGAACGGGAAAGTAATCGATATTGATGCTTTTCCCAAACTTGATAAACAAAAAAAGCACACTATTGAAGTGGTCGTGGATCGACTGAAAACCGCACCGGAACTAAAGCAGCGCATTGCTGAGTCATTTGAAACTGCGCTGCGCATCGGCGAAAGCAAAGCGATTTCAGTCAATATGGATACGGAAAAGGAAACTTTATTCTCGTCCAAATTTTCCTGCCCGAAATGCGATTATTCGCTCTCCGAAATGGAGCCGCGTTTATTTTCATTTAACAATCCGATGGGTGCATGCCCCACTTGCGACGGTTTAGGCGAGATTACGTTTTTTGATCCGAAGCGTATTGTGGCTTACCCCGGCTTATCGCTGGCGGGCGGCGCGATTAAAGGGTGGGATCGACGTAACCAGTTTTATTTTCAGATATTAACGGGCCTGGCGGCGCATTATCAATTCGATATTGATATGCCGTTTGACAAACTCACGCCTGAAGCACAGCAAATCATTTTGTACGGTTCTGGCAAAGAAAAAATCCCGTTTAAATATCCCGGTGAACGTGGTCGTTCGGTTACGCGTGAGGAAACCTTTGAAGGCGTGGCCAACAGTCTTGAACGACGCCATCGCGAAACGGATTCAATGGCTGTACGCGAAGAATTGTCAAAATATATTTCCACCAAAGCTTGCCCCGATTGCGAGGGCACACGGCTGCGCAAAGAAGCGCGCAACGTGAAGGTATTTGATAAAACATTGCACGCAATTTCTGCGATGCCGCTGAAAGAAGCGCACCGCTGGTTTGGCACAGTCAAAATGACGCCGCAAAAAATGGCGATCGCAGATAAAATTTTGGCCGAGATTTCGGCGCGGCTCCAGTTTCTGAACAATGTGGGGCTGGATTATTTATCGCTGGTGCGCTCGGCCGACACGCTCTCTGGCGGCGAAGCGCAGCGAATTCGCCTGGCATCGCAGATTGGGTCAGGCTTGACGGGGGTTATGTATGTACTGGATGAGCCGTCGATTGGCCTGCATCAACGCGACAATGAGCGTTTGCTGATCACACTAAAACGATTACGTGATCTCGGCAACTCGGTAATCGTGGTTGAACACGATGAAGACGCGATCAATCTGGCGGACTATGTGGTGGATATGGGCCCGGGTGCAGGCGAGCATGGCGGACAGATTGTTGCGCAGGGCACGCCGGCCGATATTAAAAAATCATCGCAGTCGTTGACGGGCCAGTATCTGTCTGGCAAAAAGCAGATTGCAGTGCCGAAAAAGCGCTTCAAGTTCGACCCGAATAAGCGCCTCACGATCAAAGGCGCTTCTGGTAACAACCTGAAAAATGTACGGCTTGATTTACCGGTGGGTGGTTTGATCTGTATTTCGGGTGTCTCCGGCTCTGGCAAATCAACCTTGATTAACGACACACTTTATAAAGCCGTGTCACATCATATTTACGCATCGAGCGATGAACCAGCCCCGTTTGAAACTATTGAAGGCCTGGATCATTTTGATAAAGTGATTAACGTCGACCAGGCGCCCATCGGGCGTACGCCGCGTTCCAACCCTGCGACCTATACGGGTCTATTTACACCGATCCGTGATTTGTTTGCCGGCGTACCGGAATCACGTGCACGCGGCTATGGGCCAGGTCGCTTTTCGTTTAACGTAAAAGGTGGGCGCTGCGAAGCGTGCGAAGGCGATGGGGTGATCAAGGTGGAAATGCACTTCATGCCTGATGTGTACGTGCCTTGCGACGTGTGCCACGGCAAGCGCTATAACCGTGAAACCCTGGATGTTCACTACAAGGGCAAGAACATCACCGAGGTATTGGAGATGACAGTTGAGCACGCCCATGAGTTTTTCAAACCGGTGCCGATTGTGGCTCGCAAGTTGGCGACGCTACTGGAAGTGGGACTGGGCTATATCCGCCTGGGACAGAGCGCCACTACTCTTTCTGGCGGTGAGGCGCAGCGCGTAAAGCTGTCACTTGAATTATCGAAACGCGATACCGGGCGGACCTTGTTTATTCTTGATGAGCCCACGACGGGCTTGCACTTTCACGATATTGATTTATTGCTGAAGGTGCTTTATCGCTTACGCGATCACGGCAATACGGTGGTGGTGATTGAACATAATCTGGATGTGATAAAAACTGCCGATTGGGTGATTGATCTGGGGCCAGAAGGCGGCGATGGTGGCGGTGAAATTATTGCGCAGGGTACGCCTGAGGATGTCGCGGCGACACCGCAAAGTTTTACCGGGCAGTATCTGGCAGGGTTACTGGGAGTGGCTGACAAACGGAAAGCGAATGTAAAGAAATAAATAGGTGCGAGCATCTATCTGGTAGCGACCAACTCAACTATTCCCATACATGAATCCTCGCGATCTTCTAATTGACAGCTTTCGCGCCGCATTAACAGCAGCTGATCCTCTGATGCTGGTACCCCCACATTTGCCAACGCCGCCAGATCCAGACAGTGGCGGCAGGACTATCGTGGTGGGTGCTGGCAAAGCAGCTGCAGCAATGGCCAAGGCGGTTGAGCTTTATTGGCCCCGACACGCCGCACTGGAAGGTGTGGTGATTACACGCTATGCGCATGGCTACAAAGGTGAGGAAATATTGTCGCGCATTCGGGTTGTTGAAGCGGGGCACCCCGTTCCTGATGATGCCGGTGAATCTGCTGCAAAAGAGATTTTAGCGCTGGTGCAATCGGCCGCGTCAAACGACCTGGTGCTTGCGCTGATTTCCGGAGGCGGCTCAAGTTTATTATCTCTGCCTGCAGGCGATATTTCTATGGCGGACTTGAAAACGGTGACCCAAGATTTGTTGAATTGCGGTGCGCCAATTCAGGAAATGAATGTGGTGCGAAAACATTTATCCGCGATTCAGGGTGGACGCCTGGCCGCCGCTTGTGGTGCGCGCATGGTATCGCTGATTATTTCGGATGTAACCGGCGATGATGCTTCTTCAGTGGCATCCGGCCCTACTGCGCCTGATGATTCAACCTACCAAGACGCGCTAAATATTCTTAATGCGTATCGCATTACGCCGCCGATTTCAGTTGCGCGCCATCTTTCTAAAGGCGCGCGTGGCGAAATAGCTGAAACTCATAAAACCGGTGACGCTGTTTTTTCACGGGTGGATAATCGAGTCATTGCAACTGGCCATGCAAGCCTGTCAATGGCCGCATCATTTTTTCAGCAGCACGGTGTGACCCCCATGATTTTGGGTGACAGTGTGACTGGAGAAGCGCGCGAAGTAGCCAAAGTCTACGCTGCGCTGTGCAGGCAAATTCGCACCCATCATCACCCGTTTAAACCTCCAGTTGCGCTCATTTCGGGCGGCGAATGTACGGTGACGCTGCGTGACAAAAACATCGGCAGGGGCGGACGTTGCACGGAATTTTTGTTGTCGCTCGCCATCGAGCTGAATGGATTGTCCGGTGTATCCGCTTTGGCCTGCGATACAGATGGCATTGACGGTAGCGAAGATAACGCCGGCGCGTTCATGCCAACAGATGCTCTGAACACCGCGCAAAATATGGTGCGGATGGGAATGAAGGGCGCTGAAGAAGCTGATGGCATGGATGCCAAAACCTTCTTGGCACAAAATGATGCGTATGGATTCTTCTTGCGATTGGGCGAACTCATTGTGACCGGTCCCACGCGCACTAATGTGAACGACTATCGCGTTATTTTAATTGAATGACAGTGCTAGAATCTGGGCCTGAATCTGAGCCTTAGCCCGAAGAACGCGTAAAGTAATTTAAATTTTCACAAGGCGTTCTGCCGCCTCTGCCAGCGTTGTCTCTTTTTTTGCAAAACAAAACCTGACTGCAGATTCATCGAATGCATCGTGATAAAAAGCGGATAGCGGTATACAGGCTACACCATGCTGCCGCGTCAGGTGTGCGGCGAACGTAACATCGTCTAATTCTCGATATTCATCAATGCCAGCATAGCGAGCGGTCACAAAATAGGACCCTTTCGACGGCAACCATTGCAATCTTGACGGCGCTACCTTTGCCAAAAAATAGTCACGCTTCGCCTCATAGAATGAAGCCAGCGTTAGATGAGTTGCATATTGCATGAATGCCGCAATCGCGTACTGTGATGGAGTGTGAACGGAAAAAACGGCAAACTGATGCGTCTTGCGGAACTCCTGCATGAGGGCTTTGGGTGCCAAACAATAAGCAATTTTCCAGCCGGTGACGTGATAAGTTTTACCGAATGAGGAAATCACAAATGCACGTTCAACCAACTCGGGGTAGCGTGCCACGCTTTCATGTTTGACGCCATCGAACACCATGTGTTCGTAAACCTCATCACTGATCAAAATGATCTGGGTATCGCGCAGCAGGTTCGCCAATTCATGCATATCATCTGCTGACAGCAAGGTGGCGGTTGGGTTATGCGGGCTGTTGATCATGATCGCGCGCGTCCTTGGCGTAATCAGCGCACGCACTTCCGCCCAATCAGGGCGATAGTTGGGATAGCGCAATTTTGCATAAACCGGCATGCCGCCATTCATGCGGATAACCGGCTCATAGCTATCAAATACCGGCTCAAAAATGATGACTTCATCACCGGCATGCACGATGGCCGTTAATGCAGTTTGTATCGCTTGGGTTGCACCGGCGGTAATGGTGACTTCGTGAGCAGTCTCATACCGATGCCCATAAAGTGCGGCCACATTTTCAACCACCGCTTCGCGTAATGCGAGAATCCCGGCCATGGGGGCGTACTGATTATGGCCTGCCTGCATGGCCTCTGTCATCGCTACGATCAGGCGCGGATCACATGAAAAATCAGGGAATCCCTGGCCTAAATTTATCGCTCCTACTTGCTGTGCCAGCTGCGACATCGCCACAAAAACTGTAGTACCAATGTGGGGCAGTTTCGACAGAATGAGGCTATTCAGAAGCGGACGGATAGTCATGGAGATAATCAAATATAAACGTATACGAAATAAAGCCGGGCATGCCCGGCTTTATATAAATACTTGAATTACCATTCAGCGAAGTTTTATTCGCCTGTGGTTTCTGTCTTTGGCTCTTCTGTAATTTCGGGGCGATCCACCAATTCAACCAATGCCATAGGGGCATTGTCGCCATTGCGAAACCCAAATTTCAGGATACGCAAATAACCACCTTTACGCTCTTTATAACGAGGACCCAGTTCAGCAAACAATTTCACAACCATATCACGATCGCGCATGCGGTTGAATGCGAGACGCTTGTTTGCGAGAGTAGGCTCTTTACCCAAGGTAATAAGAGGCTCAGCAACGCGACGCAATTCTTTGGCTTTTGGCAATGTAGTCTTGATGATCTCATGCTGAAACAAAGAATTAGTCATATTACGCAGCATCGCCAAACGATGCGAGCTGGTTTTATTAAGTTTACGAAGTCCGTGACGATGACGCATGGTTATTTCCTTTTCAATCTTGGCCGCTCTGCCCCAATATTTTTGAGGCCAGCCTTATTATCGTTATGGGTTAATAAAGTTACTAATTTAAGCAAAACTTTCCGCTAATAAAGAATGTACGGATGTTTCCTATTTAGCCAAGCCTGTAACCGGCCAGTTTTCCAGGCGCATGCCTAAAGTAAGCCCTTTGCTCGCAAGCACTTCCTTGATTTCGTTGAGCGATTTGCGGCCTAAATTTGGCGTCTTGAGCAATTCATTCTCGGTACGCTGAATTAAATCACCAATGTAGTAAATATTTTCGGCTTTCAAACAGTTGGCAGAACGAACGGTCAGTTCCAAATCATCCACTGGCTGTAGCAAGATCGGATCAATCTGCGGGGCTTTCGCTTCTTCAGTTTGCATCGGCGTACCTTGCAAGTCTGCGAATACGGAAAGCTGATCAACCAATACGCGCGCAGCATATCGAACCGCTTCTTCGGGCTCGATCGCACCGTTGGTTTCAATATCCATCACCAGACGATCCAGATCTGTACGTTGCTCAACGCGAGCACTTTCAACTGCATACGATACACGGCGAACCGGACTGTATGACGCATCAAGCAGTATCGAACCAATCGTGCGGTTGTCATGATCGGCTCGACGAGCTGTAGCCGCGACATAACCACGGCCTTTTTCGATCTTAATCTGCATATCCAGCTTGCCACCGGAAGTCAAATGCGCAATAACGTGGTCGGGGTTAAGAATTTCAACATCGTGCGTTTGCTCAATGTCGGCACCTGTTACCGCACCTGCTGTAGCTTTTTTTAGCTTTAATGTGACTTCGTTGCGATTATGCAATTTCATCACTAAACCTTTAAGATTTAGCAAAATATCAACAACGTCTTCTTGCACGCCTTCGATCGTGGAATACTCATGCAATACGCCGACAATTTTAACTTCTGTCGGTGCATAACCTGGCATTGAGGATAATAAAATACGACGCAGGGCATTGCCCAGCGTGTGGCCGTAACCGCGCTCGAACGGCTCCATAACCACTTTGGCGTGGGACGGAGAAATGTTTTGGACGTCGATGATCCGCGGCTTCAGGAAAGTCGTAGCATTGCTTTGCATTGACGAGGGCCTCTATAAAAGATGAAGACGCATCATGCTTGACATGACGCGCCCGAAAAACAGCTTACTTTGAATATAGTTCGACGACGAGTTGCTCATTAATATCATTTGCAAACTCAGCGCGGTCAGGCAGGCTTTTGAAGACACCAATAAATTTCTTTGTGTCAACTTCAACCCAGCTTGGAAAACCATTTGCTTCAGCGAGCTTGAGCGCGTCAATTACACGCAATTGTTTCTGCGCTTTTTCTTTAAGCGTTACAACATCGCTGGGCTTGAGCAAATAAGACGGAATATTAACTGCCTTTCCGTTCACCAACACACCGCAGTGGCTCACCAACTGACGAGCCTCAGCGCGAGTAGAACCAAACCCCATGCGATAAACACTATTGTCGAGACGCGACTCAAGCATCTGCAGCAGGTTTTCGCCGGTTGCACCCTTACGGCGTTCGGCTGCCGCGAAGTAGGTGCGGAACTGACGTTCAAGCACACCGTACATGCGGCGAATTTTTTGCTTTTCACGCAACTGCGTACCGTATTCGGATACGCGGTTCTGCTTTGCGCCATGCTGACCCGGACGCGATTCAAGTTTGCACTTTGAATCGAGCGGGCGCCTTGCACTCTTCAAGAAAAGATCGGTTCCCTCACGACGAGAGAGCTTACATTTAGGACCAAGATAACGAGCCACTTTGGAATCTCCCTACGATTACATGCGACGACGCTTGGGTGGACGGCAGCCATTATGCGGCACGGGCGTCACGTCAGCGATCGACAAAATTTTAATACCAAGTGCGTTCAATGCGCGCACAGCGGATTCACGACCTGGGCCTGGGCCTTTAATGCGAACTTCCAGATTCTTGATGCCGCATTCCTGAGCCGCCTTGCCCGCAGACTCAGCCGCAATCTGCGCCGCGAACGGTGTAGATTTACGTGAGCCCTTAAAACCAGCGCCGCCAGACGTTGCCCATGAAAGCGCATTACCTTGGCGATCGGTGATCGTGATGATAGTGTTATTGAACGACGCGTGAATGTGCGCAATACCTTCAGACACATTCTTTTTAATCTTCTTACGGACACGTGTTGCAGCGGTGGGTTTAACCATGCTTATTCCTTCACTCTAAACTTGTTTTCGCCGACTTACTTAGCCAAACGAATGGCCTTGCGTGGCCCTTTGCGGGTGCGCGCGTTGGTGCGTGTACGCTGACCGCGAGTTGGCAACCCTTTGCGGTGACGGCCACCACGATAACAACCCAAATCCATCAATCTCTTGATGCTCATGGATATTTCGCGGCGTAAGTCACCTTCTACAGTGTGCTTGCCAATCTGCTCTCGCAGTTTGTCCATATCACCGTCAGTCAAATCTTTGATTTTTGCGGAGCGAGCAATACCTGCGGCCTCACAAATTTTTTGCGCGGTGGGACGACCAATACCATAGATCGCAGTTAAAGCGATTTCGGTATGTTGATGATTTGGTATATTTACACCAGCAATACGGGCCATGATGTACCTTCTTTTTCCAGTTAGCCTTGGCGCTGCTTATGACGTGGTTCTTTACAGATCACGCGCAGCACGCCTTTGCGTCGCACCAATTTGCAGTGGCGACAGATTTTTTTTACGGATGCTTGAACTCGCATTTTTTGCTCCTTCGTATTTCCGCACTACTTAGCGCGGAAGGTGATACGTGCTTTGGTTAAATCGTAGGGCGTTAGCTCCACAGTGACCTTATCTCCCGGCAAAATACGAATATAATGCATTCGCATTTTTCCTGAAATGTGGCCCAGCACTATGTGCCCGTTTTCCAGCTTTACTCTAAACATAGCATTCGGCAGAGTTTCAACAATCTCGCCCTGCATCTGAATCGTTTCTTCCTTCGACATGCCTTAATCTTTTCTCCTGAGCCGTTGCTAATCAATTGATCAGCGAACCGGGAAACCTGAGCCTTTGAAGTTTGCTTTCTTCAATAAGCTATCGTACTGGTGCGACATCATATAAGCCTGCATTTGAGCCATAAAATCCATGGTGGTCACAACGATAATCAGAAGTGAAGTGCCACCAAAATAAAATGGTACTGTAGGAAAGCTATTACGCAATAACTCTGGCACCAAACATACCAGGGTAATATAGCCTGCCCCAACCAATGTTAAACGCATTAAAATCTTGTCAATATAACGGGCAGTCTGTTCGCCGGGACGGATACCCGGAACAAAAGCACCGCTTTTCTTTAAATTTTCCGCTGTTTCCTTTGAGTTGAAAACAAGCGCAGTATAAAAAAAGCAGAAGAAAATAATGGCTGCCGCATACAATATTGTGTAAAGCGGCTGGCCCGGCGCTAGCGCAGCACCAACATCTTTTAGCCAAACCATTCTTTCATTAGTACCAAACCAGCCGGCCACTGTGGCCGGGAACAAAATAATTGAAGAGGCGAAAATGGGAGGAATAACACCTGCCATATTCAGTTTCAGCGGCAAATGTGAGGACTGCCCACCATAAACCTTATTACCAACTTGCCGTTTAGCGTAATTAACCAAAATTTTGCGCTGCCCACGCTCAACAAATACAACAAACATGGTGACAGCCACAACCAAAGCAGCAATCAATATAACAACCGGGATTGACATTGTCCCATTGCGCGCCAACTCGAGAGTCTGACCAAGAGCGCTAGGTAAACCTGCAACAATGCCTGAAAAAATAATCAACGAAATGCCATTGCCTATACCGCGCTCAGTGATTTGTTCGCCCAACCACATCAAAAACATCGTCCCGCCAACCAATGTAACAACCGTTACAAATCGGAACATCATGCCCGGTTCAATAACCAAGCCTTGCTGAGATTCAAGTGCAATTGAAATACCAATCGCTTGAAAAAGCGCTAATCCTAATGTGCCGTAACGGGTGTATTGCGTAATCTTGCGACGTCCCGCTTCGCCTTCTTTCTTTAGCGCTTCTAACTGCGGTGACACAACCGTTATTAGCTGCATAATAATTGAAGCAGAAATATACGGCATGATACCTAGCGCAAAAACAGAAAAACGGGATAATGCCCCACCCGAGAACATGTTGAACATGCCCAATATTCCACCCTGCTGCTGCTGAAACAATCTCGTGAGCTCGGCTGGATCAATACCCGGAACAGGAACATGGGTTCCGATGCGGAAGACAATCAGAGCCAACACCAGAAACACCAAACGGCGCTTCAGATCACTCATTTTGCCAACTGCTGCTAAAGGGTTTGATGACAACTCAGCTCCTATCTACTATTTTTTGGGGAGTTTGCGCGGCGCAACGGCCTTCACAACCTCTTCTACAGAGCCGCCAGCAGCTTCAATTGCTGTTTTTGCACCCTTGGTGACCAAAATTCCGACCAAGTTAACTTTTCTGCTGATTTCGCCAGACAACATTACTTTGGCGGCGAGCGAAAATCCAGGAACGACACCAGCCTGCTTCAAAGCCATCAAATCAATCGTATCTAACGGCAGCTTGTTGATTTCGGACAAACGCACCTGCGCCGTATCATTACGCGTAAGTGAAATAAAACCACGCTTGGGTAAACGACGCTGCAAAGGCATTTGACCGCCTTCGAACCCGACTTTATGAAAACCACCGGAACGTGATTTCTGTCCCTTATGACCGCGACCTGCCGTCTTGCCCAAACCGGAACCAATGCCACGTCCAACGCGGCGGCGATTCTTTTTGGAGCCTTCAGCAGGCTTAATCGTATTTAATTCCATTTTCTTATACCTTTTTCTATCTTATGACTACACCGTTATGAAGCAATCAGGCTTCAACGCGGAGGAGATAGCTCACCTTATTGATCATGCCGCGATTTGATGGCGTATCAATGACAGTGACAGTGTGGTTAATACGCTTTAAACCCAAGCCGCGCACACACGCTTTATGGGCTTCCAAGCGACCAATTGTGCTTTTGATTTGAGTAACCGAGACAGTTTTTTGTGTCATTTCAAGTCTCCTTAGCTAAATATTTCTTCGACCGTCTTACCGCGCTTGGCGGCAATTTCGGACGGACGGCTAATCTGCGAAAGCGCGTGGAGCGTTGCACGCACTACGTTATACGGATTGGTAGAGCCGTGGCATTTAGCTGAAATATTGGTAATACCCATAACTTCAAATACAGCGCGCATTGCGCCGCCAGCTTTAATACCAGCACCATCGGCAGCAGGCTGCATAAACACTTTGGTACCGCCGTGTTTACCAACAACGGTGTGATGCAAAGTACCGTTCTTAAGCGATACCTTAATTAGCTTGCGACGAGCCTGCTCCATTGCTTTTTGAACGGCAACCGGCACCTCTTTTGATTTACCTTTACCCATACCAATGGAACCATCGCCATCACCCACTACGGTAAGCGCAGCAAATGCCAGGATACGACCACCCTTCACCACTTTGGTGACGCGATTTACCGAGATCATTTTCTCGCGAAGGCCGTCGCCTTTGTCTTCTTGATTACGTTCGATCTTTGCCATTATTGGATCCTTGATTAGAACGTGAGGCCGCCTTCACGGGCTGCGTCGGCTAAAGCCTTTACGCGACCGTGATAGGCAAAACCAGCGCGATCAAACGCGACAGCGGTTACACCAGCAGCTTTTGCACGTTCGGCGATGTATTTGCCCACTGCAATTGCCGCATTTTTACTGCTACCATTCTTTAATTCGCCGCGCACGGTTTTTTCTGCGGTTGAAGCCGCAGCCAAAACCTTTGATCCCGAAGCATCAATGACTTGCGCGTAAATATGTGAATTTGTGCGGTGCACGGTTAAGCGCACAGCCTTCAAACGTGCAATCGTAGCGCGCGTTTTAGCGGCACGACGCAGACGGGAGATATTTTTATCAATCATAGTAGTCTCGCTTACTTCTTCTTCGTTTCTTTAAGAACGATGACCTCGTCCGAATAACGAACGCCCTTGCCTTTATATGGCTCAGGTGGACGATAGCCACGAACAATGGCAGCAACTTGCCCAACCTTTTGCTTGTCAACGCCCTTCAATAAAATCTCGGTCGCCGTTGGGGTCTCGCACTTCACGCCTTCGGGCATATCGTGAACTACTGGATGCGAGTAACCAAGAGCCAAGTTGAGTTTTGCACCTTGCGCCTGGGCTTTATAACCAACACCTACCAAATTTAACTTACGCTCAAAGCCCTTATCGACACCATGAACCATATTTGCCAAGAGCGCACGCATGGTTCCAGACATCGCATTAGCATGCTGCGAATCATTGGCCGCTTCTAATGTGAGGGTTGCACCATCCTGCTTGATGATCACATCTTTGGAAACTGCCTGAGTCAGTGTTCCCAAAGGACCTTTGACTACAATTTTTTCTGCACTGAGCGTAATTTCAACTTTAGCTGGAACTGTTATGGGTTGTTTACCGATACGTGACATAGCTTCGACCCCTTAAACCACGATGCACAACACTTCGCCACCGATACCGGTCGCGCGTGCTTTGCGGTCTGTCATTACACCTTGTGAAGTAGATACAATCGCTACACCCAATCCATTCATGACGGGTTTGATATCTTCACGGCCACGATATACACGAAGCCCTGGGCGCGAAATACGCTCGATCTTCTCAATAACCGGTTTGCCCGCATAATATTTCAAGCTCACGTTGAGCTCAGCCTTGCCGTCAATTGCGCGGATGGCGAAGTCTTCAATGTAACCCTCATCTTTTAATACCTTGGCGATTGCCGTCTTCACTTTGGAAGAGGGCATCGTTACATCAATTTTCTCCGACTGTTGCGCATTACGGATGCGAGTCAACATGTCGGCGATCGGATCACTCATACTCATAATTTTTTCTCCGTCGCTCTGCCGTTACCAGCTGGCTTTAACCATGCCTGGCACTTCGCCACGCATTGCTATTTCACGCAGCTTGCTGCGCCCGAGGCCAAACTTGCTATAAGTACCACGCGGACGACCCGTAATGGCACAGCGGTTACGCAAACGCGTGGGGCTGGAGTTGCGAGGCAATGCCTGCAACTTCAAACGCGCCTGATAACGATCTTCTTCAGAAATCGACTGGTCATTGATAGTTTCTTTTAGCGCAGCGCGTTTTGCCGCGAATTGCTTGACCATGACTTCGCGCTTTTGTTGGCGATTAATAACTGATAGCTTAGCCATGCGCTTAACCTCTAAAGGGGAACTTGAATGCGGCGAGAAGCGCTTTAGCTTCTGCATCCGTTTTCGCGGTGGTAGTAATAGAAATGTTCATGCCGCGAATGGCATCAATTTTGTCGTATTCAATTTCCGGAAAAATGATTTGCTCTTTTATGCCCATGTTGTAGTTTCCACGGCCATCAAAAGATCGAGCCGAAATTCCGCGGAAATCTCGAACGCGCGGCAGTGACACTGTCACCAGACGATCCAAAAATTCGTACATTTTATTGGCGCGCAATGTAACCATGCAACCAATCGGATAATCATCCCGAATCTTGAAACCAGCGATTGATTTCTTTGACAAAGTCACAACCGGCTTTTGCCCGGCAATTTTCTGCATGTCGCCGACCGCATGATCCATAATTTTTTTATCAGCAACTGCCTCACCGACACCCATGTTGAGGGTGATTTTGCTAATGGATGGCACTTCCATAACCGACTTGTAACCAAACTCTTTCATGAGCTTTGGCACAATCGTCTCTTTATATACTGCATGTAGGCGAACCATCGTCTACCCCCTATGCGTCAACGACTTCGCCGTTAGAGCGAAACACGCGCACTTTGCGTGAGTCCTCCAACGTCTTGAAGCCTACCCGGTCAGCTTTGCTGGTAACCGGATTAAAAATTGCAATGTTAGAAACATGAATCGACATTTCTTTTTCAATAATGCCACCCGTCAAACCCTTCATTGGATTTGGCTTCGTATGCTTCTTAACGCGATTGATACCCTCAACCAGCAAGCGATCTTGATCAGGGATCATACGCAACACAGTGCCGCGCTTACCCGTATCTTTGCCGGTGATGACGACCACTTGGTCGCCCTTACGAATTTTGTTCATATCATTAGCCCTTTACAACACTTCTGGAGCCAGCGACACGATCTTCATAAAACGCTCATTACGCAATTCACGCGTAACTGGCCCGAAGATACGGGTGCCAATAGGCTCCAATTTTGCATTCAAGAGCACGGCAGCGTTGCCGTCGAACTTGATAAGCGAACCGTCGTTACGGCGCACACCTTTGGCAGTACGTACTACAACAGCGTTATAGACCTCGCCTTTTTTGACGCGACCACGCGGCTGGGCGGATTTAATGCTGACTTTAATCACGTCACCAATGCCCGCGTAACGACGCTTAGAGCCGCCAAGGACTTTTATACACATTACTGATCGTGCACCGGTATTGTCGGCCACGTCTAGTATCGACTGCATTTGGATCATTTTATTTATCTCTCCAACTTACCCGCTTGATTCCCGATTTCCGAGAAATCTTGCAGCCAGTTTTGGAACCGTTTCAGCCAGTTATTTCATGATGAAATAACTAACAGGTTAGAAAACAACGCTTGTCTTTGCGCTTATGAAACCGGCTTCGGCCGACGCTTGGACTTATTTGCATTTTGCAGAAGCTAAAGTCTAACTTCACTAGTACAAATATTAAACAGACTCTCAGCCTACGAAGCCACGGCTGGAGCAGCAAAGTCTGCAATTATAATACTAACGAGCAAATCCATGCAAGTCCTTTCTTAGATTTTTCTCTGCGCCCTCCTTTCTTTTAATTTGCACAGGCTATTATTCAGGTTCAATGTCGAGATCAGGCATGTCGTTCGTTGTAACCCGCCACTCTTGGCAGCTTTATATCGAACACAAGTAGAAATTCATTCGATACATGCTTTTGATTTACGATGCGGAAAGTAGCTGGATAAACATGTTCAAAAACGGATTAAGAAAAATGTACGCTCGCTTTACGGTCGTGGCAAAGAAACGGGCGACCCTGGCGTCATGCATGGCGGAACGGAATTGCATCCTGTAGCCTCGAACGGCGATAAGTCGTTTACGTAACCGAAAAATGCTGGCTACGGATGGCCCGTTTGCTGAAACCAAGGAACCGCTCGGCGGCTACTATTTAACCGGTACGCCAAGCCTGGACGAAGCGCCAACGTGGGCCACAAAGATTCCCAGCGCAGCTAACGGCTCAATCGAAGTTAGGCCACCTACGCCGCATGAAAGCTATTGCACACACATGGTGCTAGCCTCCGCTGTGAGAGGCAAAATTGTTCACGCCAAAAAAATTGCTAAGGCAAAAAGCCCATATGAAAATCACCCAGCGGATGCGTTTCCTAAGCGAGTTGGTGTTACCCATGTCGTTACTTATTTGGTGTTCAATGAGGGTTATTCCGTCACCAAAAATGATGCACTGATTCGATGTAAGATTTGCACCAAGGCAATTTGATTGGGCCACTGATGGTTGAACGCGTGCCGAACCAAGCCGAAGCAATAGGTTTACTTACACTGATGCACTTGCTTAATGCAAGGCGCAATCCCAGTACGGAGCCCAACGTCGCGCTGATTCCGCTGGGAGAACAAGATTGCTCGTTTTGGAATCGAACATCAATAACTGCGGCTGTCGCGCCAATTGATCGTACGCTGCTGTTACGCTAGGCTGGCCGTACAAAATTCAAGCCGCAATTGCGGACGCACATGAACGCACGTTAACCAAAAGAAATTGACTGGATGCAAATTTCATTTTTATACAGCGCATTGATGCGACATACGCCCACACCCGTGGTAAACCTTAATGCCGTTATAGCATTTGCGATGAGTGCCCGCATAAAAAAAGTCACGCCGCATTGAGGCACGCGGTGTGGTGTCTGAATATCATTTGCTGCATACCGCTGAAATCACTTACCTCAATCGACGCCTGAACGAGGTGAGTGGCAAAATTTAATGGTAAAAATCAAACGGCCGTCATCCCGCCATCAACAGAAAGTATTTGCCCCGTCACGTAACTCGCCGCATCAGATGCCAAAAAAATTGCCGGGCCCATCAGATCTTCATCACCACCTAAACGTCCGAGTGGCGTCATGCTGATGATTTGTTTATCAATCATCTTCAACACACCCTCACTCATTTTTGACGGGAAAAATCCCGGGGCCAGCGCGTTCACACGAATGTTGTACTTCGCCCATTCAGCCGCCAACGCCCGCGTGAAATTGACGAGCCCACCTTTGCTGGTGTTGTAAGCAATCGTCTGCATCGCGCCCATTTGCCCGCGCAGGCCGGCAACAGAAGCCACACTAATAATGCTGCCGCATTTATTCGGGATCATGCTTTTTGCGCCTACGGCCTGCGCCACCAACCAGGATCCCGTCAGATTAGTCGAGATGATTTTATTCCAGGCTTCAAGCGGATACTGCTCTGCCGGCGCGCCCCATGAGGCTCCCGCGTTGTTCATCAAAATATCAATCTTCCCAAAATGCGCGATGACGGCATCGACCATAGGCACGATTGTTTCCGGCTTCGACAAATCGCTCGCAAAAACAAATACCTCATAGCCAGCCGCCATAAGTTCGGCTTTCGCCGCCACCAGTTCAGCCGTTTTGCGCGCGGTGAGTGCCAGCTTCGCGCCCATGGCGCCGTAACCATGAGCAATTTGCAAGCCAAGCCCGCGAGAACCACCTGTGATCAGAGCAACGCGCCCTGACAGGTCAAATAATTTATTAGCGGACATGAGAAACTCTCGTTGGTTAAAGGAAATTCAATTTTGCCATGACCGGCACTGTCGTGCGTGTCAACTTACTGTGCACAAAGCGAACACTAGTTAAAATATTTATCTCGTAAATACTTTTTCATATTAAAAATATTATGAAGTTGGAACTAAGCAATAAAAAATAGAAAACCCGCACTCAGCGGGTCTTTTATTTAATTAAAACTGCACTTAATGATGATACACGGCGCGATTCAACAATTACTCAAGACGCGCTTTCTCAAGCAATTTGGTGACTGCCCATGCTTTGGTTTTGGAAACAGGACGCGTTTCCTCGATCATCACAGTGTCACCTGTTTTGAATTCATTGTTTTCACTGTGCGCATGATATTTCTTGGAGCGACGCACTACTTTACCCAACACGGGGTGCATCACTCGTCTCTCAACCAATACAGTAACCGTCTTGTCCATTTTGTCGCTTGTGATCACGCCGGTTAGCGTACGTTTCGTTTTATTAGTTGCTTGATTGGCGACCTGGTTCATTTAACGGCGCTCGCTTTCTCAGTCAAAATTGTTTTAATTTGCGCAACTTCGCGCTTCACGCGCGACATTTGCGTCGTGTTAGTGAGCTGTTGTGTTGCTACCTGCATGCGTAACGAAAACTGCGTTTTGCGCAAATTAAGCAGCTCTTTATTTAACTCTTCCGGGGATTTCGCCCGCATTTCTTTGGTATTCATAATCAATCCCTCGAATTAAGCGCCAAGCATGCGATGAACAAATGTGCAGCGAATAGGCAACTTGGCTGCTGCGAGCGTAAATGCCTCGCGCGCCAGCGCTTCATCAACGCCGTCCATTTCGTACAAGACTTTGCCTGGTTGGATTTCAGCAACAAAGTATTCCGGGGAACCTTTACCGTTACCCATGCGAACCTCGGCTGGTTTTTTGGAGATCGGCTTGTCTGGAAAAATACGAATCCAGATGCGTCCGCCGCGCTTGATATGACGCGTCATTGCACGACGTGCGGCTTCGATCTGGCGGGCAGTCAGACGACCGCGGCCCACAGCCTTCAATCCAAATTCACCAAATGCAACAGTGGCGCCTGTAGTGGCGATGCCTTTGTTGCGGCCCTTTTGCTCTTTACGATATTTTCTTCTAGCTGGTTGCAGCATTTTTTGCTCCTGCTGATGGACGGCGTGGTTTACGCGGCTCAGCTTGTGGCTCTGGCGCGGCTACAGGCTGCTCGCCCTTACCCAGCACTTCACCTTTGAAAACGAGGACTTTTACACCAATAACACCATAAGTGGTGCGAGCTTCGGAAAAACCAAAGTCGATGTCTGCGCGGAGTGTATGCAACGGCACCCGGCCTTCGCGATACCATTCGGTACGTGCGATTTCGATACCATTCAAGCGGCCTGAAGAGGTGATCTTGATACCCTGTGCGCCTAAACGCATGGCATTTTGCATTGCACGCTTCATCGCACGGCGGAACATAACGCGCTTTTCAAGCTGCGCAGTAATCCCGTCAGCGATCAATTGCGCATCTGTTTCCGGCTTGCGAATTTCTTCGATATTTACGTGTACTGGCACACCCATCAGCTTGGTGAGCTCAACGCGCAAGTTTTCGATATCTTCGCCTTTCTTGCCGATCACAACGCCAGGGCGCGATGAATAAATAGTGATTTTTGCATTCTTAGTAGGCCGCTCGATGACGATCTTGCCGACGCTAGCGCCAGCGAGCTTCTTTTTTAGATATGTGCGGACTTTAATGTCTTCCAGCAACATAATTGGAAAGTTTTTGCTATTGGCGTACCACTTTGACGCGAAGTTCTTATGAACCGCGAGGCGAAAGCCGGTTGGAGATATTTTCTGACCCATCGTCGCTCCTTATTGCTTACCGTCGCCAACCGTCAAAAAGACGTGGCAAGTCGGTTTGATGATGCGGTTACCGCGACCTTTAGCGCGCGCAGTAAAGCGCTTCAACACAGGACCTTTTTCGACCATGATCTTAGCGACCTTAAGCTCGTCGATGTCGGCGCCGTTGTTGTGCTCGGCATTAGCGATGGCGGATTCCAGCACCTTCTTGATGATGGTGGCACCTTTTTTAGGGGTGAACTGGAGAATATTTAATGCGTGGTCAACCTTCTTGCCGCGAATCAGGTCTGCAACCAAGCGACCTTTTTGGGCTGAAAGGCGAACGCCGAATAAATTAGCTGAAACTTGCATGTCGTCGCTCCTTATTTCTTAGAAGCCGCCGCAGCCTTCTTATCAGCCGGATGGCCTTTGAAGGTGCGGGTGAGCGCAAACTCACCCAATTTGTGGCCAACCATATTTTCACTAACATACACGGGAATGTGCTGCTTTCCGTTATGCACAGCAATAGTTAAACCAACAAAATCGGGCAGGATAGTGGAGCGGCGTGACCAGGTTTTAATTGGTTTACGATCTTTAATCGCGATAGCCGCTTCCACCTTTTTCATTAGGTGGCCGTCAACAAACGGGCCTTTTTTTACTGAACGTGTCATTTTGATAGTCCTCTCAGGCGCCGTTATGCTTTACGACGATCACGAACAATCATGTTCTGTGTGCGTTTGTTTGTACGAGTTTTGAGACCCTTAGCAGGCTGCCCCCATGGTGAACGTGGGTGTCCACCACCATTGGAACGACCGCCATGCGGGTGATCAACCGGGTTCATGCAGATGCCGCGAACTGTCGGACGCCATCCGCGCCAGCGATTGGCACCGGCCTTCCCGATGACGCGCAGACTGTGCTCGCCATTGCCAACTTCACCCAAGGTGGCGCGACAATCGACATGCACTTTGCGAATCTCCCCAGAGCGCATCCGCAATTGCGCGTAAATACCTTCACGCGCTAACAACTGGACTGAGGCTCCTGCAGAACGAGCCAACTGCGCACCTTTACCAGGCTGCAATTCAATACAGTGGATCGTGGAACCAACTGGAATATTGCGCAGCGGCAAAGTATTGCCTACTTTTATTGGCGCTTCAGCTCCAGAGATTACTTGCATATCGGCAGCAATACCTTTGGGTGCAATGATGTAGCGACGCTCGCCGTCCGCATAACAAAGCAGTGCGATGTTAGCGCTACGGTTTGGATCATATTCCAGACGCTCAACTTTAGCCGGGATGCCATCTTTATCATTACGTTTAAAATCGATCAAACGATAATGTTGCTTATGGCCGCCACCTTGGTGACGCGTGGTGATATGACCATGATGGTTACGACCTGCGTTTTTACTTTGCGGCTCGACCAAAGAAGCAATCGGCGCACCTTTATGCAAGTCCGCATTGACAACCTTGATCATGCTGCGACGACCAGGCGAAGTCGGTTTTGTTTTGACGAGTGCCATTATGCAGCTCCTTCAGCAAAGTTGATATCGCCCTCGCCCTTCAGGCAAACATATGCCTTCTTGACATGATTGCGACGACCTTCAAAACGCCCGTGGCGCTTTGCCTTGCCTTTTTGATTAACGATATTGACACTGGCGACTTCAATTTTCTGGTCTTTGAACAAAAGCTCCACTGCCGCTTTAATTTCAGCTTTAGTAGCGTCACGCAGCACCTCAAACACAACCTGCTTTTGCTTATCAGCCACCATGGTGGCTTTTTCGGAGATAACTGGGCGCAATACCACAGTCAATAGGCGTTCAGCGTTCATGCCAGCACCTCTTCGAATTGTTTGAGCGCAGCCTTAGTCACAATGACTTTAGGAAAGCGCACCAAGTTAACCGGATCAGCATGCCTAGCTTCGAGCACCAGCACGTGCGGTAAATTACGTGACGACAAAAGCAGGTTTTCATCAAGGCTGTCAGTGATGATCAACACATTTTCAAGACCCAATGCTTTCAATTTTATTGCCAGCAGTTTTGTTTTTGGGGCTTCAAGCGTCATGCTATCAATAATGGTCAAACGATCTTCACGCACAAGTTGCGAAAGAATTGCCGCCATGCCGGCGCGATACATTTTCTTATTCACTTTTTGCGAAAAATTCTCGTCGGGTGAATTCGGGAAAATTTTGCCGCCGCCACGCCACAACGGCGATGAGGCCATACCGGCACGAGCACGTCCTGTACCTTTTTGACGCCACGGCTTCTTGGTAGACTTTTGGACATCACTACGGCCCTTTTGGGCACGATTGCCTGAGCGAGCATTTGCTTGATACGCTGTGACTACCTGATGCACTAAAGCCTCGTTGTATTCACGACCAAACAAATCGGCCGATGCATCAACAGTACCTGCTGCTGCGCCGGCAGCATTAATAAGTTTGAGCTCCATTACTTAGCCCCTTTCTTAAGAGGCGCTTTGGACGCTGGATGCAGCACGACAATGCCATTTGTAGCACCGGGCACTGAACCCTTTACCAAAACCAGCTGGCGAGCAACATCAATACGTGCAACTTCAAGCAACTGCTGCGTACGCGTAACATCACCTAGATGACCGGCCATGCGCTTACCTGGAAACACTCGGCCAGGATCCTGCGCCATACCGATCGAGCCTGGCACATTATGTGATTTTGAGTTGCCGTGAGAAGCACGATTAGATGAAAAATGGTGCCGCTTAATAACGCCTGAAAAACCTTTGCCTTTAGTGGTGCCCGTCACATCAACTAACTGACCGGCAGCAAACATTTCAACCGAAAGCTTCTCGCCAACCTTTAAGTCAGCCAGTTTTTCTGGCGTTGCTGTAAATTCATTAATAACTGACCCAGCTTCAACGCCAGCTTTTGCGAAGTGACCGGCTAGGGCCTTAGTCACGCGCGTTGCGCGTCTGATGCCATAGGCAACCTGGACAGCTGAGTAGCCATCAATTGCAGGGGTCTTTATTTGGGTAATGCGGTTGTCCGACACGTCCAGTACAGTTACAGGGATGGCAGTACCATCTTCCGCAAAAATACGGGTCATGCCGATCTTCCGACCGACGAGACCAAGACTCATCTTGAATCCTTTCTAGTTTGCCTTGTGAGATGCCTAAATTAAAAACCGGCACTTGCAAGGTGCTAGCTACAATTGGCTAGCAGGTTTGATCATGTTTCGTATTACATAATTAATATGCACTAGCGTCTTGTGCGCTGTTTGCAAAAATTTTTGCTACTTAATAGCGAGGCGCGATTATAACGGCGCGCTTCAAAAAACTCAACTACTTTTAAAGCGTTGCTTGTTACAACTTAATTTCTACGTCTACACCAGCAGGTAAATCAAGTTTCATCAGCGCATCTACCGTTTTGTCAGTGGGATCAATAATATCCATTAAACGCAAGTGGGTGCGGATTTCAAACTGATCGCGCGATGTTTTGTTAACGTGCGGGGAACGTAACACATCGAAACGCTCGATTTTGGTTGGCAATGGCACGGGGCCTTTAACAACCGCGCCTGTACGTTTCGCGGTTTCAACGATTTCCAGCGCAGATTGGTCGATCAGGCGATAGTCAAATGCCTTTAGACGAATGCGAATTTTTTGTTTGGAGGGTTGTGCAGTTGCCATTATTAATCCTTTTAACCGTTCTCTGCCAATTGAGCTACTGGCCTATTCGGGGCTATTTATCGCCTAATGCGCGACCTGATTTGTCATCTGCGATGCTTGCTGTATAAAACATACAGCTGTGTGTCGTGATGCCAACTCAAGCCGCTCGCTACGGCGCTAAACAGCCTCTCTACTACTTTTAAACTTCAACCAAACGACGAATCTTTACTTCAAAATCTTCGATACCACACCTGCACCAACCGTCCTGCCACCTTCGCGAATCGCGAAGCGCAGGCCGTCTTCCATCGCAATCGGGGCGATCAATTGCACCACGATCTTGACGTTGTCGCCAGGCATCACCATTTCGGTA
>JANYDB010000060.1 GCA_025359985.1 Burkholderiales bacterium | reverse complement strand
CTCGCGGCCATTGGTGGCATAGGCAAACTTGAGTCCGAGGATTTCGGCATAGTCTTTGGCTTGCTGCAAACCGTCGCCTGCTGGCGCTTTGTACGGTTTGGCTTCGACGACCGCCAATGTTAGGTCGCGACGATAGCGGAGCAGGTAATCGGCACGTTTGCCTTCACGCCGTTTGGCGGTGCGGCCAGTAAGCACAATGCGCCCGTCGGTGAAACTACGCTGTTCTGCGATCTCAAAAGGGCTATCACCCCAACCAGCGGCTTGAATAGCTGGCGTCACATATTCACGACAGGTATCGGCTTCGCTGAACTCGTATGGATTGGGTTGGCTGCTGTTGCTCATGTTCGCTCCACGGGCTTGAGCAAAAGTTGTTCAGCTTCTTGCATCAGCGCGATTTGCACCGCGGTCAACTTCGGCTGTGACGAAGCTGACTTCAGCAAGCTCAGCAATTCGCCCATAACGCGATCTTGCTCACGGTAGCGGTACAACTGTGCTGCGGAAACCAATGCGCCAGCGGGTTTACCGTGTCGCGTGATGACGATCTCTTTTCCTGCCTGGACATCGTCCAAATGCTTTGACATTCCAGTACGCACCTCGAAGAAGGGCATGAGTTCGTCAGATGAGAATTTCATGGTTTTGGCTGCATTCCATGGTGAGCAAAATTTAGATCATATTTTATGTCACAACGAGAGAGGAAGACAAGGAATCAAATAATTTGCTCAAAATTCAAGAAATATGGCCTCTTCATGGCCTGGTGGGCAGCCATCATTTGCCCTGCGAGTTGCTGTTAGTGATGAAAACGTATATACTTAGTTCATACATTTTAAGAGGGCTGCACCATGTCCAAAGAAGCCGTTTTCACGTTGAAGCTAGAGCCGGAGTTGCGCGCCGATTTCATGGCCGAAGCGGAAGCTGCGCACCGGCCGGCTTCGCAGGTCCTGCGCGAACTGATGCGTGAGTTCGTCCAGCGTCAGCGGGAGACTAGGGAATATGATGAGTTCCTGGGACACAAGGTTGATGCCGGTCGAGCCTCGATGCGCTCCGGTGTCGGTCACTCCAATGATGAGGTTGAAGCCACGTTCGCTGCTCGGCGTATTGCCGTGGCGAACCAGGCGTGAGGGTCATTTGGACGCCTGAAGCGCTGCAGGATCGCGCTGATATTTGGGATTACGCTGCGGCCGACAATCCGCGAGCGGCTGCTCGCATGGATGAGCTTTTTAGCGATGCGGCCGCTAGACTTGCCGATCACCCGAAGCTGGGGCGACCGGGAAAGATTCAAGGAACTCGCGAGCTGGTGCCGCATGAAAGCTATCGCCTGGTGTATGAAATCAGCGGCGAAGCCGTGTGGATGCTGGCCTTGGTTCACACTGCGCGCCAGTGGCCAATGGTCCGTGATTGAGCGAGGTGAATGGGCGCTGAGGATCGAGTGGTTGACCGCATTCGATGCGGCCGTATGTTGGTTGCGAATTCTTACTACCTAATGAACATGGTATTTTTTATGGCATCAAATCGTATAGGCTGTTCCGAGGTAATGATTTCATTGATATTGTCTGTCTTGTTTACATCTAGTGGGAATGACTAATCGCAAAAACATATCCTCCGGCACCACCTGGGAGTCCACCATCGGCTACTCCCGCGCGGTACGTATCGATAATCACATTTGGGTAGCGGGCACCACCGCCACGGATGAGCATGGGCAAGTGGTGGGCAAAAATAATGCAGCTGAACAAACCCGATACATTCTGCAAAAAATGGAGCGTGTGCTGGCAGAAGCGGGTGCGTCGCTGAAGCATGTTGTGCGCACCCGAATGTTCGTGACCCGAATGACCGATTGGGAAATGGTGGGTCTAGTACATGGCGAATTTTTTGGCGAGGTGCGTCCGGCAGCGACGATGGTGGAGGTTTCGCGCCTGATCGATGTTGATCACCTCGTTGAAATTGAAGTAGACGCGTATATTGCTGAGTAGATTATTTTTGCAGGCGGGCAGGCTGCAGCTTCATAAATAAAATTAGATTAAATTGCAGGCTCGCTACAAAAACCAGCTACGCAGATTAACCGGCACATCAATCAGCATATGTCATTACCATGAATTATCAGCAAAACTCTAGCATTGACAGGTATTTCGAAGCGTTTTTGCTTCGAAAGCCTCTCCCTTTCTGGAGTTTGCTCAAATGTTTTGGGCGCGACGGCGATGATGCGTAATACGCGTAGTCCGCTGTCCCGGCTCCCCGACGAAACGACAGAGGATGCAAGACAGTCGGTGATCGATGAAGCCTTCATGCAGGAGGCGCTGGTGCAGGCTCAACTTGCCTGGGATCTGGGCGAAGTGCCGGTCGGCTCGGTCGTGGTGAAAGACGGGATTGTTATCGGGCGTGGATTTAATCAGCCGATTACTTCACACGATCCCACCACTCACGCTGAAATGGTGGCGCTGCGCGATGCGGCGAAAAATATTGAAAATTATCGATTACTAGATTGCGTGCTTTACGTGACGCTGGAGCCATGCATGATGTGTGTCGGCGCGCTGCTGCATGCGCGGGTGGCGCGGGTGGTGTTTGGCGCGATGGAGCCGAAGACGGGGGTGTGCGGCAGCGTGATGAATCTACCCAACGAGAGCCGTTTGAATCATCATGCCGCGTTTGTCGGCGGGGTGCTGGCTGCGGAATCGGGCGCGTTGCTGAAGGCATTTTTTGCGCTGCGCAGACAGAAATAAGCAAAACAAAAATAGCAATGAAACCGTGCCAAAATAGCTGTGTCGCGAGCTATTAATTACAATCCCAATATGCGGTATCGAGGAGAAACTGGTGCAACAGTTAAGCGCGCTTGATGCCTTGTTTTTATATCTTGAAACCCCCGAAACGCCGATGCACGTCGGCAGTCTGGTGTTATTCCAGAAGCCGAAAGGGCATCGAGGCAGTTTCTATCCCAATCTGCGGCGGCACATAGAATCGCGCATGCATCTGGCACCACTTTTGACGCGCAAGCTCGCGTTCATGCCGCTGTCGCTGGCGAATCCGATCTGGATTGAGGATCACCATATTGATCTGGATTGGCATATTCGTGCACACACATTGCCCAAGCCGGGCACTCAGGCGCAGCTTGAAGCCGCCGTTGCAAAATTGCATGAGCCGATGCTGGATCGTGATCGTCCGCTTTGGCAATTTAGTGTCATTGAAGGGCTGCAAAGCGGCGAAGTCGCACTCACCTCCCGCCTTCATCATGCCGGCATGGATGGCCAGGCCGGGGTCGCACTTTCGCAGGCCTTGCTTGATGTCGAACCCCATCCGCCCGCGCGTGCGGTGACTGAAAAATCAACCAGCAAACGTGCTGTACCGCTTTCCGCGACCAGCATGCTGACCTCAGCGATTCGTCATAGCGCCGCGCAGTACGGGAAAATTTTGAAGGCAGGCTTGAATGTTGGCATGAGCGCGGGTTCCGGCGCGATGAAGTCAATCGCGGGCGCGGTATTGTCGAGCAGTGAAGCAAAAACCTTGGGCGCGCCCAGCGAACAGCTCAGCGGCATGGCCAACATAATGGCGCTAGTGGGAAATCTGGGCAGCCTGAAAGCGGGCGATACCCCCCTGCAAGCCGCTAAAAAATTATTGCCTGCCGGAATCAAGCTGGGCCCGCGTACGCCGCTGAACGTGGCCATTGGGGCCCGGCGCAGCTTCACCACCGCGCGCATCCCGCTCCCCGAAGCGAAGGCCATTGGCAAACACTTCGGCATTACCTTGAATGATGTCGTGCTGGCGACAGTGGCCAGCGCGTTGCGCGGTTATTTCGCCAAAGATAAATCGATATTGGCCAAAGCAATGGTCGGTGCGGTGCCCGCCAGTTTGCGCGCTGCCGGTGACACCACCTCGAATAATCAGGTCACGATGATGCTCATCAATATGGCAACCCATATTGCCGACCCGATGAAGCGCTTGCTTGCCATCCGTGATGCGAGCGTCGCCGCTAAATCACTCACCGGTAGTCTGAAAGGTGCGATGGCGACGGCCGCCACTGATTTGCCTTCGCTAGGTATTCCATGGCTGATGAGTGTGATCACACCACTATATAAAACGGCGGTCGCGTCGAATCGCATTCCGGTTGTGGCCAATATCCTGATCTCGAATGTGCCCGGCCCGCCGATTCCGCTATACATGGCCGGTGCGCGCATGATGCAAAATTTCCCCGTCTCCATCGTGACCCACGGTATGGCGCTGAACCTGACCATTCATTCTTATGACGGCTCGCTCGACTATGGCTTGATCGCTGCCAAAGACGAGGTGCCACGGCTGGGCGAGTTTGTGAAGCATTTATATGCAGGTCATCGCGAACTGGTTGCGTTGATGATGGGCGATTTGAAGAGCACGGCTGACGCGCCTGCGAAGAAGGCCATGGAGACGAAAAAAACCGCAGTCGTGCCGCCGCCAAAGCTAATCAAGCCGCCTAAATTGATCAAGAAAAAATCCGTGATTAAAAAGCCGGTTGTCAAAAAAGCACTTCCCAAAACCTTAGTAAAAAAGAGAGCCCCTTTATCTGCCATAGTTAAGCAAAAACGTAAAAAAACTTAATTCAGATTTGTATTTTTAATTACATACTTGCATGAAAAACCCCCATGACGCACCATCGCCTTTCGATTTTCTGGAAAAATTCCGTGCCAAGCAAACCGCATCATCAAGCCAACAAGACGATGTTAAAAACGGCCCGTTTTTTGGTATCGAAAACATGACTGAGCCATTACGCGCACCGGGTGCATTTCTCATCGCGCTGGAGGGTCGTGCCCCTTGGGAGCTTGGCGCTACTTTGGCCACGTGGCCGTTATTAAAAACAGCACCGCCTGGCGATGGTCACTCGGTGATTGTGTTCCCAGGTTTGGGCGCGGGCGATTTTTCGACTGCACCGTTACGCAGTTTTTTGACATCACAAGGCTATGAAACCCACGGCTGGGATTTGGGGTTTAATTTTGGGCCACGGGATGGTGTGCTTAAAAAAAGCGTGGAACGCGTGATGCAAATTCATGAAGCCTCGAAACGCACCGTGAGCTTGATCGGCTGGAGTTTGGGCGGCTTGTATGCGCGTGAATTCGCCAAGGCCTTACCCAAACATGTGCGCAGCGTGATCACGCTCGGCACCCCGTTTGCGGGGGATCCCAAAGCGACCAATGCATGGCGTTTTTATGAATTGGTGAGCGGCCATAAGCTGCAGGATAAACAAATGCTGGCGCATATCAAAGCCGCACCGCCAGTGCCCACCACATCGATTTTTAGCCGCACCGATGGCGTGGTCTCATGGCCGCTATCGATCCAGAAAGAATCAAAGACGGCCGAAAATATCGAGGTCATTGCCAGCCATGTCGGCATGGGCATGAACCCGATTGCGCTTTACGCCGTGGCTGATCGTTTATCGCAACCTGAAGGGAGATGGTGCAAATTTGATCGTAGTGGCTGGCGGCAATATTTCTACCGCGATCCGAATCGCCCGGAATAGAGCCCATGCCATCCATCTCATCAAACGGGCTCACGCTTGAATATGAAATTCTCGGCGCGGATGATGCCCCTCCGTTGCTGTTGGTGATGGGCTTGGGTATGCAAATGATCGCCTGGCCAGATTCGTTCTGTGAAAAATTAGTGGACCACGGTTTTCGCGTGATTCGATTCGACAATCGTGATGTAGGTTTATCTACCAAGCTGGATCATCTCGGCACGCCGAATATTCCACTGGAGTTTGTTAAAAATCTGCTGCGCATACCGCTTAAGGCGCCGTATTTCATTAACGATATGGCAGCCGATGCGGCAGGCCTGCTGGATGCGCTGGGCATTACGCGCGCGCATGTGGTGGGGGTATCGCTAGGCGGCATGATTGCGCAGAACTTGGCCGCCAATTTTCCGCATAAAGTTGCGAGCCTGACCTCGATTATGTCTACCACGGGTCGTCGCAGTCTGCCGGGGCCGACCCGCAAAGCACGCAACGCTATCCTGACCACGCCTGCAAAATACGGCGATATTGCCGGTGCCGTGCGGCGCATGAAAAAAGTCATCCGGGCGATCGGTAGCCCCGGCTTTCCGGAAGATGAAATCACGCTTGAGCTTTTTTGCGAACGTCATGTACGCCGTTCCTACCATCCGCCCGGCGCGGCGCGGCAATTGATGGCGATTGCCGCGACCGGCGATCGAACGAAAGCGGTGCGCCGTATCGTCGCCCCCACGCTGGTGATTCATGGCAAAGATGATCCGCTGGTGCCGGTGGCGTGCGGCATTGAGACGTCGCGCGAAATCCCGGCTGCCCGATTGTCCGTGATTGCCGGTATGGGCCATGACCTACCAGTCGGCTTGCATCTGCGGTTGGCAGATGAAATTGCCGCACATTGCCGGGCGATAGGCATTTAGCGCGGGTTTGCAAGCCGTTTATTTACGACCAATACGGCTCCATCAAGTTTGTAGTGCCGCAGCGAGTGGTAAAATTCAATTTGAATTTTGAACGCTTGCAATGATTACTACCCAACCCTTTGCTCATCTCCGCCTTCATACCGAATTCTCGATTACGGATTCGATTGTCCGTATCGACGAGGCGGTGGCGAAAGCGAGCGCTGACAAGTTGCCTGCGCTGGCGATTACCGATGTTGCCAATGTGTTCGGTGCGGTCAAGTTTTATCAAATGGCGCGGGGACGCGGGGTACAGCCGATTATCGGTTGTGATATTTTTATTGAGAATGAAAAAAATCGCGACCAGCCGCAACGCTTGTTATTGTTGTGCCGCAACGAAGCGGGCTATCTAAATTTATGTCAATTGTTGACTCGCGCTTATCGGGAAAATACCTGGCGTGGGCGTGCCGAACTTAATCGAAATTGGCTCACGCGCAATACCTCTGATGGCCTGATCGCCTTATCTGGAGCGGCGTTTGGCGATATTGGCCATGCCTTGATGCAGGCCGATGCCAAACGCGCGATGGCGTTGGCAAATGGCTGGGCCCATGATTTTCCGGATGCGTTTTATATTGAGTTGCAACGCGCTGAGCGCGATTTCGATGAGCCTTACAATGCGGCCGCCATGAATCTGGCCAGTGTGTGCGATCTGCCGGTGGTGGCAACACACCCGATTCAGTTCATGGCGCCTGATGATTTCAAAGCGCATGAAGCGCGGGTGTGCATTGCGCGTGGCGAGGTGTTGGGTGATAAACGTCGCACCCGTGATTTCACACCCGTGCAGTATTTCAAATCTGGCGCCGAGATGGCGGCGCTGTTTGCCGATATTCCCGAAGCACTCGAAAACGCGGGCGAAATTGCGAAGCGCTGCCATTTCGAATTTTCGCTCGGCAAATCAAAGCTGCCGAATTTCCCGACACCCAATGGCGAGACCATTGAAGCGTATTTGTTTGATTCTGCAAAGTCGGGCCTGGATAGACGTCTGGAAAAAAGTTTCCCTGATGCTGTAAAACGCGGCGAAATCTATCAGCCATATCTTGAGCGCCTTGAGTTTGAAGTAAAAACTATTATTCACATGGGGTTCCCTGGTTATTTTTTGATCGTGGCAGATTTCATTGGTTGGGCCAAAAATAATGGGGTGCCGGTCGGACCGGGTCGCGGCTCAGGCGCAGGGTCACTGGTCGCTTATTCGCTCGGCATTACCGATTTGGACCCGCTGGAATATCAATTGCTGTTCGAGCGCTTCCTGAATCCGGAACGGGTGTCGATGCCAGACTTTGATATCGATTTTTGCCAGGAAGGCCGTGATCGCGTCATTGATTACGTTAAAAATAAATATGGTCATGAATCGGTTTCGCAGATCGTCACGTTCGGCACGATGGCCGCGAAAGCGGTAATCCGTGATGTGGGCCGCGTACTCGGCATGGGCTATAACTATGTCGATCAAATAGCTAAGCTGATTCCGAATCAACTCGGCATCAATTTGGCCGGCGCGATGGCAGCAGAGCCGCAATTTTCAGAGCGCATGCGCAATGAAGATGAAGTGGCGCAACTGATGGAACTAGCGCTCAAGCTCGAAGGCATTACCCGCAACGTTGGCATGCACGCAGGCGGGGTGTTGATCGCGCCAGGCCCATTGACCGATTTCACGCCGCTGTATGTGGCTGATGGCTCGGATTCATTTGTGAGTCAGTACGACAAGGATGATGTCGAAGCCGTAGGCTTGGTGAAATTTGATTTTTTGGGTTTGACCACCCTGACCATTCTGGAAGAAGCCGTCAAGCTCGTCCACGAGCGTCCGGGCATGCAGCCGAACGGGCACGCGAATAAAGACTTGGATCTCACCGTCATCCCGTTGGACGATAAAAAATCCTACGAGATTTTTGCCAGAGCCAATACGGTCGCGATCTTCCAGTTTGAAAGTCGCGGCATGCGTGATTTACTGCTGAAAGCTAAACCCTCCAGGCTGGATGATTTGACCGCATTAAACGCGCTATACCGGCCCGGACCGATGGAGCTAATCCCGGATTACACCCGACGCAAGAGTGGTGCCGAAGCGGTGACTTATCTCGATGAGCGGGTGCGACCGATTTTATCGCCCACCTGCGGCATCATGATTTATCAGGAACAGGTGATGCAGATCGCGCAGGTGATCGGCGGCTATTCACTTGGCGGGGCTGATTTGCTGCGCCGCGCGATGGGTAAAAAAAAGGCCGACGAGATGGCCCAGCACCGCGCTATTTTTACCGAAGGCGCAGTCAAGAATGGCGTAAAAGAACGGGTCGCGAAAGAGCTTTTCGACTTCATGGAAAAGTTTGCCGGTTACGGGTTCAACAAATCTCATTCGGCAGCGTACTCGCTGCTGGCGTATCAAACCGCTTACCTGAAAGCGCATTACACCGCCGAATTTATGGCGGCCAATATGTCGGGTGTGATGGATTTTACCGACAAGGTGCAGATTGTTTTTGACGACACCAAGGCCAACGGCATCACCGTGCTGGCGCCTGATATTAATTCCAGCACTTACCGTTTCAAGCCAGTTGATGGCTGCACGGTTCGCTACGGGCTGGGTGCCATCAAAGGCACTGGGCAGAGCGCAATTAACAATATCGTGGCCGCCAGAAATGCAGGTGGTGTATTCAAAGACTTGCTCGATTTCGTCAAGCGTGTGGATCGCCACACCGTGAATCGACGCGCCATGGAAGCGCTGATTCGCGCTGGTGCCTTTGATGCACTGGAGCCTAATCGCGCGACCTTGATCACCTCGCTACCCAAGGCCATTGAGATGGCTGAAAAATCAGCGCGCGATGCGCAGCAGGTGAGTTTATTTGGTGAATCCACTGGCGGCAGTATGGATGTGTTGGAGCTGGTCGAGGTCAGTCCGTGGAGCGAACGTGAACGCCTGAACAATGAAAAATTGGCGCTCGGGTTTTATCTTTCCGGTCATCCCTTCACTACTTACGAAAAAGAAGTACGCCAGTTCGCCAAAACCTTGTTGGTTGAACTGCAACCCAAGAACGATCATGTGATGATGGCCGGCATTTTGTACAGTCAGCGCATCATCAGTGCCAAGCGTGGCCGCATGTGTGTGATCACGTTAGACGATGGCAGTGCACGTATTGAAGCGGTAATTTACACCGAGGTGTTCGATAAATGCCGCGCTTCACTCGTCGATGATCAGCCGCTGATTGTGCGCGGCAAAGTCAGCATCGACGAGCGCACCGACGGCATGCGCGTCATCGTTGATGAAGTCCGCACCATGGATGAGGCGCGCAAGCACGCCAAGATGATGACGCTGTCGATGAATGGCCAAGCCGACAGCAGCAAGCTGCGCAATAAGCTGGCACCACATTTAGCACCCAATCAACCCCATAGCTGCCCGATCTTGATTCGCTATAACAATGGCACCGCGAGCGTGGATGTGCCGCTTCCCGAAACTTGGCGCGTGCGGATTTCAGAGGATTTACTGCAGTCGCTTTATGAATGGCTCAAGCCAGAGAATGTTGATCTGCAATATGACACCGGCAGTCTGATGCCGCCGCCGCCCGCGGGACGCAGTTGGCGCGATGGGTATCAGGCAGGTGGGCAGTTCGGTGGCGGCGGTGGAGATTACTAGAATGGTTCTGGGAGCGGGGTCTGGAGCAAAAATGGCTCAGAAAAGCCTACTGAAGCTGACCTCTATAAAGTCGCTGCGGAACTCCTCGGGCGAATGGTGTGGGCGATGAATAGAAACAGCGTGGCCCCCATGTCAGACAGTCCTCGCGGAAACCTCCTGTCGCTTCTGCATTGCTCTGCGACTCCCACGGGGCCCTTCTGCTGTGGAATTTATGTTTTTTCTGTAAGCGGCATTGCGAGTGTCAGGCAAGATTCTTTTACCTACCGCTCTTCAGTCGGCCTTCTTGAAAACGCGATGAAGATTTCATCGGTTTCAAATAAATTTGCGTTGACGTATTTCACATTGGCACCAGGTGGGCCGTTGTGACACCAGCCGACTAATTGCTCTATAGCGTCCTCATCGCCTTGTACTACTGCTTCAAGGCTCCCATCAGCGCGGTTGCGTACCCACCCGTCTACGTTCAGTGCATGCGCAATAAGCCGCATCGATTCGCGGAAGCCGACATCCTGCACGCGGCCGGTGATGTTGAGTTGGAGCGTGATCATCGCAGCATGACAAGCGTATGGGCATCAATCATCTACAACCTTCTTGCTGCGATTGGATTTCACGACGGCGCGGGTTTTTTTGCCTTCGATGCGGCGCTCTTTCGAGGCGCGGGTGGGCTTGGTAGCGAGGCGTTTTTTGGGGACGTGATTGCGTTTTTTTAATTTTTCAATGAGACGTTCAAACGCCGTCTCTTTGTTGCGAAATTGCGATGAAGAATCCTGCGCGATAACGACTACACCGGACGCTTCATGGGTGATGCGAATTGCGGAATTGGTTTTATTGACATGCTGTCCGCCTGGGCCTGAAGCGCGATAGGTGTCAATACGTACTTCGCCTTCCAGGGTTTCGCGATCAGTCGAAAAGATGACGCGCGCAGTGGCGGGTGCAGCCGTGGTCGAAACTGTGGACTTAGCAGTGGATGGGTGCCCAGCAGACGCTGCAGACCCGGCCAATGCGGTAGCGGTCTTGCGAACAACGGCAGGTGCGCTTTCATTAGCCATCGTAATTTGACTTCAGCCAATAGCCATATCGTTTGATATGGCTATTTGATGCGCATTCCCGGTACTGCACCTGAATCAGCGCTCAACAGATAAATGCCGGTGCCATCGCCTGCCGCCAGCACCATGCCTTGCGATTCGCCGAAGCGCATTTTGCGCGGGGCTAGGTTCGCCACGGTGACGGTTAAACGCCCGACCAGATCTTTCGGATTGTAAGCCGAGCGGATGCCGGCAAATACGGTGCGGGTTTCAATGCCCAGATCAAGTGTCAGTTTCAGAAGTTTGTCGGCTTCCACCACTAATTCCGCATCAAGAATTTTAGCAACGCGCAAATCGATGCGGCCAAAATCATCAATCGAAATTGTTTCGTTAATCGGCTGAATGACAACCGGCTTGGGCGTTTCTGGCGGCACCAATGCAAATTCGCTATTGGCCGCCTCAGCATGCTCAGAGGATTTGCTGTCGGCCTTGGCGGACGCTTTGGCTTCCTTTGTAGCCTCTAATGCAGGCTCCAGCAAGGCATCCATTTGTTTGGGATCGATTCGTGTCATCAGATGTTTGTACGGTTTGATTTCATGGCCTGCGGGCAACAGTTTAGTAAGTGCTTTCCAATCGCCTGCATTAAAATTGAACATCTCGCCTGCGTTCGCGGCAAGTTGCGGAAGCACAGGAGCAAGATACACCGTTAAGTCACGGAACATTGAAATGCATGTTGAACAGACCGTATGCAGCTCGCTTTGCCGATCTTCATTTTTAGCGAGTTCCCATGGTTTGTTGGCGTCAACATACTGGTTTGCCAAATCAGCCAGCGCCATGATTTTGCGAATGGCTTTACCAAATTCGCGACCATCGTAACAAGTAGCGATTTCAGGTGCAGCTGCGGCAAACTCTTTGGCAATATCCGGGGGCAATTGTGGCTTGGCCAATTTGCCCTCAAACTTTTTGCTGATAAACCCGGCGGCACGGCTGGCGATATTTACATACTTGCCGATTAAATCGCTATTCACGCGGGCCACAAAATCATCTGGATTGAAATCGAGGTCCTCGACCCGATCATTTAATTTTGCGGCGATGTAATAACGCAGCCATTCAGGATTCAGGCCTAGTTTCAGATATGCCTGCGGTGACACGCCGGTGCCGCGCGATTTGGACATTTTCTCGCCGGAAAAGCCGATGAAGCCATGCACAAATACATTGTTCGGTACTTTGCGTCCGGCAAAGTGCAGCATCGCAGGCCAAAATAAAGTATGAAAATAAATAATGTCTTTGCCGATGAAGTGATATTGCTCTACCTCGTCGTCAGCCAAAAACTCATCGAAGCTGCGTGCTTCGCCGTTCAGTTTGGCTTTACCGGATTCAAAATAATTTTTCAGACTGGCCAGATAGCCGACGGGTGCATCCATCCACACATAAAAATATTTGCCGGGCGCATCCGGAAGCTCGATGCCGAAATAAGGGGCATCGCGCGATATGTCCCAGTCATTTAGATTTTTACCGCCATCGCCCAGCCACTCGGCCAGCTTATTTTTTACCTCGGACTGAAGAGGCGTGTTAGCAACCCATTCATTTAAAAATTTTGCGCTACGCTTGTCAGACAGCTTGAAGAAAAAATGCTCCGATTTTTTCAGGACCGGCTTGGCGCCGGTAATCGCGGAATAAGGGCTTTTTAAATCGGTGGGTGCATAGACTGCACCGCAAACTTCGCATGAATCGCCATACTGATCTTTCGCGCCGCACTTGGGGCATATACCTTTGATGTAACGGTCTGCCAAAAACATGCCCTTGACAGGGTCATAGAACTGCTCAATTTCACGCGAGATGATGAGCTTGTTAGCTTTCAATTTTTTATAGATATCATGCAGCAACGCCACATTTTCAGGCGAATGGGTGCTGTACCAGTGGTCAAAGCTGAGATTGAATTTGGATAAATCACCGACGCGTTCAGATGTCACCTTTTCGACTAGTTTCTCAGGCGTCAACCCCTGCTTCTCGGCGTTGAGCATGATCGGCGCACCGTGCGCGTCATCAGCGCAGATAAAGTGAACTTTGTGGCCTTGCAGACGCTGAAAACGCACCCAGATATCAGCTTGGATGTATTCCATAAAGTGGCCAAGATGAAATGGCGCATTGGCGTAGGGAAGAGCGGTCGTGATGAAAAGTTTACGTGGCATTAATTTTTGGCGCGCTCAATGGATGAGCACGTAATCTTAGTTATTGGGTGAAAGGAAAATGAAAAAAGAAAAAAGGGAAAAAAGAAAAAAGAAAAAAGAAAAAAGGAAAACAAAATAAAAAAGTAAACAGAAATATTTTTCTATGTTTATTGTACCAAGCTCACTATCAATTTGATACGGAGCCGCCTCTCGTTTCCGATAAAATAGTGCACTCGGCAGCAGAAGTCCCACACAGGTTTTTATCCTGAGCAATTCCTCGCATTGATTGGCAAACACATGAGCATCACCACCGAACAAATCCAGAACGTACTTCGTGAATTGATTGATCCGGTCACGGACGAAAATTTTATTGATGGCAAACTTGCCAAAAATATCAAAATTGATGGCAGCACGGTCTCGCTTGAAATTGTCCTGCCTTATCCCGGAAAAAGCGTCACTGAAGGGATTCGCAAACAAGTCGTGGAGCGCTTAAAAAAATTGGATGGCGTTGAAAACGTTTCCGCCAATGTGTATTCCAAAATTGTTTCCCACAGTGTGCAGCGCGGCGTGAAACTCATCCCCGGCATCAGAAATATTATTGCTGTTGCGTCCGGTAAAGGCGGTGTCGGCAAAAGTACGACAGCGGTCAACCTGGCGTTGGCACTTGCGGCTGAAGGCGCGGTGGTGGGCATCTTGGACGCGGATATTTATGGCCCCTCACAACCGATGATGCTCGGCATCACGGGTCGTCCGCAATCCCGCGATGGCAAAACCATGGAACCTCTGGAGGCGCATGGCATCCAGGCGATGAGCGTCGGCTTCCTTATTGATCCGGAAACCCCGATGGTTTGGCGTGGCCCTATGGTCACCCAGGCGCTTGAGCAATTGCTCAATGAAACCAGCTGGAATGATCTTGATTATCTAGTAGTTGATCTGCCGCCCGGCACCGGTGATATTCAGCTCACGCTGGCACAAAAGGTCCCCGTTACCGGCGCCGTTATCGTCACCACGCCGCAGGATATTGCGTTGCTCGATGCGCGCAAAGGTCTCAAAATGTTTGAGAAAGTCGGCGTGCCGATTATTGGAATTGTGGAAAATATGGCGATGCATATTTGCACTAACTGTGGTCATCTGGAGCCTATTTTTGGTGAAGGTGGTGGTGCCAAAATGGCGAAAGACTACAACATCGAAATGCTCGGCTCGCTGCCGCTGGATATCAAAATTCGCGAAATGGCAGATAGTGGCAAGCCGACGGTGGTGTCTGACCCTGATGGGCCGATCGCAAAAATTTATAAAGATATTGCGCGTAAATGCGCAGCGAAAATCGCCAAACAATCACAGGATCGCTCATCGGCTTTCCCCAAAATTGTGATTCAGAATACCTGATAGGTAGAGCCGCAGATTGAATAACCAAGGGATGCCGCTAATGAAAAAGCCGACACCTGAAGACGCAATAAAGCGCGCCATAAAATGTCGGCAAGCTTCGCAATTGACGGAAGCGATGGCGATTCTGCTGGATTTGCATAAAAGTCATCCCGACCATTCCACGCTAAATTACGAGCTGGCGTGTACTTATGACGGGCAAGGCATGGAAGAGACGGCAGTGGGGTTTTACGAGCGCGCTATTGTTTGTGGTTTGGAAGGGGCCGATTTACGCGGGTGTTTGCTGGGGCTGGGCAGCAGTTATCGTTGTCTGGAACAATATTCTGATTCAGTCAGAACGCTGCAAAAAGGTTTGGCCATGTTTCCGGATGCGGAAGAGTTCAAGATTTTTTTAGCGCTAAGTCTTTATAATTTGGGTGAAAATCGTGAAGCGGTTTCGATACTGCTCACCCATATTGCGGAACACACGAAGCATGCGGAAACCAAAGCTTTCCGGCGCGCGATTCTACAATACGCAAACCAGCCTGACCCCCCTTACGATCATTAGAAAACACGACGGCTAGACACGACAAATATGGCAGCATTTTTAACTGGGCACATACGCGTTCGCGATACTGAAAAATGGCATCAGTATTTGGCCGCGGTGGATAGCACCATCAAAAGCCACGGCGGCGAAATATTGTTGCGTGGCCTGCAGCATCAGGTACTCAGTAACGATAGCGCATTCAATGCAGATTTTGAGCGCCTGGTCGTGCTGCGTTTCAACGATCTGGCAGCGCTAAAGGCTTGGTATGATTCAGCGGATTATCGAAACTTGAAGCCCCTGCGGGCGGCGGCGGCCGATGTCACTGTGGTTATTTACCAAAGCGACAGTCATTATTTAAATTAACCAGCAGCGACGATGTTTGATTAAAAATCTGTAGTTATTAAAATTTAGGGAGTAATTTGTGAGCATAAAAAGCGATAAATGGATCCGCAAAATGTCGCAGGACCACGGCATGATCGAGCCTTATGAACCAGGCCAGGTGCGTGAGGTGAATGGCCAGCGCATTGTGAGCTACGGTACGTCTAGCTACGGCTACGATATACGCTGCTCCAATGAATTCAAGCTGTTCACTAATTTGAATTCAACCATTGTTGACCCCAAGAATTTCGACGATAAATCATTCGTTGATATTAAAAATGATTTTTGCATCATCCCGCCGAATTCATTTGCGCTCGCCCGCACGGTGGAATATTTTCGTATTCCGCGCAACGTATTGACTATTTGTCTGGGTAAATCCACCTATGCGCGCTGCGGCATTATTGTGAACGTCACGCCGTTCGAGCCCGAATGGGAAGGCTATGTCACGCTGGAGTTTTCCAACACCACGCCGCTGCCCGCGAAGATTTATGCGAATGAAGGCGTGGCGCAGGTATTATTTTTTGAGAGCGATGAAGTATGTGAAATTTCATATAAAGATCGTGGCGGCAAGTATCAGGGCCAGCAGGGCGTCACTCTGCCAAAAATGTGATCACGAAAATAAGTCCAAACGCAAAGAAAGTTTTTAATGAATGCAGTAACTGAAGTCCGCACGCGCTTCGCCCCCAGCCCCACCGGTTTTTTGCATATTGGTGGTGGCCGTACAGCGCTATTTGCATGGGCGTATGCGCGCCGTTTTAAAGGCACGTTTATTTTGCGTATTGAGGATACCGATGTGGAGCGTTCCACACCGGAGGCCGTGCAAGCCATTCTGGATGGCATGCGCTGGTTGGGGCTTGATCACGATGAAGGCCCGTACTATCAAATGCAGCGCATGGACCGTTACAAAGAGGTGATCCAGAAAATGCTCGCCGATGGCACGGCTTATCCTTGTTATTGCACGCCTGAAGAACTGGACGCCATGCGTGAAGCGCAGCGCGCGAATCATCAAAAGCCGCGCTACGATGGACGCTGGCGTCCGGAGCCAGGTAAGTCGTTACCCGCCGTTCCCGCAGACCTTATGCCCGCCATGCGTTTCAAAAATCCGCTCGATGGTGTGGTTGCCTGGGAAGACCGCGTCAAAGGACGCGTCGAATTTGCCAATAACGAGCTGGATGATTTTGTGATTGCCCGCTCTGATGGCACGCCGACCTACAATTTTTGCGTGTGCGTGGACGACTGGGATATGCGCATCACTCATGTTATTCGCGGTGATGATCATGTCAACAATACCCCGCGCCAAATCAATGTGCTCAAAGCGCTGGGTGCGTCCTTGCCCGAGTACGCGCATGTGTCGATGATCTTGGGCGATGATGGTCAAAAACTGTCCAAACGCCACGGTGCGGTCAGCGTTATGCAATATTCTGAAGAAGGTTTTTTGCGCGATGCGGTCGTCAACTATCTGGCGCGGCTGGGCTGGTCGCACGGCGACGAAGAAATTTTTTCCATGCAGCAGTTTTGCGAATGGTTTGATCTGGATCACATCACGCCGTCACCGGCACAATTTAATACTGAAAAACTGAAGTGGCTGAACCACGAATATATTAAGCGCACAGAGCCGACCGTGTTGGCCGATATGCTTAAACCATTCTTGACTCAGGCCGGCCTTAACACAGCGGGCGGGCCGGCAGTTGAGCGTGTAGCTGAATTGCTGCGTGAGCGTGCGCCCACCTTGGTTGAGATGGCTGCTCAAGCGCATTACTTTTATGTACGACCTGCGCCCGATGCGGCGTTGCTCGCCCAGCATCTTGGCGATGCAGCCAGGCCCGCGTTGGCCGAGCTAAAGAACGTGCTGCCGACGATTAATTGGATAAAGGCCGAAATCAGTGCTGCCGTCAAAGCCCAGGTCAGTAAACATGGTTTAAAAATGCCGCAACTGATGATGCCGCTGCGAATCTTGATGACCGGCCAAACCCAAACACCCGCCATTGACGCCATTATGGAAGTGTTGGGGCAAGATGAAACCTTGGCCAGGCTGGTAGCCTAGGTTTTAATAGGCGGTCGCAGAAATGGCTGAGCGGACGCTTGCGGGAAAAGCAAACGCCGCGCTTGGCAAAACCAGCATCAAAGGCTATAATGCGCCTCTTGCTGTGGGGGTATAGCTCAGCTGGGAGAGCGCTTGCATGGCATGCAAGAGGTCAGCAGTTCGATCCTGCTTATCTCCACCACAGAATTAGCAGCAAGTAGTTTGACGAATCAGTCCCCATCGTCTAGAGGCCTAGGACACCGCCCTTTCACGGCGATAACACCGGTTCGAATCCGGTTGGGGACGCCAGTAAAAGAACGGCTTAGAGAAATCTAAGCCGTTTTTGTTTGTGCTTAGCCAAGATTGTACTTCGCTGCTCCATTTGAAGCATTTACTGCATTTTTTGCACTTGTTAGATATCCGTTAGACCCCTCTCGTTATCATTTTCCCTGTTGTCAGCGTGTTCTGGCAAAACGTGGAGCTGTGATGAGCGTGATACCGACAGTGGCAAGATTTATAGCGCGACAATGGCCAGCCCAACTCGTCGGCATGCATGACTTGCGAGTGTTAGTAATAGTGCGCACTAAAATATGCCACGACGTGATCGCTTGGTGATGACTATTAAAGCCCATCATATTTGTCGATACCAGTTCGCGGTTGATATATCGCAGGGCATCGTGGGACGCATCACCTTATGGGGTGAGGGCAGTCAGCCGGTTGGCGAAATCGTGGGTCTTGAAACGGGACAGCACATGCCGCCGCCGCGCATAACAGGCGATTTGAGCCACGCGACCACGTTCGTTGGCGCGGATGCCTTGCCGACTTTGGTGGATGTATTGCGCCATGAAAAAGACGTGTTTATGCGTATTGATAATACGCCGCCGGGGTTTGTCACGATTAAAGCGGGTGTGGTTGAGCTGCAAGGCGACGTTCAATTATTGGGTTAGCGATATTGTCGAGATAAATTAAGAAGGCAAAAAGAAAAGCAAAAAAGCAAAAAAGCAAAATAGCAAAATAGAAAATAGCAAAATAAAAGCGCATTTAAAAAAACGAATCATATTTTAATGAAATGAGCTCATAAATGAAAACAAATATTGTAGTTGCTTCTATACAGGTTTCGAGTTTTTTTGAACATCTGTCGAACACCATAAGGCGTTTGTCGCTGGTCGTCGTGCCTACAGTTTTGGTCAGCTTTGCTACACAGGCAAGTGCATTGTCGACCCAAGAAGTCATCGAGAAAGTTGCTGGTGTCTTGTTCGTGGGCCCTAATGCAAAAAATCAAATTGAAGCGTTCAAGTTCGCTCTAAAAAGTCCTGCCTGTGCCGAAAAAATTGCGTCTTCCACTATATCTCAGGACTATTCGATCGTTGGGTTTGTCTATACTCTCAAAGCCTATAAAGTTACAAGCTCGTCAATCGCGCAAATACCGCAAATGAACGATGCTGCCACCTGCATGGCTTATAACCCGATGCAGCGGCTGTATGCATTTGTAGATTCGACAGTGGCTAAATATGGGGCCGACAAGCTTTTGCCGGATGGCAAGGGCGGACAAATAGCGGCAGGGTATCTAAAACAGCAGATCGACGAAAAAATTGCACAGGGCAAAAACCAGCTTGATGCGAGCATTGCCACCATTCCTGTCGCCGGGCCCATCCTGACAAACTGGAACTGCGAGTGCGATGCGGCTTTCAACACCAATCTAGCAGAAGAAGATGCACTTAAAAATGCATTTGCGCTAGCAAAAAATCTCAAGACTGCAATCAGCAAACCTGATATTCCGAAGCTGCTTGAGATCATGCTCACCATAGGCTTAAGCGCCGAACAGGTTTGTAAACTCGGGCAGGATTTTGTAGGCACCGGCAATGTGCCCATCGTGAGCACCATTGTTGATAAAACCTGTTCAGGCCTTCTCGGCAAAGCCGCTGGTTGGGTGGTTGGCGCGGCCGGTAGCGCTTACAACGCCATAGTCGGCACACCACATATGCCCGGCCCCGAGTATTACAGCAAATATTGGGCCCCGCAAATACCCTTGGGCGCGCAAATTCTTTCGTACGCTGGTGCCACTAAATGGGGCGAATTTTTGGTGCCGCTTTACACCAGTTGTTATGATTATTTTACTGATAGCAAATGGGGAGCAGACAAAATGTCTCCCAGCAGCGCAACCGAGACTTGCAAGTTACACCAACAAAATTTTTCAGACGCCGTCAAAAATGTGGAAGTACCTAAAATGGATAATCAGGGGCGGCTTGGTATTATTGCGACCTACGATGCCAAAATGCCTTCGTGGAGAAAGCCGTGGTACGAGATTTGCAATGTGACGGACATCAAGGTCACAGATACCTGCAAGATGAAAGTGCAGACTGCATTTGATAATGGACGCGCAGCAGCCGTGGGCTTTTGGCAAGTGTGCAAAGTTGCCGCCACCAGCTCATTTGATTTCGATAAATGCGCCAAGATGGGCTATGACAAAATTGCCAATCCTTTCCAAAAATCCGAGCTTGATAGCGCTGTCAAGGAAGCCAGGGCTTCGCCGAAAGTTGGCACGTCGCTCAACAATGATGGCGCAGTGAAATATCAGGCGAATGGTTATGCACTTATGTGGGTTTTAAAATGCCAGAGCAAAACCTGCATTGATGATAATAAAGTCATTGCGATGAATTGTGCGATGGGTGTTAATAATCTGCCTGGCATCGTGGAGGGCAGCTCAGAGTTTCCGAGCGTCTCGCAAAAACGGAAAGACGAATACATTGCAGCCAACTGTACGCCGCAATTTGAAGCTTCGATCGAAAAATCTAAATCTGACAAGGCGCAAGCGGACAATATGGCCGCGACTTATTACGCCAAAATGTGGCAGGACAAATGTGTTGATGAGCTTTGTAAAAGCAATCTGTTCAGCATGATGCTGGCGCGCATGCTCGAAGAAGATGAGCTGAAAGATTCCAATGGGCTTAAAGTAAAGCTGGGCGGGGTTATGCCGGTAGGGCTATACAACGCGCTCACGGTGAAATATGAAGAAAAAGCCAGGCAGGAAATTACCGCTTCTGGCCCACGTGCTGCCAATGTACGCAAAGATGCGATCCAGCAAATGGCTGCATCCTATCTGGGCAAATGCAGCACGCTGCTCTGCAAAGCGAATGTCATGACCAAGGCGGCGGAGTGGTATGACGCTATTTTCACACTCGATACCAAAACCCCCGTCCAGTTAGCGCAGAAAAATCAATTGGACGCCAGTTATAGAAAACAGCTCGCAGCGCTTGTTGGTGATGCGCCTGCATCAGGATCGTCCACCTTTGGAAGCCCTGCACCGAGTGCCGCAATTGCGGCGGGGGCCGCTGGGGCAGGGACTGTACCAGGAGCGACTACGCCCACTAAATCATCAATCACGACGCTAACAAAGACATCCGCTACCGCACCCACCACGGCGCCGAATAATTTGCCGAGCCCGGCAGTTGCTGCTCCTCCAACCACTCCGCCACCCACGCAGCCGAGCAATTCTCCAGCGGGAAGACCGGCGCCAATTCAATCGCTCACCACCACCACGGCACTCGATGCAGCCAATGAGAAATTACTCAAGGAGAAAAGCTGTGTCAATGTCGCTGGCGGTAAAGCGGGTAGCTATCAATGTAAAACCAGCGACGGGATTAAAGTCTGTGAGGCACTTAAGCGTGACCAAAAAGTGTTCGATTGCAAGCGGATAAATTAGGTCGATAAAGAGGTAAAGTGGATTTGATAATTGTCGTCAATTTGATTTATAAAGTCCAATAGGGGTGCTGTATTCAGGACTTTTTTCCCCTGCGAAGCCGGTAGATGCTGGAGTTTGTAAATTATTCTGTTTGCAAATTGCCTGCACATTATTTTTGCCTTCCCGGAAAAGCCCAGTCGTGTAAGTTGCAAATTATGGGCGCGCGTTCGGAGCCCAAGTTGGCGGTAGTGAGGTAGCCACAAACTTGGACCCCGGACAGGCGCGAAACGATAATGCTATTTCGCTATTCCTGGAAGGTGCCCGCGAGAAGTTAACTCATAAAATAGCAGAAATCACTAATACGTTAATGGAATGGGAATGAAAATGGCATCAGGTTCTGGATGTGTATCCGCGATTTGCAATTTGCGAAACTAGGCTTTTCCTGGGATGAATACTCGCACGGCGGAATTACAGTTTTTACCGCGCAGAGAGTTTGTAAATACGCTGCATCATTGCCTCGGTGGCGGCGCTGGGTGGCATCGACAGGCAGATCGAGAGCATATCGCGGCAGCGTCGGTAAACCCGTAGCGCGTCTGCGAATTCGCCGCGTGCTTCATAGCAGGCCATCAGGCCCCGGTACAAATTTTCTGCCAAGGGCTCGGCTTCAATGCCGCGCTCATACAGCATGAGCGCCATCGCCTGATCATCGGTGGCGATGGCAAGCTCGGCAAGCCGCTCGATTGAACGCAGAAAACGGGCTTTCAATTTATCACGGGTACCGAGACTCCAAGGATCGTCGAAACCTTCGAGGAACGGGTGTCGATACAAATTAAATAATTGTTCAATGAGCGGTTTACGGATTAATTTCAGCCGTGTCAAATCCGCCGGGGAGCCCGCTTCAATCTGCTGCGTCACTGCCACAAAGGCTGCCACATCCGTCCATACCGATTGCGACGCAAGTTGTAGCGCACCATCGGCCAGGATCACAATCTCGTTGGGCTCGAACTGTTTGCGCAGCCGCATGAGTGCCATATCGAATGATTTGCGCCCTGCTGACGGATCGCTGTCTGGCCACAGCGATGCCACCATGCGGGTCACCTGCACTGGGCCGCCGCCTGAGCTCAATAGCAGATGCAAAATTGCCTGAGGCTTGGCCTGGCCTTTGCCTTTTGTTTTTGTTTTCCCATCACCTTCCACATCGCTTTCAGCCAGAGCTGCACCATCGAGGCGCAGAATGGCAAATTTGCGTAAGCCATAAATTTTGATTGGCCAGGGCCATGCTTCGTTATAAGGGGAATCTGGCGCAAGATTTCGTTCGCGGATCACCCGCGAAATAAAGGCAACCTGAATCTGATGTTCGAGTGCGCGACCACAAAGCCATGCACATTGTCTGGGCAAGGGGCGCATGAATCGGACAATATTGAGCCGCGCCGCTTCATTGATCGCTTCCGCCAGAATGTGCACCGGCGGCACCGCGCTGGTCACCTCCTGCAGCGCAAAGTAAGCAGCAATCAGCTTGCTGATGCAGAGATAAATTTCTCGCTGGCGCCCACTAGCACGATGGGTTATCTGTGCCAGTAATTCAGCGGCCATCGCTGGCTCATCAGCTGCAACATACGCATAAGCAGACATGGTCAGCAGTACCGTCAAACGCTGTGCCGGCACTTCGGCGGCGCGGGCGGCTTCTACAGCTCGTCGAAAACTGTCGAGTGCAAGCGCCACTTGTTGCTGGCCCAAATGCAGGCGTCCGGTTAGATCCCAATATTCGGTGAGCTGCCCAATCTGCTGCGGGTTCAGCAGTGCTTTCATGCGCTGGTGCAAGGTATCTGCCAGCGCATAATTTTCATCTTCCAGCGCGTCGCGAATGGGTCGTTTCAGCAAATCAAATTCAAGCTCAGCGAGCCCATGGTGGCGCGCGATGTCTTCAGCGGCAAGCTGACAGCGATTGGCTGATTCACGATCATCAATGACATGATAAGTTGCGGAAAGCCAGTCGGCACAGCGGCCCAGCAATTGCGGTGCGGCCGTCGCCATCATTTCTAACTCGCTAACATCAGAGCTGGCCTTGATGATCCTGAAAATTAACCATTCCAGTTCAACGATTTCGGCTTTTTTTCGCTGCAGCGAAAGACACTCCAGCAACACCGGGCAAGCGTGCAAACGGGTTGCTAGTGTGATGCTGTTACTCATATCCAGCGTCAGCTTCAGACAAGCATCGAGCGCTGCCGAAAGATCCGGGCGATCATCGATACTTTGTTCGGCTAGTCGTTCAGCGCTCAGCCTGCCTGCCAGTAAGCGGATGCGGGCTGTATCAGAAATATTTTCATCGTGTGCTGTTTGGCTCGCGCTATATCCTTTGGTGGCCTGGCTCGCCTGAGCCGCGGCAGCCACTTGATTAAAGCGCATTACCCAGCAACCCAGGCCTTCAAAATTTCCCCAGTGCGCAAATAATCCGCTTAACGCGCCGCTGGCTGCATGCACTTGTATGCCAGGTGATGAACCCTGTGCCTCGTGCCAAAGATCATCGAAGCGGGCGAGCCCTGGGGCGAGTGAACACGCTATCGCGGCATAAGCGAGATCGAGTTGCTGATCAAGCTGATCTGCATTTTCGTCCGCCCGAAAATCGCTAACTGTATCGTGCGCGGTTGTTTTACGCGTTTTGTGTGCCGAATCCATCTGTCACCCGCTATGCCTTCGTAAACTGTCGCTTGAATTGCCCCAATCGACGCTATTGCAATAAGTTTACTGGACATCTTTCGCGCACCCAACTTTTTACACCGTTTTGCCTTGATTGGGTGATGGTCCGCCGGCCGCCGGATCAAAGAGACTATCCGGATGCCGAGCCCGCTGTCGAGCTTAATTTTGCAACACCATTTCCACGCGTCGATTTTTGGCGCGTCCAGGCTCACTATCATTGGCGGTTAGCGGCGCAAGTGGACCCACGCCTTTAGCTGTAATCCTGGCCTCAGCCACGCCGTAAATTTTTAATGCATCTGCGACGGCCTGCGCGCGTCGGCTCGATAAAGTCATGTTGTAATCCAGCGCACCCTGTGTATCCGTATGCCCGACCATAAATACTTTCAGTGCATTCACTTTCAGATATTTTGCCATTTCATCGAGTTGCGGTTTGGATTCAGCCTTGATCACCGCTTTATCGGAATCGAAATAAATGCCGTAAAAACGGACCAGTCCATTCGCTTTCAAATCACGGCCAATCACATCTGAATCGAGGATGACAATATTTTGCTGCATGGCTTTGGGCTCCTGAACCTCGACCAGCACGGTCACGCGATCATTCAAACTATCGCTCAGATCGCCCATCGTGCCGCCTGAATTCAGCGCCGCATAAATGCCGATATAGCTGGCGGGTGGAGCTGTATTGACTGCAGCACCTGATCCTGCATTTTTTCTCAATAGTGCATAGCGAATATCTTTTGCCCCGTCAAATACGGCAGATACAAACCGGCTGCGGTCAACCTCGTAGCCTTCGCCTTGTACCTGGGTGCGCTTGTCGCTCCAGTTGTATTTCAGACCCTTGAAAGCGGGGCCGCAGCTTTCATTCGCACATTCCCACGCGACGCTGTAGCCTTTCGCGGTCAGACTGTTTGTAAAATTGCGAAATATTTCCAGTGAAGATCGCCCCATCGGCGTCACGTAGACCGTGCGGGTGATGCCACCTTCAACCGTCACCGCTTTGGAGAATTTTTTACTGGAATAATCAGCGTCGGTGGTTTTGCCGTTCGGTAAACTCAGCTCATCGAATGCTTTCTGGGTTTGCAGCAAAATGGATGAACCCTCATAGCGCCCGACGAGCGGATGGTCTTTTGCTTGCGGCGCGTCGGTAGACAGAATTTTGTTGTACTGCGCGTTTGGTGCAGCTTGCGCCAAGCCCGACGCCAGCGCTACTAAAATGAAGGCAGACATTGACAAGTTGAGGCAGGCAGGCAGTTTTTTTATCATAGTTTCCTCGTTGTTCTTGGTGTGTTTACAACGACGATTATGGCTAAGCTGATCCCACTGATTTCCCACCAAACCGTTATTTCGCGAAGGCTTAAAGAATCCCCGCTCTCACGCTAAGATGGACGCTGTGGCGAAAAATAACTCTATATATTTTTCGAGAGAACGGCATCAGCACGGCCTCATGCGCTTTGTGCCGGTTGTCTTCCTGCCCCCATCCGGTTTGGGCCAAGATGACGATGATACTGTTGACTTGAAGATTTGCGCGGCTAAAAGACAATTCATTCTTATTCGTTAGCGCTGAGCCTGGCGTAAATATGATGAAGCATATTGGACGCAAAGCGAGCATGCAAACGCCAAGCCTTATCTGTAGCGCTGCGGCTGCAATAAATGGTCTGCTGCAGAGGAAGTGGGTGATTGCCATGATGAGTATCATCCGGTCCACAGCGGACGTTCAGCTTGATTCGCCATCGCAAAAAAATTAGGATAAAAAATGAAGGCAGCAAAATCATGCTTCAAATGCCAACAATCGATGAGTCGTGGGTTTATGCCCGACCGATCGCCAGACGTTGTGTATGGAAGCCTTTGGGTTGAGGGAGAACCCAAGCCTGGATTCAGTGGCATAAAGGTCCCGCAACAACTTAGTTTGCCTATCGCGACGTACCGCTGAGTAGCCTGCGGCTTTCTTGAGTCATATGACAACATGGAGTCGCTGGCAAAATGACTGGGCTGAATATAGATGCGCCTTAAACTTATGAAACGCAGACCTTGACTATTGTCTATTTTCGGCAAAAAGCGAGACCGATCCCTGGCTTTGATGGTTTAGTGAAATTGGTGACATGGAATGTCTCTCAGCTTGTATGCTGTGGGTGGCTTTGTAACTAAGCCACATATTCATTCGGCAGTACGCGTTAAGGAGATAAACATGGGTGCCTGTGAAAATTTAAACCAACAACGCCGCTGGAAACATCAGTTTTTTTCTTTAGGTGTCATTTTGCTTGCGTCGGTGATACCCATATTTTCACTTCGGTATTAGCATTGGATGTGCCCGTTGCAGAAAATACGGCTGCTCCTGCTGCCGCACCGAACTCAAACGTTGGCGTGCTAGATCCAACACAGTGGCTGCCATTTCTACGTGAATCGAATTTGGAAATCGGCAAACCGAAAATTTTTATCAGCCGCTATAATCTCAACGAGAGATTGTTTGTCGGTTATCAATCTGACTCGGGCAAGCGCATCTTGTTTAGATCTCAATCATTTTTGGGTATTGGCACGTCGGGTCAGGTGTTGCATTTCGATCCAGCGCAAGGCAAGGTTGTTGAATTAGTTGGGCGCTCAAAAAATACTGACGAGAAAGGCAAACGTGTAAGGGATGTGAGTGTCGGCGGTATTGATATTCGCAATGCCATGACCAGCATAAAAGAGAAGTTGTCTCAGGCTTCAGAAAAAGAACAACAATTAAAACAATTTGCGACAAGTGACGCTGGAATTGCTCTGCTAGATGGAGTAGTGGCCTTGTATGCGGCGCTTGATGGTGAAAATAAAGACGCGAGTACCGCAAAATTACTTGCACCGTTTGGTTAAGTTGTGCTCATGCTGCAACTCACTTCTAAGCAATTCAGAGGATTTGTACATGCAGACAAGGTGCTGGACGCGATCAAAGTCGCTGCACTAAAAGATGCGTGTGGAAATGATAAAAGCTGCGCCATGCGCGGCAGCAATTTCACCGTGCACAGCGCGGGTTTATTTGATCCGCTAAGTAAATTTGTTGCGCAAAACGATAAAAAAAGTAATTAGCGTCAATCATGTTGGGCAGGCCCATATTGCCGGATCATTTTTGCCACAGAGAACCATCAGTAAAAACCTGGGGCAGATCCTGATTGGTAATGTGGCCTCTAATTTTGCGGGTGTACTGCGTAAAGACCAAAATGGACGGTGCAACAATATGACAGGGCAGAATTTCGGCGCATGCGGCCCAGGCCCTATAACTCCTGGCAATTTTGTGACTTTAGAATGCTATGGTCATGATTACTGTGTTTGTGCATACGGACACTTAGCTTGCCTTAATGCGGTGCCTGCTGAATGTGGCATCGCTCAAAGTGTTGAGTGTTTTACGCTATGGCAAGCCGCGGCCTCATGGTTTATTGGAATTTGGGACATGATGGGTGAGTGGTGGACAGATTTTTGGGCATGGGTGGATAGTTGGTTTGAGCAACCGCCGCCGTGCCCACCTAACTTAATTTGTCAAACATAGTTGCTTGTTCGAGACTCTAGGAGCGACGGGTGAATTATTTGTTTAATATGCCAATTTTCTTGAAGTGGGTGATGGTGATGGTGATCGGGTTCGTCGTCCTCACGGCGGGTTGTGAATCCATACGCACCGTTATTGTTGAAGTTGATTTTGATGTTGATCTGCAAATTAGGGATGCCACAAATAATGCGTTGATCGTGATGAAGCATGAGCTTGTAAAAAAACGTCACCCTCAAGCGGCATCACCTTATCCGAACATTCATTACAACAGCCCGCTGTTTGAATGGAAAATTAACGCGAGTCCAGGCGGCATCGGCTATTTTTTTAAAAGTAATTTAAAAGAGCCGATTTGTTTTAGATTTGATCAAGCGATGCAGACGTCAAATTTCAAGTCCTCACCCACGCCGCTTGGCGTCACCTGGACACGTTATGGCGCGATTGGCGGTCAAATAAAAGTTGACCGTAGCTCCATTTATGCGCCGCTAACCATGCCATCAGTTTGCGCAAGTCCGGATAAAGGAGCAACTTTTGCCTTTATTGCAGATTATTCAGATTTGTTCCCAAGTGGACAGCTTTTCAATATTAACCAGCAAGGTAAAAGCGGCAATTACACTGAACACGGAGCCGGTAACTGGTTAAAAATGCGTGTGCCGATTGAGTACGAGGGCAAGCGCGAGATGATGGAAGTGACTTTCACGGCCATCAAAAGCATCGCGAGATTTAGCTACTATTAGGTGACTTCCCGCTCCGTGCATAAGGTGAGCCTGACAAAAAAAGAGCGCAATACGCGTTCATAACTTCGCGTGCGGTTAGGTCTCATCAAACCGTTATTTGGCGAACGCTTAAAGAATTCCCGCCACGACATTCACCGAGATCGCTACGATCACGACGTTGTAAAAGAAGCTGGTTATGCTGTGGAGCAGCGCCAGGTGGCGAATTTTGCGTGAGGTAATCTGTACATCGGATACCTGAAACGTCATGCTGAGCACGACCGAGAAGTAAGCGAAATCCCAATAATCCGGTTCCGCGGTACTGGGGAAGCTGAGTCCACCACCCTCGCAATCGCGCGCGACGTAATATACAAATGCGTATTGCTGCGCAAAAATAATCGCCAAAAAAAACCAGGACAGCAACATGGTAGCGCCGGCCAAAGCGGCATCGCTCAGCGACTTGGTTTTACCCGCATGCAGCTCTTGATACAGCGCGATCAGCACGATGGAGGCCACCACAATGGCCACAATAGGCAGTATCCATTTGCTTTCTTCGTTCATGCGCGCCCGCTGTTTCATCGTGGCCGGGCTGGCGCCGGTCATCACTTTGCAGATGGATGCGAGGTAGTAAATGCAGGCCACATTAAACGAAATCAGGATGGCGCGGGCTGGCGCAAGATAAATGCACAGAAGCGCAGTCATTGCCAATCCCAACACGGATGCAACCGCCAGATTGGGGCGACGTTGGATATGTCGAAACCAACGTGGATATTTATTTTTGGCAGGTGTATTCATGCAAAGATTGTAGCTTAATGGCTCCTGCTGCCCTCTTCACAATGCCGGTTAAGTTGAATAAACAGCAAAATAATTTAATAAACGCTAGCATTGGCGGATGTTTTAAGCCATTTATGCTTGAAGATTGCCGCCGATATTAGCGTTATACTTTTACATATTGGTTGCGTATTGGTTTGTTGCACATCCCGGTCTGGCAACACAATCAAACCCGGCTTGCAATGAACCACGTTCTGCATTGATCGCTTTGAGCGGACGCAACACGCCGTGAGCGAAGCGCTGCTTGGCGAAGATGTTAAGGGCGCTGGCATCAGCGCCACGGTCGTAGCCCTACTATTGAAATTTATCGGGCGGGGCCGCAGTGGCGAAAATTTCCTAAATTGCCCTCAAGCTCCACCACAGGTATAAGCGCAACACGGTTGCATATGCTAATATTCGAATCACCAAAAATCTATTTTCCAGGCCTGCTTTTAATATGATTTTTCGGTTCACACGAAAATCGTTGTTGATATTGCTGATACCGCTGCTGCTGGTATTAGGTCAGCAGGCTGGGCTGCGACATGAGCTCAGCCATTTCAAGCAGCATAGTGAACAGCCTGAGCAGCCGCTTCCAGGACAGCATCTTTGCGAGGAATGCGCAGCACTAGGGCAAATGGCTGACGGCGCAGTCTCAACGCTGTATATATTTGCCGCAGTGTCCACCACACACCGCATTTCTACCGAGATCAATATCGCTACCGTGGCGGCTGATCTGTTGGCATCCCGAAATCGAGGCCCGCCCGTTTCTTTTTGATCGCACTGTCATTCCCGTACGAATGCTCTTGCTCAGCAGGAGCGCCAATTTCGTCAACACGCGTTCAAAGGATTCATCATGTTTGTTTTTAAATTACGTGCGATGGCTAGCGCCATTGCCGGTGCTATTGCCGTTGTATCCATCCCGGTTTATCCCGTCACTGCAGTTGCAGCGGAACCGGAAAATTCGGCGGTCTTGACCGCTGCCAATCCGCAAACAATTGAACCGGTAGAAGTAGTCATCAAGCGCCTTGATGAAGCCCGTAACGGGCTCTCACCGGATACGGGTAGTACCATTTATCGATTTGGCCGAAAAGATATTGAGGCGCTGCCGTTTGGCGACAACACACCGCTCAATCAGGTGCTCATGCAGGCCCCTGGCGTGGTGCAGGATTCTTATGGGCAATTGCATGTGCGTGGCGACCACGCCAATCTTCAATATCGGATTAACGGGGTGGTGATCCCTGAGTCAATATCGGGCTTTGGGCAAGCGCTAGATACGCGCTTTGCGCAGCAGATCAGCGTCCTGACGGGCGCATTGCCGGCCCAGTACGGCTATCGTACGGCGGGTGTTATTGATATTCAGACCAAGGGCAACAGCTTTGAAAACAGCGGCAGCCTGAGCTACCTGGGTGGCAGTCACAATCATCAGGAAACCGGCCTTGAACTTAGCGGATTAAAAGATGCGTTTTCATTTTTTTTGACGGGCTCATTCCTACGCAATAATTTGGGTATCGAAAATCCAATCGCGACTAAAAATGCGATTCACGATACGACCAATCAATGGAAAGCGTTCGGTAATTTATCCTATCTTCTCGGTAACGACAGCCGCATCAATTTCGTATTTGGTCATAGCGACAGCAGGTTCCAAATCCCCAATGTAGCGGAACAGACGCCATCATTTACGCTCGATAATGCGGCTGCAATTTCATCTGTGAATTTTGATGCACGGCAGCGCGAAAAAAACCGGTTCCAGATTTTGTCTTATCAAGGGACTGCAGGCGCCGGGGTTGACTATCAGGTTTCGCTGTTCAACCGCTATAGCGATGTGGCCTACACCCCTGATGCAGTGGGTGATCTGACTTTTAAAGGCATCGCCGCCCACATTCTCCGTCGAAACCAGACCGTCGGCACCCAGGCTGATTTGAGTTATCCAGTGGGTCGCGAACACACCTTGCGCACGGGCATCGTCTACAGTCGCGAGCAATTCCGGGTTAACAACGTTTCACAGGTTTTCGCCGCCGATACTGACGGCAATCAGCTTAATGGTATGCCGATAAGTATTGTCGACAACTCGCAAATTTCCGGTCATTTATATGGAATTTATTTACAGGATGAATGGAAACCAACCGACAAGCTCACCATTAACTACGGCGCGCGCTATGACAGGGTCAGCACAATCGTCAATGAGAGCCAGCTTAGCCCGCGCCTCGGTGTGGTTTATGACTTCACGCCGCAAACCCGTGTGCATGCCGGCTATGCGCGTTATTTCACGCCGCCGCCAACCGAAAAAATTGACACCACCAGTATCGCTTTGTTCCTCAACACAACCAATGCATTGCCGTCGGACGCGAATACATCGGTGAAATCTGAGCGCTCCCACTACTATGATATTGGCTTGTCGCATCAACTGACGCCTTCCATTACGGTGGGGCTGGACGGCTATTATCGCGATGTGCGGCATCTTCAGGATGAAGGCCAATTTGGCAACGCACTGATTTTTTCGGCCTTCAATTATGAACGCGGCAAAATTTATGGTCTGGAACTATCGGGCAGCTACAAGCAAAGTCACTTCACTGCCTATGGCAATGCCAGCTATAGCAGTGCCAAAGGTAAAGCGATTGAAAGTGGCCAGTTTAATTTTGCGCAGGATGAACTGGATGCGATCAATAAAAATTGGGTGCATCTGGATCATGAACAACGCTGGGCCGCGTCAGCCGGCATGTCATATCGACTGGGCCGTACGCTCATCAGTGCAGATATGTTGTACGGCAGCGGGCTGCGGAATGGCTTTGTGAATTCGCAACATTTGCCCGGATATACACAGGTTAATCTGAGCCTGCTGCAAAATCTTGATTTGCCCGGTATCGGCAAGCTGGACGCGCGGTTTGCATTAATCAATGCCTTCGATAAAACCTATCAAATCCGTGACGGTTCAGGTATCGGTGTGGGGGCCCCGCAATTTGGGCCGCGTCGCGCTTTGTATGCAGGAATCAGTAAAGCGTTTTAGACGGGATATAAAAATTGGCGGGCGATGATTTCATTCAATCATCGCCCTGATTAATTACCGGGCGCTACTGCATATGCCAGCCATGGCTAACGGTAATTGATTGTCCGGTCAATGCATTGGTTGGAAAGGCGGCGAGGAAAACGGCCGTGTTGGCTACATCCTGTACGGTCGTAAATTCGCCATCGACTGTTTCTCTGAGCATCACGTTCTTGATCACGTCGGCTTCGGTAATGCCGAGCGTTTTGGCCTGCTCCGGAATTTGTTTGTCGACCAGCGGCGTGCGGACAAAGCCCGGACAGATGACATTGGCGCGGATGTGATCTTTGGCACCTTCTTTTGCCACCACTTTGGCCAGCCCGATTAGCCCGTGCTTGGCGGCAACATACGGTGCTTTCAGCGGCGAGGCTTCATGCGAATGTACTGAGCCCATGTACAGAATGGTGCCGCCTTGACCCGCCTTGATCATCGCCCGCATGCAGGCTCGGGTAGTAAGAAATGCGCCATCTAGGTGGATCGCCAGCATGCGCTTCCAGTCTTCAAATTTAAAATCAACAATGGGGCTGATCACCTGGATACCGGCATTGCTGACCAAAATATCGATGCCACCAAATTGGGTAATTGTTTGCGCTACGCCGGCATCTACCTGCGCCTCGTCCGTCACATTCATGGCAACTGCTATGGCCTTACCACTTACGCCGGATGCATTAATTTCGTGGGCGGTCGCGGTGGCGGCATCGAGTGCCAGATCGGCAATACAAACTTTGGCGCCTTCACGGGCGAATGCGATGGCAATTTCTTTGCCTATGCCGCTAGCGGCGCCGGTAATGAGGGCGACTTTATCGTTGAGTTGCATGAGTTTTCCTTTCGGGTGGGTTTCTGGCGATAGCGAACCTGAGTTAATCAAGTTTTTATATTTGCTTTAATTCATGCACCACCATGCCGATATTGACAGGTGGTGTTTGCAGCCAGGCCTTATGTGACAGCGCACGCGCAATATCGTTTAGACCCGCTTGCCATCTGGCTTCCAGGGTGGTGCTGGCAAAATCAATATCTTTGTTTTGATCATCGTGGGGCAGGGCTTTCATGATCAGCCGAACAATATTGATGGTGCTCGTGCAACCCAGCGCAATGAGTTGTTTGACAGCCGGTGATTGACGATCTTTGGCGGGCAGCCGTTCCGATAACAACTGGATGGCCCGTCGCAGATTTTGCATACGCTCGTGATCGTCAAGATGCTCAGCCGAGCGGCTTGCATACTGGATATCTTTTTGACGGGTGATCGCTTCAGCAATTGAAGCGGGCGCTTTCTCGGTGGGATCCCATAAATCAATCATGAAGCACAGGGTGTTACTGCGCTCGGCATCGTCAAGCACAATATCGATCGGCGTGTTGGAATAAATGCCGCCATCCCAGTAGGTTGCGCCATCGATTTCTACCGGCGGAAAACCAGGCGGCAGTGCGCCGCTCGCCATGATGTGTTTGGCGGTGATTTTATCAACCGTGTTATCGAATTTTTTAAGTTCACCGGTGGCGATATTGACCGCGGAAACGGTAAGCCGGACATGTTTGGCGTTGAGATATTTGAAATCAACTAGCTCATTTAGAGTGGCTTCAAGCGGGCTCGTATCGTAAAAGCTGGCCTGATTGATCGGGCCGTTTCGGTTCATGTTCCACATACTATTGGCACGCGGTTTAAAAAAACCAGGAACGCCTCTGGATACGGTGTCCCAGACTTTGCCGGCCTCGCTCCACGGCCTGAGCCAATCCGGGGTATTGAAAAACGGCAGCAGCACCGGCGCATCACGCGCCACTCGCTGCCAGAATGCGCGCAGTTTTTCAACACGTACTTCGGGCCGATTGCCTGCGATGATTGCCCCATTGATCGCCCCGATTGAGGTGCCCACCACCCAATCGATTTTGGTCCCGTGTTTATGCAATCCCTCATACGCGCCGCCTTGATAGGCGCCCAGCGCGCCACCGCCCTGTAAAACCAGTACAGCTTGAGTTGGGGTCATCGGCTTATGGCTTTCAACATTGAATGAATATTTATCATTTTATGAGCTGTTAGTTAATTAAGACTTGGCTGCATATAGTATGACTGTTATGTTGCGCTGCAAAGTCAGCGTTGAATATTGGGTTTGCCTGAAAGCTTTTGCGTTTAATGAAACGCAAGCATTGGAGGTTTTCTTCAGCCATAAATGGCTGTTAAACAGCGCCAGTGCTAGAGTTTTATATTTTTTTCAGCTTTGACGGGTAGTGGCGTTTGTAGCCAACGGTAGAGCCCATAAGCGAGCATTGCGCCCACCCATTGCGCGACCATAAATCCCGGTGAATCAGGGGGGCGAATCCCGGCAAAGGTGTCGCTTAATGATCGGGCAATCGTGACCGCAGGGTTGGCAAACGAAGTTGAAGAAGTGAACAAGTATGCGGCCGTGATGTGGCTTGCGACTGCCGCCGCGACTGAGCTTGGTCGATGCTTGGCGCATTGCAAAATAATGATGAGCAATCCAAAGGTGGCGATTGCCTCGCTCCCCCATTGCGGTATGCCCGTTCGCACATGTTGCAAGATTTGCAATAACGGCAGCTCAAATAGGGCATGTGCTGTGAGTACACCAAGCAGCGCACCGATGATTTGGCATGCAACATAGAGTGCGGCCTCACGCTTGCGTAGATGGCCTGCTAGGCATTCGATGAGGGTGACAAGCGGGCTGAAGTGTGCGCCCGAGATCGGGCCAAAGATTGTAATCAGCGCTTCTGCCATCACTGAACGTGCCGAATTGTGGGTGCAGAGAAACAGCACGTTAAAAATGCGTTTATCTATTGCAGCAACTCGTGGCGTAAACAGGAAATCGTTTCATGCTTTTTTCCGGATGGATGTAAGTTTTAAGGAGGGATTTTTTACAGGCATGTTGTTGGACATGCGGGCTGCAGTCGGCGGGCAAGGTGCACAGTCACTGCCGCCGCAGCAATTTTCGGTCAAATAATCGATAAGGCCATTCATGGTAATAAAGTCTGCTGTGTAAATGATCGAACGACCACTGGGCGTAGCGATCGTCAAACCAGCGTGTGTTAATTCCTTTAGATGAAATGACAGCGTGGCATTGGCGAGGTTGAGGGTTTCGGCAATGACGCCTACCGGCAAGCCGCCGGGACCCGCTTCAACCAGCAGTCGAAAGATCGCGAGCCGTGATTCTTGAGCCAAGGCGCTGAGTGCAGTGATGATGTTTTTTGTTTCCATATTTCTAGTATTATCGAAATAATTTGTCGAGTCAAGCCTGCAATCATTTTTATAGGAATTTATACTGATCCATCAATAGCCATTAAAATAACTTTCTATTACAAACTATTCTGTCAAAAGATTCATTTCAGCGGACAGCCAACCATAAATAAACGTCCATGATAAAAAACTACCCGTCTGAAATCGTGTTGGATTGCCGTGCAAGGCTGGGTGAATGCCCGCTGTGGAGCGCGCGCGAGCAAATGCTGTATTGGGTCGATATTGCAGGCTGCACCATTAACCGTTTTGATCCACAGTCGGGGCGAAATCAAAGCTGGCCTACACTCTGCGAGCCCGGTTGTATTGGGCTGGCGGCGAGCGGTGGATTAGTCGCCGCATTGCGTGATGGCTGGTATCGGTTTTATCCAGATCATGGCGGCTGGACTAAAATCGCCGATGCACCTTACGACATTGCGAAGATGCGTTTTAATGATGGCCGTTGTGATGCGGCAGGGCGATTTTGGGCGGGCGCGATGTTTGAACCACGGACTGCCGAAGCGGCCGGCATGTATTGTTTGGAGCGCGGCAAAGCCCGTTTGGGTTGGGGGGCTCCGCAAGGCCTTGGCGTCAAAGTCAGCAATGGTTTGGGATTTAGTCCCGACGGCAAAACGGTTTACCAATCGGATACGCCAAACCATGTTGTATATCAATTTCCGTTTGATGTGTCACAAGGCAAAATCGGAGCGCGCCAAGTGTTTGTAAAACGCCCTGAAGACAAAGCGGCGGCAGACTATGATGGTCGGCCCGATGGCGCGGCGGTTGATACGGCGGGCTGTTACTGGAGCGCTCAATATGAAGGCGGCTGTGTACTGCAATTTTCGCCCGAAGGTGCCATCATGGGCCGTATTCAGGTGCCAGTAAAACGCACCACGATGCTGGCATTTGGGGGCATTGATTTTCGCACTATTTATATTACCACCGCACGCGATGGCGCTTCAGCGGACGAACTGCTATCACAGCCTCAGGCAGGTGGTATTTATGCGTGCAAGGTTGAAGTAGCGGGTCGCGCCGAGCCTTATTACCAGGATTAGGTAGTGGGTGATGAATGTTTAAACGAGCTGAGCTGTTGAGTTATCACGTCGACGTTAATTCAGGTACAGATACAGAAAACAAAGGAGTGTGTGATGATTCATTTTGTATTGCATCAAGCAAAAGACACTGTGGCGGTGGCGGTGGTTGAAGGTGTCAAGGCGGGGGCTGATTTAACTGCTTGGATCATGGATGATGACCAGCAATTTGCTATTAAAGCGTTGCAGGATATTCCGATAGGTCACAAAATCGCGCTGAGCGATATGGCGGTCGGTGATACGGTTTTCAAATACGGTACCGATATCGGCCGCGTGATCGCACCTATCAAGGCAGGCGAGCATGCGCATGTCCACAATATCAAGACCAAGCGCTGGTAAGTTTTCACTTCACTTCACATCATCTTCAGCGTGGCTGGCCAAATAAACCACGCTGCACCATCAACTTTCCAGGAAATTCACATGATTACTAAAGACACCACTTTTTGGGGCTATCGGCGCGCCAATGGCCGTGTGGGCGTGCGTAACCACGTCATCATTTTGCCCGTGGATGATTTATCAAATGCCGCCTGCGAAGCGGTTGCGCACAATATCAAAGGCGTGATGGCGATACCGCATCCTTATGGTCGCCTGCAGTTCGGGGCTGATTTGGATTTGCACTTTCGTACCTTGATCGGCACGGGTAGTAATCCGAATGTAGCAGCAGTCGTCGTGATTGGTATTGAAGAAGGGTGGACCAAGCGAGTCGTGGACGGCATCGCTAAATCTGGTAAACCCGTGGTTGGCTTTGGCATCGAGCAGCACGGGGATCATGACACCATCATGCGTGCATCAAAGGCGGCTAAGGAATTTTTGCAGCAAACTTCCGAATTACACCGTGAAAAAGCGGGTGTGGGCGAGCTGTGGGTATCGACAAAATGCGGCGAATCCGATACCACCTCCGGCTGCGGTGCGAATCCGACGGTAGGCAATGCCTTTGACAAACTATATGGCTTGGGCAGTACGCTGGTGTTTGGTGAAACCACCGAGATTACCGGCGGTGAAAAAGTGGTCGTCGAGCGCTGCCGCACACCAAAAGTCGCTGAAGATTTTATGGCGATGTTTAACCGTTATCAGGATGTGGTGAATCGTCATAAAACCAGCGATCTTTCTGAATCACAGCCGACCAAAGGCAATATTGTCGGCGGCTTAACCACAATCGAAGAAAAAGCGATGGGCAATATTCAGAAGATCGGCAAGAAATGTTTGGTCGATGGGGTTTTGGATAAAGCGGAAACCCCAACGGGCCCCGGTCTCTGGTTCATGGATTCATCTTCGGCTGCCGCTGAAATGGTCACGCTATGCGCGGCGGCTGGTTACACCGTGCATTTTTTTCCAACCGGGCAAGGCAATGTGATCGGCAATCCGATTTTGCCGGTGATAAAAATTTGTGCGAATCCGCGTACTGTTCGCACCATGAGTGAGCATATTGATGTTGATGCCTGCGCCCTGCTGCAGCGCGAGATGGTGCTTGATCAAGCTGGTGATCAGCTGCTCGATATGATGCTGCGCACCGCCAATGGCAGATTGACCGCTGCAGAGGCGCTGGGCCATCGTGAGTTTGTACTGACTCGCTTGTATGAAAGCGCTTAGTGATATTTATTCCAGTTTTCATTCGCGCTGATTAGCAACGGTTGTCATGCCGAAACACTCGCCGCAATATGTTGCTGACTTGGGCATTCGCGCATTGATGCTATCCGGCGCGTCGGCATTGATGGCGGGTGCGGCAATGCGTGCTTTGATTTACGCCGAGTCCCGTGGCTTGGCATCGCACGGATTGATGCGGGTGCTGCAATATGCAACGCATTTAAAGAATGGTCGCGTCGATGGTGCAGCTATTGCGAAAGTTATAAACAGCAAAGCGGCAGCGTGTCTGGTTGATGCCGAAGAAGGGCTCGCATTTCCGGCATGTGAATTAGCAATCAGCGAAGCAGTGGCCCGCGCCAAAAATGTCGGCGTGTGTTTTGCAGGCGTTACCAACAGCCATCATTTTGGTGCTGCTGCCTATCACCTCGAAGCTGTTGCTGCTGCCGGCATGGTCGGTCTGGCGTTTGGCAATTCACCGGCTGCAATGCCGGCATGGGGCGGCAAGCGTGGCATTTTTGGCACCAATCCTATTGCCGCCGCGTTCCCGCGTGCGCACGATGCGCCGTTAATGATTGATCTATCGCTGTCGGCAGTAGCGCGTGGCAAGCTTATGATTGCCACTCAAAAAGGGGAAGCCATTCCGTTCGGTTGGGCGCTTGATAAAAACGGCCTGCCCACTACGGATCCCAAGGCGGGCATGCAAGGCACCATGCTGCCTGCAGGCGGTGTTAAAGGCGCGATGCTGGCGCTGATAGTCGAGCTGCTTTGCTGTGCGTTCACCGGAGCCGCATTCGGTTTTGAAGCAGATTCATTTTTTGTCGATGCGGGCAATAGACCACGTATCGGTCAGGCATTTTTGGTTATCGACCCGGCTGCGCTGGCAGGGCGGGAGGTGTTTTTTGAGCGCATAGAGACCCTGGTAGCCGTGATGCTGGCTGACGACGGGGTGCGTTTACCGGGTTACCGACGCGCGGCTATTGCGGCAGAATCTGCTCGCGTCGGCATTGAAATGTCTGATGCGCTTATGGCCGATTTGCTGCGCTTGGCTGGCTGCTAAAACGCGGATGTAATGTGCTCGTATCGAGAAATTAGCGCTCGAATTTCACGCTAAGCACAATTGAAGTTTGCGTCCGCTCAACCCCATCTAGCCGACCCGCTGCGTCCAATGCATCATCGAGCTCGGCGGTGGTGTTGGCCTGCAGCACCACCAGCGCATCGAATTCACCCGACAGTGCATACACCCCGCCTACTGCAGGAATATGGCGAAGCTGGGCATACAGCTGCTCGGCTTTTTTGGGATCAATCCTGAGCAGAGTATGGGCGGTGACGCGGCTTCGGCTATAGGTCGGGTTCAGGCGCACGGTATAGCCTTCGATCACGCCTTTTTCTTCCAGTCGACGAATACGCTCCTGCACGGTAGCGCGTGCGAGTCCAAGCTGGCGTGCGATATCCGCCACACTGGTGCGCGCGTTTTTTCGCAATAAATCGAGCAGTAATTGTTCAGCTGCCGTCAAAGAATGAAGTGAATTGATCATTATGATAATTTTAACCTGCGTTATGCCTAATATTACCCGAACATTGTGTAGATTTGCAGCTACGAATTGAGATGCGATCAATTTACAGTAATGGCACTTCAGTTATGTAAATCAATTAATTTTATTACGCATAAAGGTAATCATCATGATGCACGTTGCACTTATCGGCTCAGGCAAAATCGGCGAAGCAATTGTTACATTGTTCAATTCTGTCGGCGGCTATCAATTGACGGTGGTTGACAAAGATGCAGAGCGCTTGGCTCCAATGCAGGCGCTGGGAGCGACCATTGTCATAGCGGATGTTGCCAACGATGATCTGGCGTCAAAACTAAAGGGCGTGAATATAGTTATTTCGGCATGCCCGTTTTACCTTACGCCCAAGCTCGCCAAACTGGCACGCGATATTGGCGCACATTATTTTGATTTGACGGAAGACGTTGAAAGCACCCGTGTGGTTAAAGAAATTGCGAAAGGTGCGACGACCGTGTTCATGCCCCAGTGTGGTTTGGCACCGGGTTTCATTTCGATTGCAGCAAATGAAATCGCGCAGCGATTTGAAACGCTGCGTGACGTTAATATGCGCGTCGGCGCGTTGCCGATTTATCCGACCAATGCGCTCAAATATAACCTGACCTGGAGCACGGATGGGCTCATTAACGAGTATCTAAATCCGTGTGAAGCGATCATTGATGGCAAGATAAAGGAGACACCGCCGCTTGAGGAGCTAGAGCATTTTTCAATGGACGGCCTCGACTATGAAGCGTTTAATACTTCGGGTGGGTTGGGTACACTTTGCGAAACCCTGCAGGGTCGTGTCAGAAACCTGAATTATAAAACCGTGCGCTATCCCGGCCATTGCGACATTATGAAAATACTGGTGCGTGATTTACGGTTGTCGGAGCGTCGTGAATTGCTGAAAGATGTGCTGGAAACCGCCATTCCGATTACGCTGCAGGATGTAGTGCTGGTGTTTGTGTCGGTCAGTGGTAATCGTGAAGGTCGCCTGGCCCAGGAAAGTTATGCGAAGAAAATTTACGCTACCAACGTGAACGGAAAATTGCTCTCGGCGATTCAGCTCACCACCGCTGCGGGCATTTGTACGATGGTGGATTTATTGGCCAAAGGCGAACTAAAAGGCACTGGTTTTATTCGTCAGGAATCAGTTTCATTAGCCACCTTCCTGGCTAATCCTTTTGGAAAGTACTACGCATGAGCACACTGAACACATTCGATATAATTGACGTAAAGCCGCTTCTGACCAAGCTGGGCGTGGCTCTTGAGCAATTTGAAGGGTCTGATCTGGTGGCCCGTTCGCCCATTGATGGCCGCCCGCTGGCAAGCCTCAAGGCCGACACGCCGGCAAATGTCAGTGAGAAGATTGCCGCCGCCCACGCTGCGTTTTTAATCTGGCGTAATGTGCCAGCGCCCGTGCGGGGCGAGCTGGTGCGCTTGCTCGGTGATGAGCTGCGTGCGCACAAAGCTGAATTAGGCGAATTGGTCACCATCGAAGCGGGCAAGATTCGTCAGGAAGGTTTGGGCGAGGTTCAGGAGATGATCGACATTTGTGATTTTTCCGTGGGCTTGTCACGTCAGTTGTATGGTCTGACCATTGCCACCGAGCGGTACGGCCATCGCATGATGGAGCAGTGGCTGCCTGCAGGTACTGTTGGCATTATCAGCGCATTTAATTTCCCGGTGGCAGTATGGGCCTGGAATGCCGCACTGGCGCTGGTTTGCGGGGATTCGCTGGTGTGGAAACCATCCGAAAAAACGCCACTGACCGCGCTTGCCTGTGATGCTTTGCTAATTCGAGCTATGAAGAAATTTGTTGAGCAGGGCAAGACGGTGCCAGATGGGCTTTCGCAGATATTGATCGGCGGCCCGGCAGTCGGTGCTGCGCTGGTGGATGATCCGCGCATCGCGTTAATTTCAGCAACCGGTTCCACCCGGATGGGCCGCGCTGTCGCGCAGCGCGCCGCAGAACGATTCGCCAAAACACTGCTTGAATTGGGTGGTAATAACGCCATGATTGTGGCGCCCACGGCTGACCTTGATTTAGCCTTGCCAGCAACACTATTTTCAGCGGTGGGTACGGCAGGGCAACGCTGCACCACGTTACGTCGATTGATTGTTCACAACGCTGTCTACGATAACTTATTGCCGCGCCTAAAGATGGCCTACCAGAATGTGAGCAGCACACGCATCGGCAGCCCGCTGGCGGCAGCAACCCTCATCGGCCCTTTGATTGACCGGGCGGCTTTTGAAGGCATGCAGCGTGCGCTGCAAGCAGCGATTGCGCAGGGCGGTACAGTGACAGGCGGTGAACGGGTCATGGCAGATCATGCAGCAGATGCCTATTATGTGCAGCCAGCGATTATTGAAATGCCCGCGCAAACCGCAGCAGTATGTACTGAAACCTTCGCGCCTATTCTCTATGTAATGCGCTATCAAACACTTGATGAAGCCATCGCGTTACAAAATGCCGTGCCGCAGGGATTGTCGTCAAGCATCTTTACCAATGATGTTCGAGAGGCTGAGCAGTTTATGGCGGCATCGGGCAGTGATTGCGGTATTGCTAACGTCAATATCGGCACTTCGGGTGCTGAAATCGGTGGTGCGTTTGGGGGTGAAAAGGAAACCGGTGGGGGCCGCGAATCGGGTTCGGATAGCTGGAAAGCGTATATGCGGCGGGCTACCAATACCATCAATTATTCGCGCGCATTACCGTTGGCACAAGGGATCGTTTTTAACGCGGGTGATTAACTGAAGGTCAACGTCTATTCATGGCGCGAGGCTGATGGCAGATCATAGCGGGTCGTAGAGCAGTACAGATTTAGAGCCGTGAAGAACTCGCAACATAGAACCAACTGAGGGCAGCTATACTTATGGCTGCCCTCTTATTTTTTGCATTAGATTGCGATTATTTTATGCCCCCTCATCCACATCACGATCACTCTCATGACCATGACCATACATCTAGTGACGGTCACGGCCTCCCCCGCACACACGCGCACACCAATTCTGCAGACCATCTTGATGACGCTGACCACGGCGGGCGGCATCATCATCATATTCCGGGATCAAATCGTGCATTTGCGGTTGGTGTAGGGCTTAATCTTGGCTTTGTGATTATTGAAGTCGGGTTTGGGCTTTGGACTAATTCACTCGCGTTACTTGCCGATGCAGGCCACAATTTTGGTGATGTGATCGGGCTATTACTCGCATGGGGCGCCATGCGTCTGGCCCTGGTCAAGCCGTCGCCGCGATATACCTACGGCTTGGGCAGCAGCACAATATTGGCGGCATTGGCCAACGCCATGCTGCTGATTTTGGCAACCGGTGCCATTGTGTGGGAGGCCACGCAGCGTCTGTCAACACCGGAGCCGGTTGCGGGTGGCGTGGTGATTGGGGTGGCGCTGGCAGGGGTGCTGATCAATGGCATCACGGCACTGTTATTTATGCGTGGCAGTGAACATGATCTCAATTTGCGCGGCGCATATTTACACATGGCCGCTGATGCTGCGGTTTCATTAGGGGTGGCGGCTGCAGGCGGCTTGATGTTGTTAGGCGGCTGGCTCTGGCTGGATTCGGCTACCAGTATCGTTATTGCTGTCGTCATTTTATTGAGCACTTGGGGGTTATTGCGGGAATCTGCACAATTGGCGATGCAAGCTGTGCCTCCCAGGATTGATGCTATAGCGGTCAAAAATTATTTGTCTTCACTGATTGGCGTAGTCGAGGTTCATGATTTGCATATTTGGGGAATGAGCACCACGGAAACAGCGTTGACTGCACATCTGCTCATGCCGAACGGGCATCCGGGGGATGATTTTTTTGCGGAAGTGGCCGATGAGCTAGATCACCGCTTTCGTATTGGTCACCCTACCTTGCAAATTGAAACAGGTGATGCGATTAAGCCTTGCCCACTTGCGCCAGATCATGTGGTGTGAGTGCAGCAAAAGTCAACCAGAAATGATCGTATAAAAATGCGAATTTAGTTTAATGGTTTTTTACTCATCTATTTACAAACCATCCAAAGCGAGGACAAACATGTCGGCGAACTCTTCAGTATTCGATATCAAAACAGGCAGCACATTGCCTCGTCGCTGGCTCAACATCGCCAAAGTAGGGGTGGCCGCCATGGTTGCGTCTGCCGCTGCGGCGCTGGCAGTGTCGGTGAGTGCGGCTGAAATTATTTTTTATGAATACGAAGGTTTGACTGGCCAGCAATTAAGCCTGCGCAATACCAACTCAAATTTTGAGCCGAGTGGTTTCAATGACCGCGCCAACAGCATTCGTGTGCGCTCCGGCACTTGGCTGGTTTGTACCGATGCTGAATTTCGCGGCACTTGCGCAACCTTTGCGCGCGGCGAATATCGCAGCCTGGATGCACGTTTTACGAATCAAATTTCTTCAGCCCGGGAGGTGGAAACTTACGGCAGTTCGACGGGTGATTACGCGAGTCGTCAGCGCCCTTTGATCGAGTTTTTCGAGCAACGTGAATTTGTCGGCCAATCATTACTGCTAGATGCGGATACTGATAATTTTAGCCCGCTTGGTTTCAATGATCGCGCGATTTCATTGATCGTAAGTGGGGGCACCTGGGAGCTGTGTACGGATGCGGGATATCGTGGCATCTGTCGAATTTATCAGCCAGGTCGTTATAACGATTTGGGCGCGGCGATGGCGCGAGAAATATCATCTGCCCGTCTGCAGTCAAGTGCGCAAAATTTTTCGGCGGCCACCGGTAACGGTGATGTTGTAGGGGATGGCAATAGCAATAGCAATCCAGGCAAGCTGATGCTTTATGACGAGGATGGTTTTCTGGGGCATGGCCTGAGTATTACGGGCGATGTCGCCGATCTTGATCATTCAGGTTTCAACGATGCCACGCAATCCATAGTGATTGAACGGGGAGCCTGGGAATTTTGTACGAATGCAAATTTTAAAGGCGTCTGTCGCGTGATGGGGGTGGGCTACTATCGCCGCCTCGATGCCGAGTTGTACCGCGCGATTTCTTCAATCCGCGCCAGCACGGCAGCTTCCGTCAGTATGGGTGGGCGTCCGGGTGGTGCCCGCAATCCGAACGATGGGGCAGAATTGGTAATCTACGATCACCGTAGTTTTACGGGCCGAAGCTTGAGTACGCGGACTAGTATTGATAATTTGACTAGCAAGGATTTCAATGACCGCGCCATGTCAATGATTATTCACGCAGGTCGTTGGCAGCTCTGCAGCGATGCTAATTATGTTGGTCGCTGTGCCGTGTTTGGCCCAGGGCAATATGAACATTTGCACGACTTAAATAACCGGCTTTCATCGATCAAGCGCATCATGTAAATCATGGCTAAGCCGTGTTGCCAGATCAGTGATTGGAGTCGCCTGTCAGCCACTGTCCGAGCGCTCTATCGGCTTCGCGATAATGATGTTGAATTAATTTAAATACTTCACCCAGTGCCGCACGCGATGCGGCTGAATTTGTTTCCTCCGTTTGGTCTGTAAGTATATCTTGCAGCCGACGCGCGCCTGTTTCCATGTCTCTGCATAGTGCCGCAACGCGCGGAAAGCCGACGCTCGCCGATGCGCCACGAAGACTGTGGGCGGTGTCGGCTAGCCGTTTCCAGTCCTGCTTGACCAAGCAATCTTCCATAATGTACATACGTTCAACTGCTTTAGTCTGAAAAAGATCCAGCAAGCTGGTAACGGGATCGGTTGCACTTTGGTGGGTTGATTTAGTGGGCGTGGCCGGCAGATAGCGCAAATCCTCCAGTTGGTCTTTGTCCAAAACGGGAATGGTATCTACGGACGAAATATTGATCACTGGTGCCGCTGTTGATACATCGGAAACTTCATCGGTCGCAGCCATGCCGACTTCAAGGCCGGGATCATGATTGGTTGGTGATTTAATGGCCTTGAGATCAAGCGGTATAAATGGCATAAGCGGTTGCGGATTTGCAGATGAGGGGCTTGCGTTTCCGGTCGTGCCATCATCCTGGCTGGCACGCAAAGCCCTGTCTTTTTGCTTGTAAAGGCGCGCCAATAAGCTCTTCAAGTCGTTGGTGCGTATAGGTTTGGATAAATAGTCATCCATACCAGCGTCAAGATATTGTTCGCGGTCCCCCGCCATAGCATGCGCTGTCATGGCCACAATGGGCGGGCAGAGATGGCCTGCAAAGTGTGTGCGAATGGCATGCATGGCAGCTGTACCGTCCAGCTCAGGCATATGAATATCCATGAGAATGACATCAAAACGTCGGGATGTCGCCGCTTGCACTGCCAGCAATCCATTCTCAACTAGCGTAACCCGCTGATTGAGATTTCTGAGCATGCCGCTGATCACACGCTGATTAATTTCATTGTCTTCGGCCACCAAAATGTCCAGGACAGGCTTGCTGCTGTTGGTGTATTTATCGTTTGCTATCTGTTCGCCCGCAAGCGTATTTCTTTGCCGGATTCTTTCGGCAGGATCTAATTGCTCAGCCGCTTTGATCATCAACGGGCGAATGCCACTGTCAGCACTAAACTCACGTAACACAGCACGCATTAAGGCATCAAACATTTTTGGTCGGCCACAGGGCCTGAGTAAAAAAATATCATGCCGAACAGGCGGTATCACTTCGCGTTGCAGCAAATCTTGTCGAGAAAATTTGGATAGCAAAATGCAGGGTACGGGGAGTCGGTAATTGGCGGCACGCATGCCATCGATAGTGTCCATTGCGCGCTGTAATTTATCGCCCTCTTCGCTGGGCAATACACAATCGGTCATGATGATGTCGGTGAGCGGTTCAGCCAGCAGAGCCGTCGCCGCATTTTCCGGGAACACAATCGTGGTTTGGAAGCCCCAGCAGGTTAAAAAATAAAGCATGCCTGAGTGGCGCGCGACACTGCTTTCGACCAACAATAAGCGCTTGCCGACAAAATCAAGGACATCGCGTTGCATGTAAGGGCTGAGTGGCCCTCGCGCAGCCTGGGTGGCAACGGTAAAGATAAAGGTCGTGCCCTCACCTTCTGTACTTTCTATTCTTACATCACCATGCATCAATTGGGTTAGACGACGAATAATGGCAAGGCCCAAACCGGTACCGCCATATTTTCGGGTAGTTGATGTGTCAGCTTGAGTGAATGGTTGAAACAGTTTGGGCAGGCGTTCGGCCGGAATACCTATGCCGGTATCGGTGACGCGCCCCTCCAGTTCCAACTTGCCATCCAGGGTGTGTCTGCATGACATGGTGAGTTTAATTTGCCCGCACTCGGTAAACTTGATCGCATTTGATAGCATATTCAACAAAATCTGCCGGAGCCGTGTCGCATCACCCAAAATATAAAATGGCACGTCTTCACGTATATCGTAAATCAGGGCGAGCTGTTTTTCACGTGCTTTTTCGGCGACCAGTTCAAACGCTTCTTCAACCAGGGTAATAATTTCTACCGGTACTGCTTCCAGTGTCATCCGGCCGGATTCAATTTTGGAAAAATCCAGCACGTCATCAATCAGGCGGAGTAGGGTATCGCCGGAAGCGTGAATCAGGCGAATATAGTCGCGCTGCTCGCCATTGAGCGAGGTTTCCGATAGTAGACCTGCCATCCCAAGCACCCCGTTGAGCGGGGTGCGGATTTCGTGGCTCATGGTGGCCAGAAACGCCTCTTTGGCGCGTGCTGCTTCTATCACCCGCGTATTGGCTTCGCGCATAGCCGCTTCAGCTTCTTTACTTTTTGTAATATCGCCGATTGAGCCCACAAAACGTATCGCAAGGCCGTCTTCATTATGTTGGGCAACCGCGCGTACCCGTACCCAAATGTATTCACCGTTTTGTTTCAGGACGCGCGCTTCGGTATCGAAATAAGGCGTCTCGCGTTTGAAATGACGAACCAGTTCGCTCGCGAAGTGGTCCACATTATCCGGATGTAATTGGTCGCGCCAGGTCGTGTCATTCAAGGGTTGCTCACGACTATATCCCAGTATCTGCATGAATCGTTCTGAAAAATAGCGATGTCCGCTTGGCTTAAGTTCGATATCCCAGATACCCTGCTGTGCAGAGCGAATCACCAAATCCAGCTGCTCTCGCTGCTGTGCAAGATCCTGCTCCAACTTTTTCTTGGGCGTTATATCGGTAATAGTGCCGATCAGCCCGTCAACCGTGCCGTCAGCACGGCGTAGTACCTGCCTGGAAATAATGGTTTCAAACTTGCGCCCGTTTGCATTGCTGATAAAGTTCTCGTTTGCCTCATAGCCTTGTTTGGAGGCATAAAGGTTTCTGTCGGCCAACTCATTTTGCAGCGCTACTTCCGGGCGCTGGAAATCATGATTTGTCTTGCCCAATACATCCTTACGGTTGCGTCCCGACAGTTGTTCCCAAGCGCGATTCACGGCCGTGAATCGGCCATCTGCGTCTTTACGAAAAATGGGATTGGGATTGAATTCGATCAGATCTTCCGTAAATTTCACCTGATCCTGCAGTTTTTCGGTAATGCGCGCCGCCAGTGTTTCAGCCTGGTTACGCAGACGGGTGAGTAACCACACCAGTCCGGTTAAAAGCAGGGTGCCCATCAGGCCAACCAGAAAAATAGCGCGTGGTGTGTCGTTGGCCAGTTCGTGTTCCAGCAGCTGCGTACTTTCGGCCTGCAAGATCCACTGAGGGTGGTCGGTACCCACGTTTAGGTTCTGGGCATACTCTGCTGTGCCGACCTTCGCGAGTTTGATATTGCTGTAAAGGATTTGGTTATTATTTAGCAATGTTAACGAGAGGCGCTGGTCCGAGTGGGCGCTAATGTAATTAACAATATCATCCATGCGTATCAGCGCAGTCAGATGTCCCAGCAGCGGAGCCATTTTTGGGTTGACGGTTGTTGCAGCACTGAACACAGGCGTGATTGCTTTTATGCCCGTGGTTTTGGTTAAGGTGTTGTTTGATGAAGGTGCCGCGTAGACGGGCAAAATGAGTGCCACTATTGCGCTTACATCTGTCGGCTGGCCGGCTAAACGTAGGGCATTAGTGGTCACCATTTCTCTAGTTTCATCGGCTAGCTTGAGTGCGACGATGAAGTCGGAATTTTGTTCCAGATTAATCTGATTGTCGTACATGGATAAGCTGGCTGCTAAATCGCTATAGCGGCGGCTAATTAATATAGGATTGATTGGATCAACCGACTTGTAAGTAATACGAACAAGGCCCCTAAATTCAGAATCGTCGCGACGATGGGCATCAAAAAAAATATCCCACGGCCCTGGTTCAATTTTCGGCAAGGCCGATACTAATGCCGAAGCACTACGTAGCAAATCAGCGGTGTTATGCAGTTCAGTAATAAGATTTTGCTGTGCGCCCCGCGCTTTTTCAGCGAACCGCGCCTGCGCTTCCAGTTTGCTGCGCTGGTAACTTTGATAAGTGGCGGCCAATGTCGCGAGCATTAAGGCGATCAGGATAAGCCAGGGCGCTTCCAGTTTTAGACGCTTGGTCCGGGTATGGGTATGAGCCGCAGGATTTTTTGTCGTGAAGGTTATATCCAACGGCGCGTGCGCGGGCTGAGTATTGCTCATGGAGTTGAGTAGTGACATTGGTTAAGAGTACATCAAGCCGGAGGCGCTGAAAATATTGAGTAGTACGTGCAGGAAAGGCATATCGATGGGCTTGAGGTTTATGGGTTTTGGGACGTTGGAAAAAGGTACAAATCCATGCATTTCCCATTTTATGCTGCAGCAGAGCATACTCTGGCATCGAGACGTGAATTAAATTGATTATTAATCCTTGGATATTGCTGCTTGATGGATACAGTTGAAAAAAACCGCGTAAATTATTTTAGGGCGAGCATACGACGCTCGGTGAGTGGAAACGTGCGCCAAGCTACGATCTTACTTTTAGTGGGTATCTTTTTGTCGCCGCTGTTTTGCTCGTCGCTGGTCTTGGCCAATATTTATTCGTTCAAAGATGATACCGGGATTGTGCATTTTTCAAATTTGCCGCATTTGGATAAACGCTATAAATTAGTCTATCGAATTCCTGTGTCGATGCAATCGCGTCCTAATGCATGGTCTCCGAATGGGCCGAAAGCCGTGGATATTTCAAAGCTGGTGCCGATTATTGATGACGCCGCCAGATTGCATGGATTGGATCCTAAACTGATTCACGCGGTGATTAGAGCGGAGTCGGGTTACAACCCTGGTGCGATGTCGCCCAAAGGTGCGGTGGGCTTGATGCAGCTGATTCCTTCTACCGCACTACGCTATGGCGTCAACAATATTCATGACCCGACTGAAAATATTTTTGGCGGCGCACGCTATTTGCGTGACCTGCTAAAAATGTTCAACGGTGATATGGAGCTGGCGTTGGCTGGTTATAACGCGGGCGAAAATGCGGTGATCCGCGCGGGCAATCGCATTCCGCCTTATCCGGAAACCATGGCCTACGTGCCGAAGGTGATGAGCTTTTATAAAAGCGTGGATTTGAAACGCTTTTAGACCGCGGCTGATTGTAAAGCTAAAGCAGCACCAGATTGTTGCGATGAATCAGCTCTGGTTCAGCAAGGTAGCCCAAACATGATTTAATCTCGGCAGTCGGGCGTCCCGCAATTTTGGCGGCTTCTTGCGATGAATAGTTGGTTAACCCGCGAGCGAGTTCATGACCGTCGGTGGTCATACAGCTCACCACTTCGCCGCGCTCGAAAGTCCCTATCACACCCGTTACACCAATCGGCAGTAAGCTCTTACCGTCTTGACTTAATGCACGTGCGGCGCCTGCGTCTAAAGTAAAGCGTCCGCTGGTTTTTAGATGCCCGGCCAACCAGGTTTTTTTCGCCTGCAATGAAAGTGTTTCAGCACTGAGTCGGGTGCCAATCGCCTCATCAGCCAGTAAACGTAGCAGTACATCGGGTTCCCGGCCATGGGCAATCACGGTGGAGGCGCCGGACAGCGCGGCTTTTCGTGCGGCCAGCACCTTGGTCAACATGCCGCCGCTACCCAGTGCTGAGCCCGCGCCGCCCGCCATTGCTTCCAGGCTGAGCTCTCCTGCCTTTGCAGCTGTAATCAATGTGGCACGGCGATCTTTGCGGGGATCGGCGCTAAACAGGCCGTGCTGATCGGTGAGGATGATGAGCTCATCGGCTTCGATCAGATTGGCCACCAGCGCGGCTAATGTGTCGTTATCGCCGAATTTAATTTCATCGGTAACCACTGTATCGTTTTCATTAATGATGGCAATGATGCCAAGATCGATCAGCGTCGTTAAGGTCGAGCGGGCGTTCAAATAACGCTTGCGATCTGCCAAATCATCGTGAGTGAGCAAAATCTGCGCAGTGCCCAAGCCATGCTCGCGAAACGCAGATTCGTAAACCTGTATCAGACCCATTTGCCCCACCGCAGCCGCCGCTTGAAGTTGGTTTAGCTGATTCGGACGTGATTTCCAGCCGAGGCGCTTAATGCCTTCCGCAATCGCACCAGACGATACCAGCAGAACCTCATGACCGAATGCGGCCAAAGCAGCAATCTGCCGAACCCAATCATGAATGAGCGCGTGGTCAACGCCTGCACCGTGATTGGTAATGAGGGTGGAGCCGATTTTGACGACAATGCGCTTGAGTGGTTTGGGTTTAAACATGAGCGATAAATTTTTAAGCTAAGCCCTTGAAAATTATAAGGCAAACTCAAGGCAGGGTGCGGATTTAAAGCCTTTTTTGCCTGACGAGGCCCGCGTAACCTAGCATTTCAATCTGTTCGCAAGCGTACGGTCAGGGTTGGCCGCAGGCTCAGGAGCATCTTTTAATGCTTGTTGCTTCAGCGCATCGACATGTTCCATGATCGCAAATGTCAGTGCCGGGCAGCCTTCAGTTTTCATGGCCGAAATAATGAAATGCGGGCCTTTCCATTTGAGTGCTTTGATGATGGCTTTTACGCGTCGCAGAGCCTCGGCAGGCTCTAGCAAATCGGCTTTATTGAGCACCAGCCAGCGCGGTTTATCAAACAGCGATTGATCATATTTTTTGAGTTCGTTGACGATGGCTTTCGCCTCTGCCGTGGCCTGCTTGACCGGATCAACTGATTCATCAAACGGCGCAATGTCGAGCAAATGCAGCAGCAAATGGGTGCGCTGCAAATGTTTCAAAAACTGGATGCCCAGCCCCGCACCTTCAGCGGCGCCTTCAATCAAACCGGGCACGTCGGCAATTACAAAACTCTTGTTGTCCGAGACGCGCACCACACCCAAATTAGGGTGCAGCGTAGTGAACGGATAATCCGCTACTTTCGGCCGTGCCGCCGATACAGCGCGAATAAAGGTTGATTTTCCCGAGTTCGGCATGCCAAGCAGACCAACATCTGCCAATACTTTCAGCTCAAAATGAATTTCTTTGGTTTCGCCGTCGGTGCCCTGTGTGGTCTGGCGCGGCGCTCGATTGGTGCTGGACTTAAAATGCAGATTACCCAAGCCGCCGCGCCCACCTTTGGCGATTAGTACGCGCTCTTTATCATGAGTTAAATCAGCAATGATTTCTTCGCTGGTTAAATCTTTAACCACGGTGCCAATCGGTACTCGCAGCGTAATGTCATCTGCCCCGCGACCGGTACAATCCGCACCGCGCCCAGGCTCGCCATGCTTGGCGCGGAAGATCCGCGCGAATCGATAATCAACCAAGGTATTGATGTTGACGTCGGCGATCACATAAATCGAGCCGCCCACCCCGCCATCCCCGCCATCGGGCCCACCGAACGCGATGTATTTTTCGCGGCGCATAGAGGCCGAGCCATTGCCCCCTTTGCCAGCGTGAACTTCGATACGGGCTTCGTCAATAAATTTCATAAATTATTTTACTTGCAGAAACAGCCACTAAAAATAACCAGCGACAAAATAAAAAGCCCCGAAGATACCTCTTCGGGGCCTCTATGTTTGCCTAGAGCCTGCGAAATTACGCTGGCAAAATGCTGACTGTGCGGCGTTTTCTTTCGCCTTTAATCGCAAACAAAACCTTACCGGTTTTCAGCGCGAACAAAGTGTGATCCTTGCCCATGCCAACGAATTCACCCGCATGGAATTCGGTGCCGCGCTGACGCACGATGATCGAACCAGCCGGAATAAGTTCTCCGCCATAGGCTTTAACGCCCAGGCGTTTTGATTCTGAGTCGCGGCCGTTACGTGAACTGCCGCCTGCTTTTTTGTGTGCCATTGTCTATCTCCTTGGCCTTAAGCCGTGATTGCGCCGATTTGAATCTCGGTGTAATTCTGACGGTGACCCTGACGTTTTTGATAGTGCTTACGACGACGCATTTTGAAAATGCGTACTTTGTCAGCACGACCCTGGGAGACAACGGTAGCCGAGACTTGCGCACCCGCCACGAGAGGTTTGCCAATTGTGACGGTTTCACCCGTACCAACCATCAATACTTCATCAAGGACGATCTGCGAGCCCACGTCTGCCGGTATCTGTTCTATTTTGATTTTTTCACCAGCCTGGACACGATACTGCTTCCCGCCGGTTTTTATGACCGCATACATGGTTAAACTCCTAAAATATTTTCGTGATTTCACATAATCAAATGCTATTGAACGACAATTGACTCGGCGAACCCGTTATTATACGAGCCTGTTGATGGCCCGTCAATTCAAATATTGTGCTGAAAACAGGGGCTTAGCATGCATTGAAGGCCTTTTAAGTGGGTTTGATATACAACATTAATGTCGTGTTGCTATTTTGAGACGATATTACGTAATCTGTGTTTTATCATTTTTAGCATAGCCAAATGAATACAGCTTTGATGAATACAATTTCCCCAGCACCTTTAGTCAAACCCTCTGGTAATGTTGGCGTAAACGGGCCGACTCTCGATACATTTCAGGGCGTGATTGCAGCTGATATGCAGGCCATCGATAGTGTCATCCGCACGCGTTTGGCGTCGGAAGTGATACTGATCAATCAGATTGCCCAGTATATTATTGGCGCAGGCGGCAAACGGCTGCGCCCCGCGCTGGTGGTGCTGGCCGGTTGTGTGGCCGGTGCGCCTAAAGCGCATGTTCATGAGATGGCGGCAGTGGTTGAATTTATTCATACCGCCACGTTGCTGCACGACGATGTGGTTGATAAATCCGATTTACGGCGCGGTCGCGATACGGCAAATTCTATTTTTGGCAATGCTGCCAGCGTGCTGGTAGGTGATTTTCTTTACTCCCGTGCCTTCCAGATGATGGTGGAAGTAGGCTCGGTGCGTGTAATGGGCGTGATCGCGGAAGCCACCAATATTATCTCGGAGGGCGAGGTGCTGCAGCTGATGAATGTGCGCGATGCCGATATTGATGAGGATAATTATCTTCGGGTGGTTCGTTATAAAACCGCTAAATTATTTGAGGCTGCGTGTCGTCTCGGCGCCATTTTGGGAAACGCCTCGCCCGCAGATGAGGCTGCACTTGCCACTTACGGCATGCATATTGGCACGGCATTCCAGTTAATTGATGATGTACTGGATTATTCGGGCGATGTGAACGAAACCGGTAAAAATGTCGGTGACGATTTGGCGGAAGGTAAGCCCACACTACCGTTAATTTTCGCTATGCGCGAGGGTACTGACGTCCAACGCGAAGTCATTCGTCGTGCCATTATGGAGAGTGATGTGGATGAGGACGGTGCGGCCGAAGCGCATATGGAGGCCGTGATGGCCGCCATTCAGGCTACCGGTGCAGTGGACTATGCACGCGATGCTGCCAAAGCTGAGGCCAGGCTTGCGGAGAACGCAATTAGTCATTTGCCGGATTCCGTTTACCGCGATGCTTTGTTACAATTATGTGTTTTCGCGGTTGAGCGCAAATACTAAATAGGCAGAGTTGACGACACAGCAAATGTTCGCCTTACAGCAACTTTCGGCGTGTGGTTTGGTACAAAAAATACGCTGTGTTCAGGACGAAGAGTTTGGCGGTTTGAATCCGCTGACGCAAATTATAGCGAGGCAGGTTTTGCACAGTTTGCAGACAGATTTTAGGGTGAGCCTGTGCTTTGCGCAGGCTTTTTTATGAGAGCCGTTCCTTAGATTGATTTTTTATAATCTAATTACTTTTTTCAAATTCTTTAGCGTTAAACACGTAAAAAATATGGCTGCGCACTTTCATGAACGCGTCTTGAGCGTTCAACACTGGACCAACACTTTGTTCAGTTTCACCACCACCCGTGATCCCTCGTTCCGGTTCCTGAACGGCCAATTCACCATGATCGGTATTGAGGTAGACGGCAAGCCGCTGTTGCGCGCCTACAGCATGGTGAGCGCCAATTATGAAGAGAATCTCGAATTTTTTTCGATCAAGGTGCAAAACGGACCGCTCACCTCGCGTCTGCAGCATATCCAGGTTGGCGATACCCTGCTCGTCAACAGCAAAGCTGTAGGCACACTTATTCTGCAAAATCTGCTACCCGGCAAAACCCTTTATCTGCTGTCGACGGGCACCGGTATGGCGCCATTCATGAGCGTCATCAAAGACCCAGAAACTTACGAGTATTTTGAAAAAGTGGTGCTCGTGCATGGCTGTCGCTACGTGGCGGAGCTGGCGTATCATGAGTTGATTACCGACGAGCTGCCGCAAAATGAATTTTTCGGCGAGCTGGTGCGCGAAAAATTGCTGTATTACCCCACCGTCACGCGCGAACCTTTCCGCAACCAGGGGCGCGTTACGACTTTAATAGATACAGGCAAGTTGATGGACGATCTGGGTTTGCCGTATCTGGATATCGAGCGGGACCGCATCATGATTTGCGGCAGTCCTGAAATGCTTAAAGACACCAAGGCCTTGCTGGTTAAACGCGGTTTTGAGGAGGGCAATATGAGCATGCCCGGCCATTTTGTAATTGAGCGTGCCTTTGTTGAAAAATAGCGCGTTGAGCATGATGTTGGCCCCCGGTAATGTGCAAATCCTGAGTGGATTACCGCAAGTGCGTTAGCATGATGCCGTTATGGTTTTTGCAGAAGGCGGGTTGATGGGCAAAATTCTTTTCATGTTGCTGATTGCAGCGATCACATGGGTGCTCTTCAAAAAACGCGCCAGTCCGCCGCCAGCGCATAAAACCAAAGACCAAGCCACCGCCAATCCGGTTACCAATTCTGATTCCGCCGTATCAGGCAATCAGGTTCATCATTCGGAATGCACGGAGCGGATGGTTGCTTGCGCCGCATGCGGGGTTTTCATGCCTGAATCTGACAGCGTTACCCTTCATGGCCAAGTAGGTTGTCGTGCGCCGGACCAATGTGCCCATTATTTCCGTTCGTCTCAACACCCTCATCGTTCGGACGGCTCGCGTCCAGGTGTCGGTAAAAATTGAAGCCAGCTCCCATTCCATTACCTGCTCGGTCGGACTTAGATAAGCTTACCAGCCCGGTCAAGCTGGCGAGTCCTGCGACGACGCTTGCGGCGTCTTTTAATGCCGTGCTGATCCCCGTCCTGGGTGATCACCATCTCGCTCTTGCAGCATTGTGGCGATCCCTCAGAGCATTTTGTATTTATCGACTTGTGATCGCGCTGATTTTGGCCATTACCTATTTGGGCTTCCAGCGTTTTCAGGTTTTTGGGGCGACTTCTTCATTGATGGCAACGTCGGTGATCGTGATCTACTTTGTGGTGTCGCTGAGCTTGCTGGCGGCAGCCCAAATGCGCTTCCCATCGGCGGGCGTCCACCTGACCGCGCAGGTGGTGGCTGATGTGGTGGGCATGACGCTGCTCATGCATGCTTCTGGTGGCACGCGCAGCGGCATTGGGTTGTTACTGTTGATTACGCTGGCCGCAGCAGGATTGGTATCGCGCGGACGAATGGCGTTTTTCCATGCGGCGCTGGCGGCGCTGGCGGTATTGTTTGAGCAGAGCTGGCAATTACTTTATCAAGACGGAAACGCAGGCGATTTTGTGCCTTCAGGTTTGCTCGCAGCAACCTTTTTTGTGGTGGCCGGATTGGGTCATACCCTCGCTAAATATGCCAGCGGGGCCGAAAAAATTGCCGAAGCGCGCGGCGTTGATCTGGCCAATCTGGCACAAATCAATGAGCTCGTCATCCGCGACATGCAGGACGGTTTTGTGGTGGTCGATGAGGGCGGCATGATTCGTCAGCACAATCCGCAAAGCGAAACTATGGTGGGCGGCCTGCACGACGCGACCGGCCGTTCGCTCGCAGATGCAGCGCCGCAAATCGCCGTGCTGCTGGGTCATTGGCAACGTGATCAGGCGCGTATTTTCCCAATGATGCGCGACGCTATTACGCAAAAAGATTATCAGGTGCGGTTTGTGGCGATAGGTGAAAAACGGCCTTCGCCAACCGTTGTTTTTATCGAGGATGCAGGGCGTATTCGGGTGCAGGCGCAGCAAATGAAGCTGGTTGCGCTGGGTCGGCTCACGGCGTCAATCGCCCACGAAATTCGTAATCCGCTTTCCAGCATTAATCACGCCTCCGAATTATTGAAAGAAGATGTTGATCGCAATGAATCAGACCAGCGTTTGCTGACGATCATCCAGCAAAATGCACATCGTCTGGATCGTATGGTGCAAGAGGTGCTGTATTTAAACCGGCGGGATCGCGCTCATCCAGAACCGATTGATGTGGCAGCTTATTTGGCGCAATTTTTACGGGATTTTTGCGCGAACGAAAAGGTCGATCAGAGCATTGTCTCGCTCGGCATTGAGACACCGCGACGGCTTGTGTTTGATCGCAGTCATCTTGATCAGGTATTGTGGAATCTGATGCGCAATGCCTGCCGTCATGGCAGCGGGCAGGTGGGCAGCGTTCAGCTGACAGTGCGCAACGCCGCCGCCGCGGAAACCCTGTGGCTGGTGGTTGCCGATGATGGCCCTGGCGTGGCAATCGAAGCCATGCCGCATTTGTTTGAGCCCTTTTTCACCACGGATAGCCAGGGAACCGGGCTGGGGTTGTATATTGCACGGGAGTTGGCAGAAGTGAATGGTGCGCAGATTGAATATATGGCCAATGACATCTTCGCCGCAGGGCGCGGCGCATGCTTTCGCATCACCGTCAAAGGGGCCTAAACATGACGGTTGCAATGCAAAATATCAATCTACCCAGGGACCATAAAATTTAGCTATGACTGCCAAACATGTATTGATTGTTGATGACGAGGCCGATATTCGCGAGTTGCTGGTACTCACCCTGATGCGCATGGGCATCGAAGCCGACACCGCGGCTACGTGCGAACACGCTTTTGCCCGGCTTGCCGAACGTAGCTATGATTTATGTTTGACCGATATGCGCTTGCCCGACGGCGATGGCCTTACCGTCTTAGAGCATATTGCTGCCCACCACGGTAATACGCCGGTGGCCGTCATCACCGCTTACGGCAGCACTGAAAATGCTGTTGCCGCATTGAAGGCGGGCGCCTTTGATTACATTTCCAAACCCATTCAGCTCAAGCCATTGCGCGAGGTTATTACCTCGGCACTAAATTTACCGAAACACGCTGCGGAACGCACGCGAAAGCCAGTCACTGCGGCGGATAAACTACAGGCCAATAATGCCGCCGCTGCGCTCGCCAATATCGGTCCCCGCCTGCTGGGCGAATCTGCTCTTATTGCAAAGGCGCGCGACATGATCAGCAAACTGGCGCGCAGCCAGGCACCGGTTTATATCGCCGGAGAATCCGGCAGCGGCAAGGAAGTGGCCGCACGCCTGATTCATTCCGGCTCGGCCAGACGCGATGCCGAGTTCGTCGCCGTTAACTGCGGTGCGATCCCCGAGAATCTGATGGAGAGCGAATTTTTTGGCTACAAAAAAGGCGCTTTTACCGGTGCGGACAGCGATAAAGATGGCTATTTGCACGCCGCAGATGGCGGCACATTGTTCCTCGACGAGGTAGGCGATTTACCGCTGCTGATGCAGGTAAAATTGCTGCGCGTCATTCAGGAAAAAAAGGTTCGAAAGTTAGGTGAAACCATCGAGGTGCCGATTGATTTTCGGATCATCAGTGCCACTCATAAAAATCTGGCGGATAAGGTTGCCGCCAGTGAATTTCGCCAGGATTTATTTTATCGGCTGAATGTCATCGAACTCAAAATGCCGAGCCTGCGCGAGATTCCCGAAGATATTCCATTGATGGTGACGCAGGTGTTGGAACGCCTCGCCGCGCAGGTACAAATGCCGGTGCCTGAATTAACCAAAAATGCACTCAATGCCCTGATGGATTATGACTATCCCGGCAATGTGCGCGAACTTGAAAATATTCTCGAACGCTCCTTGGCTTTATGCGATGGCAAGGTAATTCATGAAGCAGATTTATATCTGACCGAAGCACGCGATACGACGGGCAGTGGCGCGGCTAATTTATCCGGCGAACGCACTTTGCCGCTGCACGAATACCTGGATCAAATTGAGCGTCAGCAAATTATGAAGGCGCTGGAGTCTACGCGCTTTAATAAAACCGCCGCTGCCAAAGTGTTGGGAATTACTTTCCGGTCATTGCGCTATCGGCTCGACCGCCTGGGTATTGAGTGAGCATTGGGCCTCTCACCGCGTTGCACCGGAGTTGCTGACCGATAACGTTATCTGGCGGGGTTTTCTAAAGCGGGCATCCCCAAAAAATAGAAATGCCGGGCTTATCCTGAAGATTTGACTTGTTTTGGACTTATCTGCCTGCGCAACGCGTTTTGAACGCCGGTTTTATGCCCTCTGGCAACCACAAACCCCAGCACTGGAGTGGCCCCCAGACATTTTTTGGCTGGGAAAGCGCGTCATTTAAGGGCCTTTTCCTTCTTCACAAACCACTTTAACGTCAAGCCTCTTTTAAGCTATCTTTTAGCGTTTGAAGTGCTTGTTTTTATTCGTAAAATTCATGCAAATAAATTACTGTTGCATTTTTTGGAAAGCGCACGATATAGTGTGCGTAACCCGTGCTGACACAAGATGTTGTGGCGGCTGTGGATATTTCTGTTCTTAACTGGTCGTATAAGGTTGGGACGCGCGGTGGATAGCTTGTGGATAAGTTTTTGAACTCCCAATACTATCCCTGTGTTCGGCAGATTTGTTCAATATTGCGTACTTGTTTTCATCACGCGATGTTCGGCAAATTTGTTTCGCCAGAAAGCTCCACCGGTTTGTACCAGCTGGAAGTGCTGGATCAAATCGGGTAGCTGGCGGAGTGCAGTTGGCAAATGTGAAGTGCGTGCAGTGAACGTTGCAATGAGCGTATTACAAACGGCATACGTACAGAACATTTCAGCTCACCGTATTTAAAATCAAAAAAGTATTTATGAGGAGACACACTATGCGACAGGCATCCGATATCGCGATGGCGAACCCGGTATTTAGCAGCAACCTGCTAGCTTCATCACCAACCAGCAATGCTGGCGCCGCTGAATCGCAATATCAGGCTTACAAGATTATTCGACGTAACGGCTCTATCGCGCCGTTTGCGCCGGACAAAATTGCGATTGCCTTGACCAAAGCTTTCCTCGCCGTTAACGGTGGCCATGAGGCTGCCAGCGCACGCATGCGTGATCAGGTGCGTGAGCTTACCCAGGCAGTGGTTGCGGCGTTACTGCGATTCAAGCCCTCCGGTGGCACCTTTCATATCGAAGAAGTGCAGGATCAGGTTGAGCTAGTGCTGATGCGCGGCGGCGCACATGAAGTGGCGCGCTCTTATGTGCTGTATCGCGAAAAGCGCAATATGGAACGCGCGCAGGCTAAGGCGCAGGCCCCGGCGGCAGTGGCCACCACGCTGAATGTTACCGTTGACGGCCGGAAAGTCCCGCTGGACACTGATTTCCTGTTTGGTGTGATCCAAACCGCTTGCGAAGGTCTGGGTGAATTTGTTGAGCCGCATGGTATTTTTGAAGCCACCCTGAAAGATTTGTACGACGGAGTGCCTGCGGATGAAGTATTTAAAGCCGCCACTTTGGCAGCGCGCACTTTGATCGAGAAAGACCCGGCTTATACCAAAGTCACTTCGCGCCTGCTCATGCATACGATTCGCAAAGAAGTGCTGGGCGAAGAAACCGTGCAGGCCGATATGGCGACCCGCTATGCCGAATACTTTCCGACCTTTATCAAGAAAGGTATTGCCGCGGAGTTGCTCGACGAGCGTCTCGCGCAATACGATCTGAAAAAACTCGGAGCGGCCTTAAATCCGGCGCGTGATGGTCAGTTCACCTACCTTGGATTGCAGACGTTGTATGACCGTTATTTTTTGCACATTGAAGAGCAGCGCATTGAATTGCCACAGGCGTTTTACATGCGCGTGGCCATGGGCTTGTCACTCAATGAAGTGAATCGTGAAGCCCGTGCGATCGAGTTTTATAACGTGCTGTCATCGTTTGATTTCATGTCGTCCACGCCCACCCTGTTTAATTCCGGTACACGTCGCTCACAGTTGTCATCGTGCTATCTCACCACGGTAGCCGATGACCTCGATGGTATTTATGAAGCGCTGAAAGAAAACGCCTTGCTTTCCAAATTTGCTGGGGGTCTTGGCAATGATTGGACACCCGTACGCGCACTCGGCAGCTACATTAAAGGGACCAACGGTAAATCCCAAGGTGTAGTGCCGTTTTTGAAAGTGGTGAACGATACAGCGGTAGCGGTCAATCAGGGTGGCAAACGCAAAGGTGCGGTTTGTGCGTATCTTGAAACCTGGCATCTCGATATTGAAGAGTTTCTTGAGCTTCGCAAAAATACCGGCGATGATCGTCGTCGCACGCACGACATGAACACCGCCAACTGGATTCCCGATTTGTTTATGCGCCGTGTGATGGAAGGTGCAAACTGGACCTTGTTCTCGCCATCGGACGCGATTGATCTGCACGAAAAATTTGGCAAGGCATTTGAAACCGCGTACGTTCGCTACGAAGAAAAAGCCGCGCGTGGCGAAATGAAGCTGTTCAAGACTGTGCCCGCGCTTACACTCTGGCGCAAAATGCTGTCGATGCTGTTTGAAACCGGTCATCCGTGGATTACTTTCAAAGACCCCTGCAATATTCGCTCGCCGCAAAATCATGTGGGCGTAGTGCATTCATCGAATCTCTGTACTGAGATCACGCTCAATACCAACGATAGCGAAATCGCCGTCTGCAACCTGGGCTCAGTCAACATGGTGCAGCACATGATGACGGACACACATGGCGTAAAAACACTCAACCACGCCAAGCTCAAAACCACTATCACCACCGCGATGCGGATGCTCGATAACGTTATCGATATCAACTATTACGCAGTTAAAAAAGCGCGTGATTCCAACCTGCGCCATCGTCCCGTCGGCCTCGGCATCATGGGCTTTCAGGATTGCCTGCATGAGCTGCGCTTGCCGTATGCCTCCAACGAGGCCGTCGCATTTGCGGATACCTCAATGGAAGCAGTGTGCTACTACGCCTACTGGGCATCGACCGAGCTGGCTGAAGAGCGCGGCCGTTATTCATCGTACAAAGGCTCACTCTGGGATCGCGGTATCTTGCCGCAGGACGGGCTGGCATTGTTGCGCGAAGAGCGCGGCGGCTATCTTGAAGTTGATATGTCGAGCAGCATGAATTGGGACAGCCTGCGCGCCCGCATTAAAGATTACGGCATGCGCAATTCCAATTGCGTCGCGATTGCGCCAACCGCCACAATCTCGAACATCATCGGTGTCTCCGCCTGTATCGAGCCGACCTACCAAAACCTGTTCGTGAAATCGAATCTCTCCGGCGAATTTACGGTCGTCAATGATTATCTGGTGCGCGATCTGAAAGTACGTGGCCTGTGGGATGAAGTGATGATCGCCGACATCAAATATTTTGATGGCTCATTAGGCAAGATTGATCGCATCCCCGCTGATTTGCGAGAGCTCTATGCGACCGCATTTGAGGTTGACACAAGCTGGGTGATTGAAGCTGCCTCGCGCCGCCAAAAATGGATTGATCAGGCGCAGAGTCTGAACATTTACATGGCCGGCGCATCCGGTAAAAAGCTGGACGACACCTACAAGCTCGCTTGGTTGCGCGGCCTTAAAACCACTTACTACCTGCGCACGCTGGCCGCAACTTCAGCCGAGAAATCAACCGGCCGTGGTGGCGAATTAAATGCGGTTCCGATCAGTGGCGGCATGGTGGCTACGGGCATGGGCGCGATGAGCGCAGCCGGTAGTGCTGTGAGCGCATTCGGCGCATCGAGTGGCACCGCCGCTTACTCCGAAGGCGCTAAATTCTGTTCAATCGATAACCCGGAATGTGAGGCCTGCCAATAAATCTTTTGTACTACGAAAGGTTAGATAACTGCGTTTTTTCCCGTGAATGAGTCTGCAAAGTATTTCAAATATTTTAATGCGCATACACAAATGTTCAAACCCGGCAAAGGTCACACCGCTCTTGCCGGCCTAAACTTAAAGGATAGACAATGCAATTTCATATCTTCCAGGATTCAAGACTCGAATGGCGTTGGCAACTCAGCAGTGACGAAGGCAAAAAAATTGCCGATTCCGGCCACGGCTATCGCGACAAAGACGCCTGCCTTGAAACCATTTCGCAAGTAAAAGGTTCAGACCAAGCCATCGTGCTCGAAAATGTTTCCAGCCTGATGAATACCGAGCTACTGCAGATGCCTGGTTTTTTTAGGCAGCACTAATGCAGCACTAATGCAACAAGAAGCGTGGCCGCAAGCGTCTCGTAACAACGGCACCCGGAGCAAAAAATTAGCAAAAGAGTTAGCAATAAATCAATAGTGGAATCAGCAACAGAATTAGCACCAAGATCAGGCGCAGCAACTACCAGGAGGCAACATGGTCTTCCATATTTATCAGGATATTCGTAATGAATGGCGTTGGTATTTATCGGCACCGAATGGCGCAAAATTAGCTATCGCCGTGGAAGGTTACAAGCGCCGGGGCGATTGTGTATTGGCGATCAAACGGATGCGAGAAGCCGTAGCAGCACCGATGTTTTATGACAACTTTGGCAGCTTGGCCGACGCCACTTCAGGCGTGCGCTTAGCGGTTGCAAGTTAACCCGAATTTTAGCAGCACCAAATCGAACAGATTCATGCCGATGCTTTTGCTTTCTCGATTTTCAGTAAGCCACGGCCAAAACAGATCCATCTAAATAACAGGAGCCATACATGTCTTTATCTTGGGATGACACACCGTCCGCCACGCCGCCGCCGCCGTCCCCGCAGCAGGCCCTGGCCGGTACCACAGCCACACGCCACGAGCCATCAACGCTCGCCGCCCGTGCGCATGCCGCCACCGGTATCCTCGCACGCGAATTCGCCGCCGATTATGTCGTGGATAAGGCCGATGGGGTTGCCAACCGCCCCGCCGACATGACCGATGAAACCGCCAGTATCGATCAGCGTTTCACCCGCGTGCGTGCCGAAGACAAACGCGTGATCAACGCCAAGACGGATGTAAACCAGCTCGTGCCGTTCAAATACAAATGGGCATGGGATAAATATCTGGCCGGCTGCGCAAACCACTGGATGCCGCAGGAAGTCAACATGAACCGCGACATCGCCACCTGGAAAGACCCGAACGGTTTAACCGATGACGAGCGCCTGCTGATCAAACGTAACTTAGGCTTTTTCGTCACCGCCGATTCGCTCGCCGCCAACAACATCGTGCTCGGTACCTATCGCCACATCACCGCACCTGAGTGCCGCCAGTACCTGCTGCGCCAAGCGTTTGAAGAAGCCATCCACACCCACGCCTACCAGTACATCGCCGAAAGCTTGGGGCTCGATGAAGCCGAAATTTTTAACGCCTACAACGAAGTCAAATGCATTCGCGATAAAGATCGTTTCCTGATCCCGTTTATCGATACCTTGTCAGACCCTAATTTCAAAACCGGCACGTTCGAAAACGACCAGAAATTATTGAAATCCTTAATCGTCTTCAGCTGCATTATGGAAGGCCTGTTCTTCTATGTCGGCTTCGTGCAAATTTTGGCGCTTGGTCGTCAAAACAAAATGACCGGTGCGGCTGAACAGTATCAATATATTTTGCGCGACGAATCCATGCACTGCAATTTCGGTATTGATCTGGTCAACACCATCAAGCTCGAAAACCCGCAGCTCTGGACCAATGAATTCAAGAAAGAAATCGAAGCCCTCATGCGCCAAGGTGTGCAGCTCGAATATGCG
>JANYDB010000108.1 GCA_025359985.1 Burkholderiales bacterium | reverse complement strand
GAGGTAACGTTCGTTTAGGCTGAGGTGCGTGCGCTTCATGGCAATGTCCTTTCGTCTTAGAAACAAAAGGGTACCGCTATTCGTGCCTCACCCCCTCCATCATGCGCCCTGATCTGTCGCCATTCGAAGTGGAATCCAGGATATGGCTTTGAACGGCAATCCAGGAGCCAACATTGGGTCCAGCTCCATCATCCTTAAAGAATCCATTACCGCTAACGCCTGTCGATTTCAAACCTTCAACAATGGGTGTCAGTCCTTTACAATAGCGATGTTTAAATTGCCGGATAAAATGCTATGCGAATTCTGATATGGATGGTGCGAGTAGTAGTAGTGGTGGTGGTGCTGTGGTTCGCCGTGAAGAATGCTGATCCTGTCACATTGCATGGCTACCTTGATTCGACCTTGACAGCGCCAATGGCGTTGATACTGCTCGGTTTCTTCGGCGGCGGTTTACTGCTGGGGTTACTGGCTTCGTTGATGTCCATTTTTCGTTTAAAGCGTGAGGTGCGGAAACTGAATCGGGCGCTGCAGCATAAAGCGCGTGAAGATGTTGCGCAGTTGCCGCCTCTGTCGAGCGCAGCATCGACCGCAATACCAGCGCCAACGCCAACGGTATTGCCTGATTCTTCCGCCGCGTTTACACCATGAAATTTTGTCTATGCAACTAGATTGGGGCTGGGGCCCGTGGGCCATCATTGCGGCGCTGGCTTTTTTTGCGGCGGGCTGGATTGCGGCCAGATTCGATTTGCGTCAGTTATTGCGCGAGTCAAAAGTATTGCCACAATCCTATTTCAGAGGGCTAAACTTTCTGCTCAACGAGCAGCAGGATAAGGCGATTGAAGCTTTTATCGAGGCCACTAAAGCGAACCCGGAAGCGGTGGAGCTACAGTTCGCGCTCGGCAGTTTGTTCCGTAAACGTGGCGAGGTGGATCGCTCTATACGGGTGCATCAAAGTTTATCGGAGCGCAGTGACCTTTCGGCTGAGCAGCAGGTCACGGCGCTGCTTGAGCTGGCAATGGACTATCAAAAATCCGGGCTGCTGGATTACGCCGAGCGCATCTTGTCGGACATGAGTGCCAAAGCGTCTGGCACCCACACACAGCAAGCCCAAACGTTGCGGCTGCTGCTGGATATTTATGTGCAGGAAAATGACTGGCAAAAGGCGATTGATATTGCAGAACGCCTTGATGCAGGCGCTGCCACGGATGCGGCCAAGCGACGCTACACCCGGGATATTGCCCAGTATTATTGTGAGCTGGCAGCAGATTGCTATTTGCATGGCCGGCTTGACGCGGCTGAACGCGCGCTGGATGCCGCGCTCAATGCCGATCACCGCTGTGTTCGCGTACACCTGATGCGCGGAGAGTGGCATGCCGCTGCCGGTCGGCATGAAGAGGCGATTGCGACCTGGCATAAAATCGAATCACAAGACCCGGCCTACCTAGGGCTCATGGCTGAAAAATTACTGGCTAGCTATACCGCACTCGGACGTGGTGCCGAAGGGCTTTTGCATTTGCGCGAATTGCAGCGGCAATACGCGGCCCTCGATCTGTTGAATGCGATTTTCAACGCGACGATGGCGGGTGAAGGTGCTGAGGCGGCGTATCAATTGGTCAAAGAAGATTTACGCACCAATCCCACGCTGGTAGGTCTTGATCGGCTGCTGGAAGCGCAAATTCTGGCAGCACCTGAAGAACGTAAAAACGATTTGCAAATGTTGAAAGCGTTGGTGCACAGCCATTCAAGCCGCCTCGCGGTTTATCTTTGCAAGCAATGCGGCTTTAAAGCGAAACAATTTTATTGGCATTGCCCGGCCTGCGGTGGATGGGAAACATTTCCGCCACGACGCACGGCAGAATATGATTCATCAGATCGCCATCTTGCACGGCTGCATGCCGAAGGTTAATGTGCCGCAACGAGCTACATAATATCAAAGAGAAAAAAGAGAAAAATTCAGATGAATCCTAAACCCATTATCGTCGCTCTGGACTATGACTGTGCGGCAGACGCGCTATCACTCGCCGCCAAGCTTGATCCCAAACTATGCCGCGTTAAAGTAGGTAAAGAGCTGCATACCGCGGCAGGCCCGCAGGTTGTTGATGCTTTGATGGCGAAGGGCTTTGAGGTATTTCTTGACCTTAAATTTCATGACATTCCCAACACCGTCATAAGCGCCTGCAAGGTAGCGGCAAGTCAGGGCGTATGGATGATGAATGTGCACGCGAGCGGCGGAAAAAAAATGTTGGCGGCAGCGCGAGACGCAGTGAATTCATTTAACAGCCATAAGCCGTTACTGATTGCAGTCACTGTACTCACCAGCCTCGCACAAGATGAGCTGGGTGACGTCGGTCTTGAACCTGATATGAAAGCAGCGGTTTTAAATTACGCGACCCTGGCTTTTGATGCCGGGCTTGACGGTGTGGTTTGTTCAGCGCAGGAGGCAGCATGGCTGAAAGCCAGATTCGGCGAGGCTTTCCAGCTGGTTACGCCCGGTATCAGACTTGCTGAGGATGCCAAAGGTGATCAATCACGCGTGGTAACGCCCACGGATGCGATTAAAATGGGCGCAGATTATTTGGTCATTGGGCGCAGTATCACGCATGCACCGGACCCGATTGCCACGCTGCATAAAATCAATAGCGACTTGAAATTGTTGGAACAGAAAGAGAACGCATGAAACTCACCATTATCGGTACCGGTTATGTGGGCCTGGTTACAGGTGCATGCCTGGCCGACGTAGGCAATCAGGTACTCTGCCTCGACCTGGATCAACGCAAGATCGATATTCTGAAATCCGGTGGTATGCCCATTTATGAGCCGGGCTTAAAAGAAATTGTTGCCAATAATATAGCGGCTGGACGTTTGCGGTTCACCACTGATGTTGCCGAAAGTGTGGCGTGGGGTGATATACAAGTGATCGCAGTGGGAACGCCACCGGGTGAAGATGGCTCGGCAGATTTGCAATACGTGGTGGCTGCCGCGCGCAATATTGGCCGTCATATGACTAACCCAAAAATTGTGATTGATAAATCGACGGTGCCGGTGGGCACAGCCGATAAAGTACGCGATGCGGTCGATGAAGAATTGAAACAACGCGCACAAAATATAAAATTTTCGGTCGTTTCCAATCCGGAATTTTTAAAGGAGGGCGCGGCAGTAGAAGATTTTATGCGTCCCGATCGTATCGTGATCGGTGCCGAAGATGATGAGACCATCGAAGCCATGCGTAAGCTTTACGCGCCGTTCCAGCGCAATCATGATCGCATCATGGTGATGGATATTCGCTCTGCCGAACTCACCAAATACGCCGCTAACGCGATGTTGGCCACGCGTATTTCGTTTATGAATGAACTCGCCTTGCTGGCTGAAAAATTGGGCGCAGATATTGAATCGGTACGCAAAGGTATGGGCTCGGATCCGCGCATTGGCTATCATTTTTTATATCCCGGTATTGGCTACGGCGGTTCATGTTTCCCGAAAGATGTGCAGGCCTTGATTCGTACCGGTCAGTCGGCGGGTATTGAGCTTAAATTGCTGGATGCCGTCGAACGCGTCAACTATGCACAAAAGCATGTGCTGTCGAATAAAATCATTGCGCGCTTTGGCGAGAACTTGAGCGATAAAAAATTTGCTATTTGGGGCTTGGCATTCAAGCCGAATACTGATGATATGCGCGAGGCACCCAGCCTGGTACTGATTGACGAGCTAACCAAGCGAGGTGCGACAGTGGTGGCGTTTGATCCGGTCGCGATGGCTGAAGCGGGACATACTTTGGAAGGCAATCCGCAGGTGTCGTTTGCAGCGGATGCCATGAGCGCACTGCAGGGTGCTGATGCACTAGCTATTGCCACTGAATGGAAAACCTTCCGCGCACCGGATTTTTCGGCTGTGAAAGTAGCGTTGAAAACCCCGGTCATATTTGACGGCCGCAATTTATACGAGCCAGAAACCATGCGTGAAAATGGCTTCGACTATTATCCTATCGGGCGCAAGCAGGGATCCTGACGCTATGACTAAACTCACTATTCCTGATTGCAGTGGCGCACGCGTGCTGATCGTGGGCGATGTGATGCTGGATCGCTACTGGTTTGGTAATGTTGAGCGCATCTCGCCTGAAGCACCGGTGCCAATTGTCCATGTGCAGCGCACGGAAGAGCGTCCCGGCGGCGCTGCAAACGTGGCGCGCAATGTAGCAGCCTTGGGAGGGCAAGCTACCTTATTGTCGGTGGTGGGTGATGATGAAGCCGGCCGTTCACTGGCGAGCTTGCTCGAAACAGAAAATGTCAAAACCCACTTCCACAAAGACGCACAATTACCCACGACCGTAAAACTGCGGGTGATTGGCCGACAGCAACAATTAATGCGCATCGATTTTGAAACCCCGCCATCACGCGAGGTGCTGGAAGATAAGCTGGGTGATTTTGAATCACTGGTCGATTCGGTGGATTTGATTATTTTGTCCGATTACGGCAAAGGCAGTTTGACTCATGTGGCCAAAATGATCGATGCCGCCAAGCGTCACGGCAAGCCGGTGTTGGTAGATCCTAAAGGCGATGACTATGCCAAATATGCCGGTGCGACATTGTTAACGCCCAACCGCAGTGAGTTTCGGGAAGTGGTGGGCCGCTGGAAAGACGAAACAGAGCTGGCCGCAAAGGCCGCGCAGCTTCGTGAAAAATTGCACCTTGATGCACTGCTAGTCACGCGGTCGGAGGAGGGCATGTCACTGTTTACGGCCGGTACCGCTACCCATGAGCCGACGCAGGCGCGTGAGGTTTTTGATGTCTCCGGCGCAGGCGATACGGTCATTGCTACCCTGGGTTTAATGTTGGCAGCGGGGGTGAATATGGCGGATGCCATGCGCATTGCCAATCGTGCGGCTGGCGTGGTGGTGGGCAAGCTGGGCACCGCGACCGTGACGCGCAATGAATTAGGGGCGGCGCTGTAAATTTTTTATTCGAGATGCAGATAATGTGGCAGATTTCAATCTGCAAAACAAAAACTCTAGCGTTAGAGCGGATCAACAGACATTTTTTGCTCAAACGCCTCACCAATGCTAGCGTTTAAGCTTGTGATTTACAATTTAATGGACTGAAAATTTAATATGACCTACATCGTTACCGGTGCGGCCGGATTTATCGGCAGCAACATCGTCAAAGCGCTAAATCAGCGCGGCATCAAGGATATTGTCGCGGTCGATAATCTGACCAAAGCCGACAAATTCAAAAATCTGGTTGATTGTGAAATCGCGGAATATGTCGATAAAAAAAATTTTCTGGAGGTCGTTGAAAGCGGTGAGCTTGGCGGTGATGTTGATGCGGTATTTCACCAAGGTGCCTGCTCCGACACGATGGAAACGGATGGTCGCTATATGATGGAAAACAACTATCGCTACTCGCTATCCATGCTGGATTGGTGTCTAGAAGAAGGCGTGCCACTGATGTATGCATCGAGTGCCTCGGTCTATGGTGACGGCAAGGAATTCCGCGAAGACCGCTCGTTTGAAGCGCCACTCAATGTATACGGCTACTCTAAATTTTTATTTGATCAAGCCGTGCGCGAGCGTATGGATGGAGCTTCATCACAGGTTGCCGGTTTTCGTTATTTCAATGTTTACGGCCCGCGTGAATCGCACAAGGCTCGCATGGGCTCAGTATCGTTCCACTTTTTTAATCAATATCAGGCCACAGGCAAGGTGCGGGTGTTTGAAGGCACCGATGATTACGGGCATGGCGAGCAGCGGCGCGATTTTGTGTCCGTTGAAGATGTGGTGAAAGTGAATCTTTTTTTTCTCGATAACCAACATGTTTCGGGGATTTTTAATTTGGGCACCGGACGTTCGCAGTCATTCAATGAGGTGGCTGTTGCAACGATAAACAACCTGCGTGCGGCTGAAGGAAAGGCTGCACTTGATTTGGCCAGCCTCGTCAGTGCCGGCATTATCGAGTACATCGCGTTCCCGGATGCGCTCAAAGGTAAATATCAAAGCTTTACCCAAGCTGATATTTCGTTGCTACGTGAAGCAGGCTACACCGATAAATTTTTAACCGTTGAGCAGGGCGTTGCGCGATATGTTTCTTGGCTTGCAGGTGCAAAATAAAAGGTAAACAAGCGCAATAAAGACGCCCTAAATCGCCAGCCAACCCACCTTGATGTCATAAAAAACCCAGTACAATTAGTGAGTTTTATGTTTTCCGAACTTTGATTTTGAAAGCAGGCATAGGACGAACCATAAAAGCCGACCATTAAGTGACAAATAAAGCGGCGAATTAAAACAGCCGTTAGCAAGCTGAACCGAACGTCAACCGTTCAAGCCTAGCGCCGTTTGTAACAAGGTGTTGCAGGCGTTGTAGGTGCTCAGCGTAATTTTTTAAACTCACCCTCCAAGGAAATTTTATGAAAAAAATCATTGCCATCGTAACCGCGTTTTTTGCCTCAATCAGCATTGCCTTTGCTGCCGTTAACGTGAATACGGCCACTAAAGAAGAATTGAAGTCCCTCAACGGAATCGGTGAAGTTAAAGCGCAAGCCATCATCGACTATCGCACCAAAAATGGTCCGTTTAAGTCAATGGCTGACCTTGATAAAGTGCCTGGTATCGGTGAGGGCATCTTGAAAAAGGTAGAAAAAGACGTAAGCATGTCGGGCAAAACAGTCGTCACCACTCCTGCCGCTGCAAAAGCAGAGGCCAAGGTAGACGTCAAAGCAGATGCCAAAGTAGATGCGAAGGCAGCTTCAGCAGCGGCAGCAAAAACTGATGCCAAGTCTGATATGAAAAAAGACGCAGCAGTTGCCAAGAAAGATGAAAAAGTCGTGGCTGCAGATGCCAAAAAAGCAGACAGCAAAGAAATGACGCCTGCCGAAAAGAAAGCCGCCAAAGCTGCAGAAAAGAAGGCAAGAGCCGCTGCCATCAAACAAGAGAAAGCAGATAAAGTCGCAAAAGCTGAGGAAGAGAAAAAAGCCAAAGCCGATAAAGCTAAAGCCGACAAAGAATCTAAGGCTGATAAAGCTAAAGCTGACAAGCCTGCCAAGAAAGATGACGCTAAAAAAGATGACACACCCAAGAAGTAATTAAACGGTATTTACCCATACAGATTCTTTTGTATCGGTGACTTTTAAAACGAAAAGCCCTGCAAGCAATTGCAGGGCTTTTTACTATCTGCTGATGAAGGCGGCCCCAGCGGCTGCAGCGCTGTGCTTTGCTTAAGCATATCTATGCCAAACTTCGATTCTTAAAACTTGGATTAGAATCGTGAGCATGAAACATTCCACACTCGAAAACGCAATTGGGAATACGCCGCTGGTACGGCTGCAGCGCATTCCGGCAATGATGAATATTTCAACGACCAATACTCTGCTCGGTAAAATGGAAGGCAACAATCCCGCGGGTTCAGTCAAAGATCGTCCTGCTATGTCAATGATTGTGGGGGCCGAGACTCGCGGTGAAATCAAGCCGGGCGATATTTTGATAGAGGCTACGAGCGGCAATACCGGTATTGCACTGGCCATGGCCGCGGCTATCAAGGGCTACAAAATGGTGCTGGTCATGCCTGAGCATTTGAGCATTGAGCGCCGCCAGACGATGCGGGCGTTTGGCGCAGAACTGGTGCTAACCCCGCAAAAAATTGGCATGGAAGGCGCACGTGACACCGCAGAGCAGATCAAACGCGAGCGCGGCGGCGTGATCCTAGATCAGTTTGCCAATCCGGATAATCCGCTGGCGCACTACAACAGCACCGGGCCTGAAATCTGGCGTGACACGATGGGAAAAGTCACGCATTTTGTCGCAACCATGGGCACCACCGGCACCATCATGGGTGTTGGCCGCTATCTTAAAGAAATGAATCCAGGGATCCAAATCGTGGGTGTGCATCCAGCCGATGGCTCCAATGTGCCAGGCATTCGTAAATGGCCGGAAGCTTATTTGCCCAAAATTTTTGACCGTACGCGCGTTGATCGCGTGATTGAAGTTACGCAGACCGATAGCGAAGAAATGACGCGTCGGCTCGCGCGCGAGGAAGGCATCTTTGCCGGCATCTCTTCTGGCGGCGGGCTAGTTGCAGCCATAAATGTGGCGAGCGAGGTTGAAGACGCCGTCATTGTGCATATTGTTTGTGATCGCGGTGATCGCTATCTGTCTACTGGCGTATTTCCGGCCTGATCTGCATTTGCTTGCTAGCGTAAACCCGCGGTTAATGCCGAGCGTTAGAAGTTGATCCGCTAAGTTGCGTTTAATAATGAAGTCTGGGAACGAGAATAATGAATATTGTCGGCCGTTTTAAGCGCTGTTACCGATTCATGCTGGCGATGTTGTCGGCGTTGACCTTTGTGAGCGCAGCGGGTTGTTCAACCATTTTATTTTTTCCGGCTGAGTCCGCACAAAAAGCGGCTGACAAAATCATTGATGATATTTGGCCTGCAGCAGACCCAGCGAAAATGAATAAAGATATGAAAGACAAAGAAAAGTCCGCGAACCCGGAGGTTGCAACAAAATGATGCAAATTTCTTGGTCTAAATTTGCCTCACTCCAAAAAAATCCCATTTTAGCGGCTGGAGTCTTCGCAGTCTTTTTAATATTTTCCTCCGCCGCATTCGCCCAGCCGCCTGATATTGATATCAATACACCATCGATCCTGGTGATCAAGAAAAGTCTGCAGCAACGTTTTTCAGCATTGAAGCCGCATCTTGATTCCGGTGCAATAGGCGTTAGCGCCGACGGGCTCATTGCCGTGCGTGATTTGAATGCAGTCGCTGTAGGGGCTCGCGCCGGGCTTGAAATACTGGTTGCTGAAGAAAATCAGGATCGTGGTTCCCTCTATCGGGAAATAGCGCGTGCAAATGGCCGTCCGGATTGGGAAAGCGATTTGAAATTGACCTTCGGTGAACGCTTTATCAGCCGCGCTCAATCAGGCTGGTATTATCGTGATAGCGCAAATAAATGGAGCCGAAAACCGTAGTTTTTACGTTTTTTAAAAAGCGCCGATGGGTGCTCTTTTTCTTATTCCAATTTCCTGTATTACGATTTAGCTTAAACCCATTGTCAGTTCAACTCTGAAATTAATTTATGACACCCATTTTAGTTTTCGATATTGAAACGGTTCCTGATATTGCCGGTTTACGCAAACTGCAGGACATTGATGCCAGCATGAGTGATGATGCCGTTGCCGAACTTGTTTTTCAGCGCCGCCGTCAGCAAACCCATGGCAGTGATTTTCTGCCCTTGCATCAACATCGGGTCATCGCAATTTCCTGCGTGATGCGCTCCGACGAGGGGCTGCGCGCCTGGTCGCTTGGCAAAATAGATGATGGAGAAAAAGATATCATCCAGCGTTTTTTTGACGGCATCGAGCGATACGCTCCGCAACTTATTTCGTGGAACGGTGGCGGCTTCGATTTGCCCGTCCTCCACTATCGCTCGTTAGTGCACAGCATTGCGGCCCCCAAGTATTGGGACATGGGTGATGATGACCGCGACTATAAATGGAATAACTATATTAGCCGCTACCACATGCGCCATCTTGATTTGATGGACTTGCTGGCGCTTTATCAGGCTCGTGCCAACGCGCCACTGGATCAGATTGCTCAGCTCTGCGGCTTTCCCGGCAAGCTTGGCATGGATGGCTCTCAGGTTTGGGGAGCATATCAGCGTGGTGAGCTGGAAGCGATTCGCCATTATTGCGAAACGGATGTGATGAATACCTATCTGGTTTTTTTGCGTTTTCAGTTGATGAAGGGGACGCTTACGCAGGCAGCGTATGTTGAGGAAGAAAAAATCGTTCGCGCATTTCTGGCTGAAAATAAGGGGCAGGAACATTGGCAGAAATTTGCTGCGAGCTGGGCCTAGCAGCTTATCGAACTTTAAGAATCGGTTTTGCAGCCGATGTTCTTTAAGTCCGACGGCGGCTAAACAGCCTCTGATGAAGTCGTTTTCATGGGATGTTCATTTGCATTCAGTATTTCCTGAAAGCCCATCATTTCGATAGGATTCGAACGCGGCACGCAGATCATATTGATCGATACGATATGCGGATAAATGTTTTCTGTATCGGCCGCAAAATTATTCGGGTTGTAGAGCGGGGGTGAATGCCAGTAAAGACGATAATCCAGCGACTGAATCAGTTCGATAAGCGCGTTGGACTTTTCCACTCGATCATTTTCTACATATAAAAATGGTCTGTGTTTTTCGATCAGCGCCTTCGCACCGGAAATGACTTTATGCTCCATGCCCTCAACATCAATCTTGATGAGTTTCAGCTTCGCAGGCTCTAACGCATCGTCGAGTTTGATTACCTGTATTTTATGGCCAGCCGTGAAGCCATCCAT
>JANYDB010000087.1 GCA_025359985.1 Burkholderiales bacterium | reverse complement strand
GCTATTTAAACGTGGTCAGCGTACAAACCGCATTGCTCGCCAATGAGCGCACCGCAATGACCTTGACCGGACGGCGCTTGGCTGCATCAGTCGGGCTGATCAAAGCCTTGGGAGGTGGCTGGCGCGGCGAAGCAGCAACATCGCAATAACAAGGCCAACTGCAAATACGCGTCATCAAACTGAGGCCCTAACGTTTTAGCGATGCTGAGCATGTGCCTTATTGACATGCTCCGCTTTTTCTCTGGCTATTTTTTCTTGCCTGTCTTTTTCTAACGCGGCTTTTTGCGCAGCTTTTTGTGCGGCTTTTTGCGCAGCTTTTAACTTGTCCGCGTCCTGCTTCGCTTTTTGCCGCGCTGCTTGTGCATCCGCTTTTGCCTGCTTGGCGTACTCATGCTTGGCCGCTTTGTTTGCAGCGCGATCAGTCGGCCCGGCTTGCTTGGTGTTCGCAACCGGACCCAAACTTTTTTTGATCTCAGCTTTGCGTGCTTCACGCCGCCCTGTAATCTGTTTTTGCACCGCATCGTGCTTGCCATCCAGCAATTTTTCATTGCGCGTCGGCTTAAAAAAACCGGGCACTTCCTTCAGCATCCGCGGCGCAGTGGAAGCATTATGCGGCGCAAACCCGGCCTGATTGGGTGCCACTTCAGCACTGCCCTGCGGTGTTTTGATGACGCTGCCGCCGGCACTTACCTTGTCGTAAGTGCCCGCCTCGCCTTCAGTAGAACCAGCCGGTATCACCAGCGGCTCATGATCGGTGCCGCGAATACCGATGGTGCCATGCGGGGTGCGCACAATATATTTTTCGCGATTAAATTTTCCGATCCAGCCGGTGACCGAGCGAAAGCTGCCTTGCAGCAAACCAAACAGCGCCGAGTCAGACTCATCACCTTTGGCCTGATATTTTACGATCCGCATGCGGGTGTTGGGGCGTATTGCGATATAGCCGCCGTCTTCCATTTCTAGATGTAGCTCGCCATTTTTTCCGGTGACAATCAATTCTGTCTCCACCAGCACGTCGCCGATTTTGACTTTACGCCGCTGATTCTTGCCCGCGATGACCGTCACATCACCCTCTACCAGCGCCACTTTCGCCGCATTGTTGACTTCAATTATTTTGGCTTCTGCTGAAGCGGATGTGGATGCGGATGTGGATGGTGATGAGGAAAGTGAAGGTGAAACGCTTGCTGCGGGTGGATTAACCGAAGCGGGTGGCGTCGGTTGCGCTATCGCCATATGCAAACATAGCGCAATCATCCACGCGACGACTCCCGCAAACTTTGCATAATGACCACCGTAATTTTTTTTCATTTTTTTTGATCCCGTTTATTTCCGAAAACCCAATCAGCCCTCAACCATTCGCGCGCAAGCAGCGCATCCTTCAAATGCTAGGCTCGCATCGTCGGCTTCAAAACATCATTATCCAGCTTCACCGCGCCATTGGCGAGCAAATCCTTGATCAGCATCGCCGCCATCTCATCATCGCTCATATGCAAAAATCGTCTACTCATCTCTTGATAAACAGGCACACTCGCCAAATATTGAGGCAGCGTTGCTAACGGCATGGAGCGCTGGTCCAGCAGCGCAAACACAAACAGTGTCTTTACCACGTGCCGCGCATTCTTTACCGGATCTTTGGCAAACGCAACCAGTCGTGAGCGGGTAAATGCCAACGCTTCATCGACAGCCGTAAACGGTGCACCATGGCCTGGAATAGTCAGCCGCGGGCTGAATGTTTCAATCATATTAAGTGTCTCAAGAGCCGCATAACTAGGGCGTCTCGAGGCATTCTCGTCTGATAATTCAGTAACTTCCGAGGGCCACACAAAGCCCATGCCGCGCGCCCACAATGCATCGCCCGTGATTAAAATTTTTTCCGGCTCGCACCAAAACAATAACGCGCCCATATCATGCCCCGGTGCCGCCACCGCGCGCCAGCAGAGGCCGCCACCATCGAATGATTCACCGGCTTCTATCGTGTCATCAAACACAAATTTCTCGGCGTACTGATCAGTCAGCAGTGACCAGCAACTCTGTGCCGTCCACGGCGAGACATGTTCAACCTCGCCGACCGGAATCGTAATGCGACACCCATAAGTTTCACTCAATGCACGATTGCCACCCATATGGTCGCTATGACAATGGGTATTGATCAGCCGATGCAGTGGCTGGTGGTTGAGCGCCTCGCCCACCACTTGAATGGTTTCAGCCGCATCACGGCCATAGCCACTATCGATCAGGATATTTTGACCGACCGCAGTCAACACGATCTGATTGCAATTGAGCCAGCCGCGCTCGATGACAATAAGGTTTTTTGAAACGGAATGAAAAGTTGCCAACATGAAATAATAATTCTGGATAAAAATTTAGGCTAAAAATTCTACATAAAATTGCGGTAAACACACCACCTTATCATGTCAGCTTTGCAAGTTTGCTGATAAAAATGGTGCGATGCTGATTTTAATAACTTGATGATCAAGCGCAGCAAGAACCGCAGATTAAGCCTGGTTTGGTAATTAAACCAAATTCAGCTAAAATTTTTGGTATTATTACCAAATGACAAATTCATCCCAATCCAAATCCAAATTCAGTTCCAAGCCTGAATTGAAACAATCCACCCCGCTTGCGGGAGCCGTCAGTAAGCCGAAGGCCGCCGCAGTGCCTTATTCTTTGCCGAAAATCATGGCGGCGCGTGCCAACGCTCATCGCGCTCATGTCGATGATCCTACCAACACACGTGAACGGATTTTATTTGCGGCGGTCGAAATTTTGAACACCAAAGGTTTTGGCGCACTTACACAAACCTGCGTGGCTGAGCGTGCCGGGGTGCGGCAAAGTCATCTCACCTATTACTTTCCTATGCGTAATGATTTGCTGCGCGAAACCGCTGTTTACGGCTGCAACGCGATGCTGGACGCGATGTCCGGCGGTATTGATTCCGGTGCAATCACGCTCGCCAATTTTCGTGAATTTCTCACCGCGGATATTCATGATCGCCGCTTTGCACGCTTGATGAGCGCCCTGATTGTGGCGTCCGATGAAGATGATCGCATCAAGCCGTGGCTAGCGAGTTTTGAAGAGGCGAATCGCCAACGTCTGCAGGATAGTTTTCACAAACTGGGTATCGACTTCAGCCATGCAGCGCTTGAACTTTTTCACGCAACCATGGTGGGCGCTTTGATCCTCGATCTCGGCGAATCTACCACGCAGTCACTAATTCGCACTCAACGTATTATTCAGCAGGCATTTGATCTGATGCTGGCGTCGGCACAGCCCGTACCCATAAAAAGTGCGTCCGCAAAAAATATAAGGAATATTGAAAATAACGCGAATGGAAAGACTAGAAAGAAATCAACATGAAGCCGTTAAACAATTTTCTGTTTACATTGCTTGCGCTGGCCCTCGCAGGTTGCGCGGTTGGCCCAGATTATCAGCGCCCCTTGATGCCATTGCCAGCGGCCTGGGTTGCGCCGCTGCCGCATGAAGGCAACCCCGCCAAACTCAAGCAGTGGTGGGCCGCTTGGGGGGATCCGGTGTTGAGTAATTTAATCGAAAATGCCGAACGTGAAAACTCAACCATTACCGTGTCGCTGGCACGTATCGATCAGGCACGCGCCGCACTCACCGCAGCGACCGCGCCACTATTCCCCCGCTTGACCGGCAACGCCAACGAAACTCGCAGCCGCTCAAATTCGGGTAACAACATCACCAGCGGGCAGAACTCATTGCCGTCTGCCCCTTCGACAGCTGCCGGCTCCACTGCTCCAAACACCACCCGCTCCGCTTCACTGGATGCAGCTTGGGAGCTAGATTTATTCGGCGGCAATCGGCGCGGGCGCGAGGCTGCGGCAGCGCGCGCCGAGGCCAGCGTACTCAACTGGCACGATGCACGCGTCTCGGTAGCAGCTGAACTGGCGACGGCTTATACCAATCTGCGCGCCTGCGAAATTTTAGTGAACGGCTATGTGCGTGACGCCGCTTCGCGCAGCGAGACCGCCCGCCTCACTGATCTTAAAGCCCAGGCTGGATTTGCCGCTCCTGCCGATGCCGCACTCACCCGCGCCAGCGCGGCTGAAGCCGCCGCACGTCTAACCGCGCAACGTGCTGATTGCGATGTGGACATCAAAGCGCTGTCGGTCATAAGCGTGGTGAGCGAGCCTGAATTACGCCAAAAACTCGCCGCCAATACCGCTACTTTTCCCACACCAAGCGCATTAGTTATTGATAGCGTACCTGCACAAGTATTGTCACAACGCCCGGATGTGGCGGCGGCCGAACGAGAGCTGGCCGCCGCATCGGGTGACATCGGGTTGGCGGAAGCGGATCGCTACCCGCGTATTTCGCTCAGCGGCTCAATCGGCTATGTCGCCACCAAAGCAGGTGACGTAAGTGTGCACGGCTCTACCTGGTCATACGGCCCGCAGTTGAGTCTGCCGATTTTTGATGCCGGGCGTCGCGCCGCAAACGCACAATCGGCCAAGGCGCGTTACGCCGAAACGCTGGCAACTTATCAAGGGCTGACTCGACGCGCAGTGCGTGAGGTGGAGGAAGCTCTGGTACGAATCAAGAGCGCCAACGATCGCACCACCGATGCACTGGCCGCGCTCAACGGCTATGTCGCCTATCTGCGGGCCGCAGAAGCCCGCGTGAAAGCCGGTGCTGGCAGTCTGGTAGAGCTTGAAGAAGCGCGGCGCTCCGTGGTGGCTTCGCAGGGTGTTGCAGTGGGGGTTGAACGCGAGCGACTGACGGCTTCGGTGTCGTTATATCGCGCAGTCGGCGGCGGCTGGAATTAACCCACCGAGCTGATGGCTAAAATAAACACGCAAATAATCCAAAGAGAACAAATATGAAATCACCCATGCTCACGACACTAAGCTCAAAACTACGCTCAAAACTACGCTCAACACGACGCTCAAAAGCCCGCGTGCAAAAACCAGGAATTTTTAAGCAAACTATGCTGATCGCAGCGGCTGTCAGCCTGGTGTTGTTAGGCAGCGTAGCGATGATGGTCAGGGCATCTGATGAGAAAAAATCCCCCGTCGGCAAACCCGCCCTCACCGTCAACACCGTTAAGCCGCAAACCAGCGAATTGATCATCAAGCTCGTCGCCAACGGCACCATTACCGCCTGGCAGGAAACCATTGTAGGCGCTGAAATAAACGGCATTCGCCTCAACGCCGTGCAAGTCAATGTGGGTGATCAGGTGAAACGCGGTCAGGTGATGGCTACCTTCGCGCCTGAAACCGTGCAAGCCGAATGGGCACAGCAACGCGCCAGCGTGGCCGAGGCCGAAGCTGCCTACGCTGAGGCGCAAGCTAACGCCGACCGTGCCCGCACCCTCGACGCGTCAGGCGCTTTGAGCGTGCAGCAAATCAACCAATATTTAACCGCCGCCAAAACGGCTGAAGCACGCTTGGCTGCAGCACGTGCGGTCGCGAACAATGCGCAAATCAAGCTGGCTAATACCCGCGTACTGGCACCCGATTCCGGTGTGGTGTCGGCGCGCACCGCCACCGTGGGTGCGGTGGTGCAATCAGGCCAGGAATTATTTCGCTTGATTCGCAACAACCGCCTTGAATGGCGTGCGGAAGTGACCGCAGCCGAGCTGGACAAAGTACATATCGGCCAGGCAGTTGCAGTGCTGACCCCGAGCGGCAAAACCATTGTCGGTCGGGTACGCATGCTAGCTCCGACGGTTGATGTACAAACTCGCAGTACGATTGTTTATGTGGATTTACCGATGACCGGTAACGGAGCTAATTACGCCGACAGCAGCAATGCGCGGGCCGGCATGTTTGCGAAAGGTGAATTTGAACTCGGCAAATCGGCGGCGCTAACCCTGCCCCGACAGGCCGTGGTGGTGCGCGATGGCTTTAGCTATGTGTTTGCGATAAAACCGGCGACAGATGCGAAAACGTCAACGACGAGTTCAACCCTGAGTGCCACTGACAGCCGGGTCGTGCAGGTGAAAATAAAAACCGGCCGACGCGCCGGCGAGCGTGTTGAAATAATTGAAGGCGTCACCGCTGATCAATTAATCGTAGGTACCGGTGCCGGCTTTTTGAACGATGGTGATTTAGTCAGTGTGCTGGCAAACACAGTAGAAAGCACTGCCAACACTGCAAAGCAGACTCCAGCATCGGCGGGGATTTCCAACCAAAAAGCTTCCACGAAGCCCGCCCCATAGGGAGTTTAGTTTATGGCTAACGATAATTTTTCATTTAATGTTTCATCATGGTCGATCAAGAATCCCATCGTTTCCGTTGTGTTTTTCATACTGCTCACTTTCGCCGGCCTGGTAAGTTTCAAGATGACAGGAGTGCAGGATTTTCCGGATATCGAGCTCCCGGTAGTGACGATTAGCGCAAGCTTGCCCGGCGCGGCACCGGCGCAGTTAGAAACCGAAGTGGCGCGAAAAATTGAAAATGCGGTGGCACCGCTGCAGGGCGTGAAACATATCTACACCAATATTCTCGATGGCGCAGCGAACATCAGCGTCGAATTTAATCTTGAAAAAAATGCCGCCGAAGCGACCAATGAGGTGCGTGATGCGGTCAGCCAGGTGCGGGCCGATTTACCGGGTGAAATGCGCGACCCAGTGATTTCAAAAGCCACCACCTCCGGCAAACCGATCATGACTTATGTGGTCGCAGCAGTTGAGACTGGGCAGCTGGATGAAGAAGCGATTTCATGGCTGATTGATAACGCTATGACCAAGCGCATTCTCGCCGCACCGGGTGTGGGCAAAGTAGCACGTATGGGGGGGGTGTCGCGCGAGATTCGGGTGGAATTGGACACCGAAAAAATGACCGCGTTGGGGGTGACGGCGGCTGAGGTTTCGCAGCAGCTGCGCCGTGTGCAGCAGGAAGTGCCCGGCGGACGAGGCGATGTGGGCGGCGCCGAGCAAGCGGTGCGAACCATCGCGACGGTTAAAACCGTGGCCGAATTAGCCGCACTGGAAATGCCGCTCACTGATGGTCGTCGGGTACGGCTGGCGCAAATCGCCAACGTCTCGGACACTATTGCCGAACGCCGCTCGATGGCACTCAAAGACGGTGAGCCTGTGGTCGCTTTTGAAGTCAGTCGCACCAAAGGCGCCAGTGAAATATCAGTCGCCCGCGAGGTGCAAAAAGCGGTAGAAGAATTACGTTTGGCGCATCCCAATGTGAAGATCGAAGAGGCCATCGACAATGTGTGGCCAGTCGAGGAAAACTTCACTGGCTCGATGTATTTGCTGATTGAAGGCGCATTGCTGGCAGTGATAGTGGTGTGGTATTTCCTGCGCGATTGGCGTTCAACTTTTGTGGCGGCCACCGCGCTGCCATTATCGATTTTTCCCACTTTTTTGGGGATGTATTATTTCGGCTTCACCCTCAACACGGTAACTCTGCTGGCACTCGCGCTCGTGGTCGGCATATTAGTCGACGATGCCATTGTGGAAATCGAAAATATCAGCCGCCATATGCGCATGGGTAAATCCCCCTATCAGGCCGCGATGGAAGCCGCCGATGAAATTGGCCTGGCCGTTATCGCCACCACCTTCGCACTGATCGCGGTGTTTTTACCCACAGCCTTTATGTCAGGCATCGCCGGGAAATTTTTTAAACAATTTGGCTGGACCGCCGTATTTGCGATTTTTGCATCACTCGTTGTAGCCCGCATGCTGACCCCGATGATGGCCGCCTACATCATGAAAAACCACGGCCACACCGAGCATAAAGATAGCTGGATAATGACGCGCTACCTCGGCTGGGTAGCGTGGTGCATTCGTAACCGCTATATCACCGCGACGGCCTCAGCGATTTTTTTTATCGGCTCCGTCGCACTGATTCCGCTGTTGCCGACTGGCTTTGTACCGGCTGCGGATCGCGCACAAACCATCATCAATATTGAGTTGCCACCCGGCAGTAATCTGCAGGAAACATGGGATGCTGCCGAGCGGGCGCGCCTCGCCGCGATGGAAATCAAGGACGTTAAACATATTTTTAGCTCGGTCGGTGGCGGAGTATCAGGTGATGCATTTGCACGCGGGGTATCTGCCGAAGCACGCAAAGCGGCACTCACGGTTACGCTAAGCCGACGCGGCGAGCGGACGCTTCACGGCAGCAGCCAGCAGGATGTGGAAGTCGAGCTGCGTAAAAAATTAAGCGCCCAGCCCGGCGTACGCATCACCGTCGGCCCGCAAGACACCGGCAGCAAAATGCAGCTGGTCATTCAGAGCGAAGACCCGGTCGCGTTGTTGGCCACCGCCCGCGATCTGGAACGTGATTTGCGAACCCTGCAAGGAATTGGCAACGTGACTTCCAGCGCCAGCCTGGTGCGGCCCGAAATTATCGTGCGCCCTGATTTTGCGCGCGCCGCTGATAGGGGCGTAAACGCGGCGTCAATCGGTGAAACCATTCGCGTCGCCACTGCGGGCGACTATGATCAAAATCTGCCAAAATTTAATTTGAGTGAACGCCAGGTACCGATCCGCGTCAGGCTGCCGATCGCAACCCGCGCCGATCTCGCCGCCATCCAGCGCCTGCAGGTGCCCGCCAAAAATGGTGCCGTGATGCTCGCCAACATCGCCGATGTGACCATCGACAGCGGCCCCGCGCAAATTAATCGGCTCGACCGCAACCGTCAAATCACTTTTGATGTTGAGCTCGGCGCCCGCGAGCTCGGCAGTGTTTACAGCGAAGCGCTGAAACTGCCCACCTTGCAGAACCTGCCTCCGGGCGTCAGAATTGCCGAGCTGGGCGATGCGCAGATGATGGCGGAACTGTTCAGCAGCTTTGGGCTAGCGATGATCATAGGCGTGCTGTGTATTTTTGCCGTGCTGGTGCTGCTGTTCAAAGATTTCATGCAGCCTTTCACTATTCTGGCAGCACTACCACTCTCGATTGGCGGCGCCTTTATTCTGCTGCTAATCACCGGCAAAAGTTTTTCAATGCCGTCACTGATTGGCCTGTTGATGCTAATGGGAGTGGTCACGAAAAATTCCATCCTGCTAGTGGATTACGCCATTATCGCCCGACGCGATCTGGGCATGAACCGGTTTGACGCACTTATCGACGCCTGCCACAAACGCGCTCGCCCCATCATCATGACCACACTCGCTATGGGTTTCGGCATGCTGCCGATCGCCATGGGCTTCGGCGCAGACCCTTCATTTCGCTCACCAATGGCGATAGCCGTGATCGGCGGCCTCATCACCTCAACCGTACTCTCGCTCATCGTCGTCCCCGCCGTATTCACGTTTGTGGATGACCTGGAAAATGCGTTCAAACGGCTGTGGGACAAACGGCCCGGGCAGGATAAACCAGCATTACCGAATGCAGCGGTGCACGGGGCGAATGATTGAACAGGTGTTTTTTTATAGAATGCTGGCGAGCAATATTTGAAATATTAAACCCTAATAACGGCGGGTGTTTTGAAGCACTTTTGGCTGAAAATAGCCGCCGCTATTAGCGTTTTATCGAAATCGTAGGTCGCGCCGTGTCGCGCAGCAATCTGACCGTATCTCCGATAATCTATGCTGGCGTTAATCAATCTAAATAAAAATGTTATTTATAAGTCATGCATACTTATTTTAGTTTTGTGTCTTAAGTTCATTTAAATTGTTCAACCGGTTGTGGAATGCGCAATTTGTTTTTCGGCGCTCAGCACGCGGCATTCGCAACTCCCAATTTAATTTTTATTGCCCCTCAACTTAACTCATCATGATGAAAATTCTGCGTATCATTTCCTCCTGCCCGCTTTTGATCGCGTCTATGATGAGCTACGCACAATCTGATCCGCAGCCTATAGCCGAACAGGACAAATTTTTTCACCCCATTCTAGTCGTCCCGCCGGAATTTCCCAAGCTGGCATCTACCGATAAGCTGACAGTCGAGATACGGGTCAAAGGGATTGTGAGCGAAGACGGCAAGCTGGAAGCGCCTGAATTTTCACCCGTTGAGGGCAATGAAAAATTCATAGAGGCGATCAAAGAAGTGCTTCCCCTGTGGCGTTTTCGACCCGCTGTAGACCAGGCGCTTTGTGCACCCGTTGCCAGCAACGGCGTCGTGCAGGTTTGGTTTGAAGTTAAGGAGGGCAGCCCGACGGTCTCGGTCTCGTTCCCCAAGAACAGCGTGATTAGCCCTTCAACTGCTGCCAAAGCACCGGTCGTCGTACGCACCCTTACACAACGTCCGAAAATAGAATTTCCGTTTGCGGCGCGTCGCGTTGGCATGGAGGGCTCGGCCACTCTGCTGTTAATGGTTAATCATGAGGGTGAGATAGTCCAAAAAAGAGTGTTGTATTCCATACCGGACAAGGCGTTTGGCGACGCTGGATTAATCGGTGTGAGGCGCGCTCTGTTTAATGTCATCAAGCCCGAAGCAGATACCCCAAAAACAATTTGTATGAGCTTGCCCATCAATTATTGCCTGAGCAACGGCGCCAATTTCCGCAGCAACACCTGCAAATAAACGCGTGCGCGCTCGCATTGACGCCTCTCTCATGGTGTTGATGCTCATTCTTATCGGCATGAGCATCACCCGCAGAATTTTTTAACAGGCAGGGCAAATCGATGCTGGAAGCCAAACCAAAAACCATTTTCAGCTGGGATTTTTTTATCCTGGATGTTGATAAGGAAATAGCCGAGTTGTATATTTCATGGGCAAGGGAAAAGGCTTGTTTCATGTTTGGTGGTATTGACTATGAAATTCGGCGGGATAGCATATTGCAAGGCACATTCAGCCTGCATGAAGGTGATGAGCTGATCGCTCATGCGCAAAAAGATAATCTGTATAGCCGGTGTTTTCAGATTAATTAATCTGATCGAATCATGCAGCTCAAGGCACTGCAAGTGTTTTTCAGGCGCTTTGGTTTGTTTGAGCAGAGCGCACAAATCGGCATGATTTCGCCTGCTGGATGGCTCGGACATAAAGCCATAATCGATCTACCAAAACGGATGCCCGTGCCCGTTCAAATGTTCTTATTTAGTCTGGTCACTTTTTTATGGCGCATGGCTACTGCCGATACATAAGTCAATTCAGGGTGATCTGAATACGGTATGAATATGCTCAACCGCTAGCCGTACAACAGAAATGTTTCGAAGATGGGCTGGCGTTACCGTCATCGCCTCATCATCCCATGAGCCTTATAAATCTCATGATTCACTTTCGCTTTAACCGAGTATTTGCCCTTGCTTTTATCGTTAATTTAGCTGCGCGTCAATAGCACATGAACGACGCCAGTTATAATTACGCCTGCAGTTCAAATCAAATTTTTAACCCAACCCTAACTCCGTCATCGGAACTTAAACATCATGCAAATTCAAAATCACACCTTTCTTATCTCTGGCGGCGGCTCTGGTCTGGGGGCGGCCACAGCGCGTTTGCTGGCGGCCAATGGCGGCAACGTGGTGCTGGCTGACATTAATAAAGAAGCTGGCGAGAAAATGGCGGCTGAATTGGGAGCACAGGCCAAATTCATTGAGACCAATGTTACCGATGAGGCCAGTGTGCAGGCAGCAGTGGATTTATGTACGACGGTATTTGGCGGTATTCATGGGGTGCTGAACTGTGCAGGCGTCGCACCGGGTGAGCGCGTGGTGGGCAAAACGGGCCCGCACTCGTTGGCTAATTTTTCACGGACCATCAGCATTAACCTGATCGGCACTTTTAATGTGATCCGTTTGTCCGCTGCAGCGATGTGTGCGGCACCGCTTGCCCATGGTGAACGAGGCGTGATCATCAATACCTCGTCCGTGGCCTCATTCGAAGGGCAAATCGGTCAGGCCGGTTATGCGGCATCGAAGGCGGGCGTGAATGGCATGACGCTGCCGATTGCGCGTGAGCTGGCGAAATTTGGCATCCGTGTGATGACGATTGCGCCGGGTATTTTTGATACACCGATGCTTCAGGGCATGAGTGAAGAAATTCGCGCTTCGCTCGGCGCACAAATCCCGTTTCCGGCACGCTTGGGTCGGCCGGATGAATATGCTGCGCTAGCAAAACACATTATCGAAAATGAGGTGTTGAATGGCGAGGTGATACGGCTGGATGGGGCGATTCGGATGGGTGCGAAGTAAAGCAGTAAAATCATGCTGTGCTGCTTACTTTACCTGCTTAAAAAATAAGCCCTGCCTTTGATTGCTGCGCACCCCGGTTTGGTCGCGCACCCCTGTTTGAATTTGGAGACACCATGATTTTTGATACCCATATCACCGACGACACCGACGCGCTGCGCGATTCGGTAAAACGCATGTGCGATGTTGAATTGGCCCCGCGTGCTGCCGCGATTGACCACGACAATCATTTTCCGATGGATATGTGGAAAAAGTTTGGCGATTTGGGACTACTGGGGATTTCAGTCGCAGAAGAATACGGTGGCACCGGCATGGGCTATTTAGCGCATACGGTGGCGATGGAAGAAGTATCGCGTGCCTCGGGCTCGGTGGGTTTGGCCTATGGTGCGCACTCGAATCTATGCGTAAACAATTTGTATTTGAACGGCAGCGAGGCACAGAAGAAAAAGTATTTGCCAAAGTTATGTTCCGGTGAATTTGTCGGCGCACTTGCGATGAGTGAGCCAGGTGCCGGCTCAGATGTGGTCGGTTCGATGGCGTGTAAAGCAGAACGGCACGCGGAAAAAAAAGGCGACCACTACATCGCCAACGGCAATAAAATGTGGATCACCAACGGGCCGCATGCCGATGTGCTGATTGTTTACATGCGCACTGCGCCAAAGGAAATGGGCTCGAAAGCGATGACCGCTTTTATCATCGAAAAAGGCATGAAAGGATTCCGCACGGCGCAAAAACTCGACAAGCTCGGTATGCGCGGCTCCGACACCTGCGAGCTGGTGTTTGAAGACTGCGAAATTCCAGAAGAAAATATTCTGGGCGTCTTAAACGGCGGCTCAAAGGTGTTGATGAGCGGCCTTGATACGGAACGCACCGTGCTCTCCGGCGGCCCGCTCGGCATCATGCAGGCGGCAATGGATTTGGTGCTGCCCTATATGCATGAGCGCAAGCAATTCGGTCAGGCGATTGGCACCTTTGGTTTGATGCAGGGGAAAATGGCGGATATGTATGTGGCACTGCAATCATCACGCGCATTCACCTATCGCGTCGCCGAAATGCTCGACCAGGGACGCGGCCGCGCAGCACGCAAAGATGCAGCGGCCTGTATTTTATACGCGTCGGAATGCGCAGTGAAAGTAGCGCTCGAAGCGATTCAGGCGCTCGGCGGAAATGGCTACATCAATGAGTATCCAGCCGGGCGATTACTGCGTGATGCAAAGCTGTACGACATCGGCGCAGGCACCAATGAGATTCGCAGAATGTTGATTGGGCGTGAGCTGTTTGGGGAGACGCTCTAGTACAAACCTATCAGCTATTGATCACGTTCACTATTTAATAATCAAGCTCACCAGGAGAACACCATGTCAGACGCAAATAAAGATTCAGTCGTCATCGTCGCCGCAAAACGTACCCCAATCGGCTCCATGAATGGTCAGCTGCTGTCGATGACTTCACCGCAGCTCGCCTCCGTGGCCATCAAAGCCGCCTTTGCACAATCGGGCTTAAAAGCCGAAGACATTACCGAGGCTATTATTGGCTGCGTGCTGCCGGCCGCATTGGGGCAGGCGCCGGCGCGTCAAGCGGTGCTGGGTGCGGATTTATTGAAATCGACGGCATGCTCCACGGTGAATAAAGTCTGTGGCTCCGGCATGAAGACGGTGATGATGGCGCATGACGCGATCATCGCGGGTTCGGCAAACGTGATTGTGGCGGGCGGAATGGAATCGATGTCTAATGCGCCTTACCTGCTGCCGAAAGCGCGGCAGGGCTTTCGTTATGGCCACGTAAAGTGTCTCGACCATATGGCTTTTGATGGACTGGAAAATGCCTACGATGGCAAATCGATGGGTATTTTTGCGGATGCAACGGCCGCTAAATATGGCTTCACCCGCGAGATGCAGGATGCGTTTGCGACCGAAAGCGTGAAGCGTGCGCAGGCTGCGGTGGCCAATGGCGCATTCAAAGCTGAAATCGCTGGCGTGACGGTTTCGGGCAAAGGTGCCGATACAGTGCTGGCAACAGATGAGCCGCCAGGACTATGCAAGCCTGAAAAAATTCCGTCATTAAAACCTGCATTCAATAAGGACGGCACCGTGACGGCGGCATCGTCGTCATCCATTTCTGATGGCGCAGCGATATTGATTTTAATGAAAGAGTCTGACGCCAAAGCCAAAGGCCTCACGCCACTGGCACGTGTCGTCGGCCACGCCTCGAATGCGCACGAGCCGGAATGGTTTACGACCGCACCGGTCGGCGCTATCGACAAGCTGCATAAAAAACTCGGCTGGGGCCCGGATAGCGTAGATCTTTATGAAATCAATGAAGCCTTCGCCGTGGTCACCATGGCGGCGATGAAAGATTTAAATTTGCCGCACGAAAAAGTCAATGTGAATGGCGGCGCGTGCGCGCTGGGCCATCCCATCGGCGCATCCGGTGCGCGGCTCATCGTAACCTTGATTCACGCGTTAAAAGCACGCGGCGGCAAGCGCGGGATTGCCTCACTTTGTATCGGCGGCGGTGAAGCTACAGCGCTGGCGGTTGAAATTATTTAAATGCAAATACTAGAATTAGCGGCGGTCTTGGAGGCTTTTTGCTTCATAAGCCGCCCTAATGCTAGTGTTTTTATTTGGGATTAAAAGGGCTATCTTGAAAACTATCCTTATCATCGGTGCATCGCGTGGCTTGGGCCTTGAGTTTGTGCGCCAATATCGTCATGACGGCTGGGAGGTTATTGCCACCCACCGCCGCGCAGTTGATGGCAAAAAATTGGCGGCACTCGGCGCAGAAACGATGGTGCTGGACACCACCGATCTGAAATCTATTGCCGCCTTTGCAACGGCCATCAAGCCGCGGTCATTGAACGTCGCGATCTATAACGCCGGTGTGTTTGGCCCGCGTGAATCAGTGGCCGCTGCACCCGCTCTGGAAGCGTTTGACGAGGTCATGCATGCCAACGTATTCGGCGCGATGCAATTAATCCCGCAGATCGCACCTCGCCTGATAAAAAACAAAGGTGTCTTTGCGTTTGTCTCAAGCCGCATGGGCTCAATTGCGGGCATGACGAGTGCCAATGGCGTCACCTATCGTGCCAGCAAGGCCGCGTTGAACGCCGTGGTCAAAGCAGCATCACTTGAATATGGCCCCAAAGGAATTAGCGCCTTAGTGATGCATCCTGGCTGGGTGCAAACCGATATGGGGGGCAAAGAGGCCGACATCACGCCAGAAATCAGTATTACCGGCATGCGTCAGGTCATCGCTGCGGCAGGCGAACACGCAGCCACCCACAACGGCGGATTTTTTGACTACGCTGGCGAGAAAATAGCATGGTAATTTTTACGCGTTGTGCGATCACGCTGCTGACGATTATTGCCTTCGCGGCCTGTTCCAAAAAGGTCGAAGACAAACCTAAAACCGCCGCGCAACCGGAAGCTGAAAAACAAGCTGAAAAAGCCGCCGTCGATAAATCTGTACGGGACAACCCCGTATACGGCGATCAGATCAAGGCCCTCGACAAAGCCAAAGAGGTGCAAAAAACCGTTGAAGCACAAGCAGAAGAACAAGCCAAAAAAATTGATGACGCCACAAAATAGCGTCTGACATTCGTCTTTATTAAAAGCCGCACTAACCAGGGAGCACACCATGCTCATGAAAACCGCGACCGATTTTTATACCGAAGATCAACGCATGATTCGCGATATGGCACGCCAATTTGCACAAAATGAATTGGCCCCTCACGCCGCGCAGTGGGAACGCGACAAATGGATTCCAGATGCCGTCGTAACGCAAATGGGCGAGTTAGGATTGCTCGGCATGATGGTGCCAGAAGAATACGGCGGCAGCTATTCAGACTATGTGGCGTATGCCCTGGCCGAAGAAGAAATCGCGGCGGGTGACGCGTCTACTTCCACCTTGATGAGTGTGCATAATTCAGTGGGCTGCGGGCCGATTCTGGCATGGGGAACCGAGCAACAAAAGCGTGCCTACCTGCCGGATTTAGCCAGCGGCAAAAAAATCGGCTGCTTTTGTTTGACCGAACCGCAGGCAGGTTCGGAAGCTAATAATCTTAAAACCACAGCCAGGCTCAGCCATGGCCAGTGGGTACTGAACGGCAATAAGCAATTCATTACCAACGGCAAGCGGGCGAAGCTGGCCATTGTGTTTGCGGTGACCGACCCTGACCTGGGCAAAAAAGGTTTGTCCGCTTTTATCGTGCCCACCGACACACCCGGCTTCAATGTGCAACGACCCGAGCATAAGCTCGGCATCCGCGCTTCTGATACCTGCGCAATTATTCTGGATAACTGCAAAATCGATGAGGCCCAGCTGCTCGGCCCACGCGGTAAAGGCCTCGCTATTGCGCTTTCCAATCTGGAAGGTGGACGCATCGGTATCGCCGCGCAAGCACTCGGTATTGCCCGCGCCGCTCTCGATGCCGCCATTGCCTACTCCAAAGACCGCACTCAATTCGGCAAGAAGATTCATGAGCATCAATCTATCGCCAATATGCTCGCCGACATGCACACCCGCATCAACGCCGCCCGCATGCTCATCCTGCACGCCGCGCGCATGCGCACCGAAGGCATGCCGTGCTTAAGTGAAGCCTCGCAGGCTAAGCTGTACGCCTCCGAATTGGCTGAATGGGTGTGTTCCAAAGCGATCCAGATTCACGGCGGCTATGGCTACCTCGAAGATTATCCGGTTGAGCGCTACTACCGCGATGCACGCATAACCCAAATCTACGAAGGCACCAGCGAGATTCAGCGCATGGTGATTGCGCGGGACCTGGTGGGGTGACAAAGTCAGGTACCCGTATTTCTAAAATCTGTAACCGACCTACCAAGATGCCTAACAGCCAATAAAAATAGATCATACAAATGCCTCAACTTAAATCAAAACTAGATCCACTCTCTCCCGCCTTCACCGCCAACGCCGCGCACATGCGAACGCTAGTGGATGAACTGAATAACCGCACCCGCAAGGTGGCGAATGGCGGCGGCGCGGTGGCCAATGCCAAACACAGCGCACGCGGTAAATTATTGCCGCGCGATCGAGTGAAAGCGTTGCTCGATCAGGGTTCCCCGTTTCTAGAATTCTCCCCCTTGGCGGCATGGGGCGTGTATGGTGCGGATGGCCACGACGCGCCGGCTGCAGGTGTGATCACCGGCATTGGTCGGGTGTCCGGGCAAGAGGTCGTGATCGTTGCCAACGACGCCACCGTCAAAGGCGGTACTTACTATCCGCTCACGGTGAAGAAACATTTGCGCGCGCAGGAAGTGGCGATGCAGAATAATTTGCCGTGCGTATATCTGGTCGATTCAGGCGGGGCTTTTTTGCCCTTGCAGGACGAGGTATTTCCGGACAAAGAACACTTCGGTCGCATCTTTTATAACCAGGCCAACCTGTCCGCAAAAGGTATTCCGCAAATCGCCTGCGTGATGGGCTCGTGCACAGCCGGTGGTGCCTATGTGCCCGCGATGTGTGATGAATCGATCATTGTCAAAAATCAGGGCACGATATTTTTGGGCGGCCCGCCACTGGTGAAAGCGGCGACCGGCGAAGTGGTCACGGCTGAAGAGCTGGGCGGCGGTGATGTGCATTCGCGCACCTCTGGAGTCACCGATCATCTGGCTGAAAACGACAAACACGCGTTGAGTATTGCCCGCGAAATTGTCTCGCACCTAAATCGCAAAAAATCGCCAGATGTTGCGATGCGAACGGTGGTTGAACCAAAATATGCAGCGAACGAACTTTACGGCGTGATCCCCAAAGATACCAAGCAGCCATTTGATATTCGTGAAGTGATTGCGCGTATTGTTGATGGCTCTGATTTCCATGAATTCAAGGCGCTGTACGGCACCACGCTGGTGTGCGGCTTCGCGCATATTTGGGGTCACCCGGTCGGTATTGTGGCGAATAACGGCATTCTTTTTTCCGAATCTGCTTTGAAGGGCGCGCATTTTATCGAGCTGTGCAATCAACGCGGCACGCCGCTGATATTTTTACAAAACATCACCGGCTTTATGGTGGGTAAAAAATATGAAACCGGCGGCATTGCCAAGGACGGCGCAAAAATGGTCACTGCGGTTTCATGCGCGAAAGTACCCAAATTTACGGTACTGATCGGCGGCTCATTCGGTGCCGGTAATTACGGTATGTGTGGACGTGCCTTCAACCCGCGTTTCTTGTGGACCTGGCCCAACACCCGCATTTCGGTGATGGGCGGCGAGCAAGCGGCCTCCGTTCTTGCCACCGTAAAGCGCGATGGTATCGAAAGCAAAGGCGGTACGTGGAGTGCTGATGATGAAGAGGCGTTCAAAGCGCCGATCCGCCAGCAATATGAAGATCAGGGCAACCCGTACTACGCGACTGCCAGGCTTTGGGATGATGGCGTAATTGACCCTGCCGCGACGCGTACCGTGCTGGGGCTTGGCCTGTCAGCGGCGATGAATGCGCCGATTGAAAAAACCGATTATGGTGTGTTTCGGATGTAGGTTTTATTTTATGTTTTCACTATATGGAAACACTTAACAACATGGCCGGGGTGCTTGAGATGATTCATGGTTTTATCAGCGCGGGCGAATCTTCTCCCGTTTTCCACACAAACCGCGATTCATACAACAAGGCATTGCAGTGAGCCATATCATGTCCAAAATAGATGGCCAGCTCGGCATCATTACGCTGAATAATCCAGACAAGCACAACGCGTTTGATGATGTGCTGATTGCCGATCTCACACATGCGCTCAACTTGATGGAGCAATCTGCACAGGTGCGGGTGGTGATCCTCGCAGCCACAGGCAAATCATTCTCGGCGGGCGCTGATCTAAACTGGATGAAGCGCATCGCCGCTTATTCGCAGGCGGAAAATCTTCGTGATGCGATGGCTCTGGGCACGCTGATGCAAACCCTGCATGGGCTGACCAAACCGACAATAGCGCGGGTGCAGGGGGCAGCGTATGGCGGTGGCGTGGGTCTGATTGCCTGCTGCGATATAGGTATCGGAACACACCAAGCCGCGTTTTCACTTTCAGAGGTAAAACTTGGGCTGATTCCCGCTGTCATTTCGCCTTATGTGATTGCCGCGATAGGCGAGCGCGCGGCGCATCGTTATTTCTTGACTGCAGAAAAATTTGATGCGGCAGCAGCATACCGGCTGGGCCTTTTACATGAATTGGCAGAATCTGAAGCCGCGATGGATGAAACAATAGCGCAGCTTTGTACAGCCCTTCTCAATGCAGGCCCGCATGCGCAAGCGGAGGCAAAATCTTTAATCGCCGCTGTCGCCCATCATCCGATTAATGGCGCGCTAGTTGCTGAAACCGCACAGCGCATTGCGCGCATACGTGCCAGTATGGAAGGCAAGGAAGGTCTTGCCGCCTTCCTTGAAAAGCGCCCTCCCGCATGGTCATCCCCCACACCAGACAAGAAAATTAAAAATGTTCAATAAAATTTTGATCGCCAACCGCGGTGAAATTGCCTGCCGCGTGATTCGAACTTGCAAACGCATGGGCATTCGTAGCGTCGCGGTATTTTCAGAAGCTGATGCTAACGCGCAACATGTGCAGCAAGCAGATGAAGCCTATTTAATCGGCGGGCCGCGCCCGGTGGACTCGTACCTGAAAGGCGACGTGATTATTGAAGTCGCCTTAAAGTCAGATGCCGAAGCAATCCATCCCGGCTACGGATTTCTGTCTGAGAACGCAAAATTTGCGCGTGGCTGTGAAGGCGCGGGCATTGTTTTTATCGGGCCTACGGTGGAGGCGATTGAAAAAATGGGCTCAAAAAGCGCGGCGAAAGCGCTGATGCAAACGGCCAAAGTGCCGGTGGTGCCTGGCTATCATGGCGATAATCAGGACGCGAATTTTCTTGCTCAGCAAGCCGATATTGTGGGCTATCCTTTGCTGATCAAAGCGGTGGCCGGTGGCGGCGGCAAGGGTATGCGACTCGTTGAAAAGTCGGCCGAGTTTATACCACAGCTCGAAGCCGCACGACGTGAAGCCAAGAACGCATTTGGTAATGACGATGTGCTAATTGAGCGTTTTGTGCTTGGCCCGCATCATATTGAATTTCAGGTGTTCGGCGATACGCACGGCAACTATGTGCATTTGTATGAGCGTGAATGTTCGATCCAGCGCCGCCACCAAAAAATCTTGGAAGAAACGCCCTCGCCGTATCTGTCCATGGATGAAAACATGCGCAAAAAAATGGGCGACGCCGCCGTGGCGGCTGCACGGGCGATTGCGTATCGCGGTGCGGGCACCATTGAATTTATTGCCGGTGATGATCGCGAATTTTTCTTTATGGAAATGAATACGCGTCTGCAGGTGGAGCATCCGATTACAGAAATGATTACGGGTGAAGACCTAGTGGAATGGCAGCTACGGGTTGCGGCAGGCGAGCCGTTGCCACTGAAACAAAAAGAAATCATCACCGGCGGCCACGCGATTGAGGTGCGGATCTGCGCTGAAAATCCATCCAATGATTTTTTGCCGGAGACCGGCCGGATGCATGTTTTTGTCACGCCCGAAGTGGATAGCGAGGGCGATGTACGTCTGGATACCGGCGTCGGGATTGGCCCCTTTGCAGGCGATGAGATCAGCGTCTATTACGATCCGATGATCGCCAAACTTATTACTTGGGGCGCTGATCGCGATGAGGCGATTCGCCGTATGCAAGTTGCACTTGCCGAGACCGATGTGATCGGCGTTAAAACCAATCTGGCGTTTTTGCAGCAGCTCGTCAGACACCAGGCTTTCATGGATGGCGCAACCGATACCGGTTTTATTGTGCAACACCGCGCAATGCTAATGGTGGATGAAAAGCACTGTCCTGCGGCCGCCCTGATGGCTGCGTCTTTGTTTGAACTGGCGCGCGAAGAATCCAGTGCAGACTATAACGACGTAAAAAACGCCTGGGACCAGAAGGCAGGCTGGTGGCTGAACCGTGGGGCCACGCGCACACTGGAGTTTCATGGCGCCGATGATGCGGTTATCGAGATCGTCCACATTGATCAATTGCCTACAGGTTATCGACTGAGATTGCAAGGGCAGGATTTCAAGGTGCCGCAGCATACTGTGACCGGCTCAAAAATTCACTTTACCGCTAACGGCGTGGCTCATCGCGCGACCGTGCTGGTGCATGCAGATCAATTTTCTGTATTGCTGGCCAGCACGCGTCATCACCTGCGGCTGGTGGATCCATTTCACTTCGAAGCCACTGCCGATACCAACGATGGCCGCCTGACTGCGATGATGCCGGGCCGTGTGGTGAAGGTGATGGCAGAAGCTGGCGATACGATCAAAAAAGGGCAGCCACTGATCATCATGGAAGCGATGAAAATGGAGCACACCATCATCAGTCCTCGCGATGGCGTGGTGGAGCGAGTCGCGTTTAAAGTCGGCGAGATGGTGCCCGCAGACGCGGTATTGTTCGCGTTTGTAGAGTAAGGTAATCAAATAAGGAAAGCCTGGCAACGACGTGGCTTAACAAGCATAAATGGCTGAAGATGCCCGTGGATGCTGGTGATTTCTGGCGCTTTATCTAGCTTGGGTAGGACGCCGCGTTTTATGCGCATATTCTGAGCGGACGCTATAAGACTTACCCTACCCCCAAAAGTTATAACACGATGATGGGCGTGTGCATCGCTATCAACAAACGCAGGCGCAGATGCGATGGCCTTCGCTGCGTTCGCGTTCAGAGAAGAACACGTCGCGATGGTCGATATCGGCCGCCCCGATCACCG
>JANYDB010000086.1 GCA_025359985.1 Burkholderiales bacterium | reverse complement strand
CACCGCGACGAATGAGGCGATGAGCAATTCATCGCTCGCGTCCTGTCGGCAAAGCCTCACGCGTTCGTTGTAGCGCAACAAATGCGGCGAGCTCAAGAAGCCTGTTTTGAATCCTGCAATATCCAGAATCGCCTCAAGCATTGCGCCCGTCGAGCCTTTGCCATTGGTGCCGCCGACGATGATATTGATTGGCGCTGGTGTATTACCGCTTGCGTTGATTACGGACACCATACGAAGCCAAACCAGCCGCACGCGATCAAGGCCCATCACAATTTCAGCGGTATGCTGATGCCCAATATAGTCGAGCCACTCGTCCAGTGTGTGCGGGTGCAGCACCGACTTCACCACCGTCAAGCAAGAGCCAGGACTGGTGCAGGCTCCCGTTGCAATAACGTCACCAGTGAAGCGACTTTATGGCGCATGTTGCGGCGATCAACAATCATGTCGATCGCGCCCTTCTCAAGCAAAAACTCGGCACGCTGAAAACCTTCCGGCAATGTTTCGCGTACCGTTTGCTCAATCACACGCGGGCCGGCAAAGCCAATCAAAGCGCCCGGCTCTGCGATCACCACATCGCCCAACATTGCAAAGCTGGCCGATACGCCGCCCATGGTGGGGTCCGTCAACACCGAAATAAACGGTAAACGCGCTCTGGATAGCTGGTGCAACGCCGAGGTAGTTTTCGCCATCTGCATGAGCGACAACAGGCCTTCCTGCATGCGCGCGCCACCCGTTGCGGTGAATGACACAAAGGGTAATTTTTCATCGGCACACGCTTCCACCGCGCGCGCAAATCGCTCGCCCACTACCGAACCCATGGAGCCACCGAGGAAACCGAATTCAAATGCAGCTGCAATCAATGGCACGCCATTAACGGAACCCTGAAACACCACCAATGCATCGGTTTCGCCCGTAGCTTTTTCGGCAGACTCAAGGCGGTCTATATATTTTTTGCTGTCTTTGAACTTCAAACTGTCGATCGGTAATACCTCGGAGCCAATTTCCGCACGGCCATCCGGATCAAAAAACATATCCAGTCGCTGACGCGCCGAAATACGATTGTGGTAATTACATTTGGGGCAGACGTGCTGATTGTTTTCAAGATCGGTAAAATAGAGCGTGGATTGGCAGCTCGGACATTTGCTCCACAGACCCTCAGGCACCGCCTTTTTCGGCGCGGTGCCGCCCGCTTTGATCTTCGGCGGAAGGAGTTTTCTAAACCACGACATAGCAGGCTCCTATCATTATTTAATTTATTCAAGCATCCATGGCGTGACGGATATCGCTCACCAACTTTTCAACATTGACGAGTGCAGCTTCGGGTGGTGAAGCTTCCAGTTCTTGAATAATGCGTGAGCCAATCACCACTGCATCGGCAAACGCTGCCACCAGCTTGGCAGTTGCGCCATCGCGAATACCGAAACCGACTCCCACCGGTAATGAAGTTTCAGCTTTAATCTGCTTGATCATCTCGCTGACTGCTTCTGTATCAATATTGGCCGCACCGGTCACACCCTTGAGCGATACATAATAAATATAGCCGCGCGCGCTTTGCGCAACCAGCTTGATGCGCTGCGCCGTGGAAGTGGGCGAGAGCAAATAAATCGAATCGATACCGACTGCATCGAGCGCCTTCAGGACTTCAACACTTTCTTCCGGCGGATAATCTACAACCAATACGCCGTCCACACCCGCCGCTTTGGCGCGCGCCGCAAATATTGCCAGCCCCATGCGCTCGATCGGATTGGCATAGCCCATCAGTACCACCGGCGTAATCGTGTTAGTTTCACGGAATTGGCTAACGTAAGCCAGCACATTTATCAAACCAACGCCGTTTTTCAGTGCCCGCTCGGACGCCCGCTGAATCACCGGGCCATCGGCCATCGGGTCTGAAAACGGCACGCCCAACTCGATCACATCAGCGCCTGCTTTGACCAGCGTATGCATTAACGGCACGGTAATGACTGCAGTCGGATCGCCCGCCGTTACAAACGGAATGAGTGCAGTCCTTTTTTGTGCGGCGAGTGCCGCAAACGTTGCTTTAATTCTACTCAAAATACTGGCCTTTTTGTGGTTGAGTCAGGGCCATGTTTGATGGCATCCATTACAAATTCTGATTGGCCTGGCAGCTAGGGCGACAGTAAAACTGCAATCCTGAGCGTTCTGCGACAGTAGCCATATCCTTATCACCGCGGCCGGAAAGATTTACCAGCAGCACTTTGTCTTTCGCCATCATTGGCGCCATCTTCATGGCATGGGCCACAGCATGGCTTGATTCCAGCGCCGGAATAATACCTTCGGTGCGGCAAAGGCGATGAAACGCAGCCAGCGCCTCATCATCATTGACCGCCACATATTCTGCGCGACCGGCATCCTTCAGCCAAGCATGTTCGGGGCCTACGCCGGGATAATCAAGGCCTGCCGATACCGAGTGCGTATCAATAATCTGTCCGTCGGCGTTTTGAATCAGGTAGGTACGATTGCCGTGCAAAATTCCGGGCGTTCCTGCGGATAAAGAGGCTGCATGCCTGCCCGTCTCGATGCCTTCACCCCCCGCTTCACAACCGATCAAGCGGACTTTTTGGTGCGGAATATAATCGAAGAAAATACCCATCGCGTTCGAGCCGCCACCCACACACGCTAGCACCGCATCAGGCTGCTGACCAATCATTTCGGGCATTTGCCAAAGGCACTCTTTTCCCACCACTGAATTGAAATCACGCACCAACATCGGATAAGGATGAGGACCTGCGACCGTGCCAATAATATAAAACGTGTTTTCAACATGAGTTACCCAGTCGCGCATCGCTTCATTGAGTGCGTCTTTGAGTGTTTTTGAACCGCTATCGACGGGCACCACAGTGGCACCGAGCAGCTTCATCCGATACACATTTTGCGCCTGACGCTTGATATCCTCGGAGCCCATGTAGACCACGCATTCAAGGCCATAGCGGGCCGCCACAGTGGCCGAAGCAACACCATGCTGACCCGCGCCTGTTTCCGCAATGATGCGTGGTTTACCCATCCGGCGAGCCAGCAAAGCTTGGCCAATGGTGTTATTAATTTTATGTGCGCCGGTGTGATTTAAATCTTCGCGCTTCAAATAAATTTGTGCGCCGCCGAGCTCATCGGATAAGCGTTTGGCGTGGTAAATCGGGCTGGGGCGACCCACGTAATGTTTAAGCTCGCGTTGAAATTCAGCCATAAATTCAGGATCAGCTTTGGCACGTTCGTATTCGAGATTGAGCTCTTGTAGTGCGGCCTGCAGGGTCTCAGCCACAAATACACCACCATAAGGACCAAAGTGTCCGCTTGCATCGGGAAGGTTGTACGGAAGGTCATACATTTGCATCTTGGTCTGCCTGTCTAACTTGTTGAACAAACGCCGCGATTTTCGCGTGGTCCTTGGTTTTCATATCAACTACTGTGTTGCTTTCAACGCCACTGGAGACATCAACTGCCCATGGGCGAACCATGTCTACCGCGCGCGCAACGTTATTAAAATTAAGACCGCCTGCCAGCACGATATGATTCCGCATTTCATGCGGAATCATTTGCCAATCAAATGACTCACCGCTGCCGCCGTATTGCAAAGGGTCCAATTTATCCAACAATAACGCCTGCGCACTCGCAAATTCAGCTTTGTATTGTAGCAAATCACCCTGTGTCGTCGCGCCGCCGATACGAATGGCTTTTAGATAAGGTATGTTGAATGAAATGCAAAAATCGGCATCTTCATCGCCGTGAAATTGCAGTATGTTCGGCCTTAGCTCTTTCACTACCGCATCAACCAACGCGCGATCAGGATTCACGAACAACGCCACACTTGCCACAAAAGGTGGCAGGGCGGCTTTAATCGCCACCGCCTCCGTCAACACAACTGCTCGCGAAGAGGCCGGATAAAAAATCAAACCAATGGCATCAGCGCCATTGTTAGCGGCGGCCAAGGCGTCTTCAATCCGGCGTATGCCACAAATTTTTATACGTGTTCTATGCATGGCGAATCCGGCAATCAAGTAAAAAAAGGTACGCGTCCTGACGCTGCTGGAAGCGCAAATAAAGCATCGTACTCGATAGCCGCCAGATATAAACCATCAGGTGCAAACGTCGGCGCAGCGCGGGTACGATCACGGCTTGCAAATACGGTTTGAAATTCTTCTACCGATTGTCGCGCAGCACCTACATAGATGAGACTGCCCACGATATTACGCACCATGTGGTGCAAAAATGCGTTTCCTCTAAAACTGAATTTGATGAATGATGATTCACTTTTCATCTGCGATGATGTCGATAATGGTGTTGATAATACGCTAACCTCATACAGCGTCTTGACCGGCGATTTTGCCTGGCAGCCTGAAGCACGAAACGCCGAAAAATCATGCTCACCCACCAGTGACAACGCTGCTTGTTGCATGAGCTCGAGCGACAACGGCGCATGAAACCAGCCCGCGATGCCGCCTATCACCGCGCTGGCCGTCGGATCATTCAATAGTAAATAATGATAGGTGCGCGACCGCGCCGAAAAACGGGCATGAAAATCATCGTCAACTTTTTTAGCCCACAGCACACGAATAGTTGGCGGCAGATGCGCATTGGTGCCGCGCACCCAGGCATTTACATCGCGCTCAATGCTGGTATCAAGATGAACAACCTGCGCGAGCCCATGCACGCCGGTATCGGTGCGCCCCGCACACACTACCGGCACGACTACGCCCAAAAAGAACCTGATGGCCCGCTCAAGGTGGTCTTGCACCGCACAGCCTGACGGCTGGGATTGCCAACCGCAATAAGGGCCCCCGTGATATTCGATTCCGAGTGCGATGCGGGTCGTGGACATATTGGGCTTGAATGCAAAAAAAGTGGCCGGAAAGACTGCTAAAGCCAGATCGAAACCTGATTCTGAAGCGGAACCTAAAGCTGAGCCTAAAATTAATCTAAAAGAAAAGGGCGCGGAGTTACCGCGCCCTAAATGATGACCATCGAAGTATTTGACGAACTTTTTTAAAGCCCTACTAAAATTTTCTTTACTTCTTCTTGCTGTGCCGCATTACCTTCGCGGGCAACCTCCGCAAGAATATCTTTTGCGCCTTCGCTGTCGCCAATCTCGATATACGCTTTAGCTAATTCCAGCTTGGTGGCCACTGCATTTGCACCGCCTGAACTACTACTCATTGCGGTGGATGAATCATCAGGACCCTCTAAATCAAGACTTAAATCACTGAGACTTAAACCACCGCTTTGTACCGCGCTGCTAGCCGTAGTCGTTGTCGTCTTCGTCATTGTCTTAATCGCAACCGTACTGCTGAATTGCTCCTGCGCTACAACCGCATGTACAGGCTCATCCAGCGACAATGCTGATAAGTCAAAATCAAAAACTGCAGGTTCTGTTGTAGTAGATACGACAGTTGTGGCCGCACCTTGTCCAGACACCGGCACGGCGTCAAATTCCAGATCAAAATCCAACGCTGCAGGTTTTTGGGCAACCTGCTCCAAGCTGCCAGGGGCATTCAAGTCAAGATCAAAATCCATTGCGCTAGCAGGTTGTTCGCCAGTCCTCACGGCGGCAACATCCAACGGTAGATCTGTCCCAGCCTGATCAGAAAAGCCTAAATCGAAATCGAGATCAGGGGGCGTTGCAGATTTATCATTGTGATCGTTCCCAGCCATTTCAGCACCGGCAACCATAGCTGCTCCGCCCGCTACAAACGCGCCGGTAGCCGCATAGGCCTGCCCCGTACCGCCATAGAGGCTGTTGTCGGGATCAATAGAAGCGCCCATGGCCGCTGTTTTTGCCCATAAAGGGTGATCAACGCCCGCGGTATCTTTCAATTCACGTGCGACTGTCTCAAACGCTTGCACACTTTTGCGTGTGTGATAAATTTCCAGCAACTTGAAGGCGATTTCGTGACGGTTTTTATCACGTGTCATGGCCTCTTTGAGAATTTCCTCGGCCTGCGCATCGCGACCGTAGGCAATATAAACCTCAGCCTCGGCCACCGGATCTACTTCATCGGTGTCCATGCTGCCTGGGCCGGTTTTATCAAAGTCAGTCAGGAACGAGCTATTACCTGTATCAACCAAACCACCGCCTCGATTACCAAGGGTTGAGTTAGGTTTCAAATCGCTCGGCATGATTGAGGACGTATTGGCTAGCTGGCTGGTATTGCCACTACCGCTCTTTTTACGCCGACGGGACATGAAAGCCAGGAGTGCGCCAGCGCCCAGCAGAGCGAAAATACCTGCACCGATAGCAACCGCGTTTTCCTCAATGAAGCTGGGTTCAGGTGCGGGCGGCGACATGGTTTTGACCGGGGCTTTGGCTGCAGCGGCAGGTGCCACCTCGGGGGTAACTACAGGTGGCACGGCCGGTGTTGCGGCCGGTGTTGAGGCCTTAGGCGCTTCAAGACCTTTAGATGCGTCAGCCGGTTTGGCGGCGTCTGCTAGATTAGCTTTAGTCGCATCGCCAGGCTTAAGGGTTGGGGTAACTACTGGCGTAACCGTCGCAGTGGCCACAACTGCTGGCGTAGCGGCGGGTGGAGTAACTTGTGCCGCTTTAGTATCAGGTGGCGCTACTTTTGCAACCTCCGGCTTTGCCGGTACAGCCATGCCTTTTAGCTCGATCAGCTTGCGCATATCGGCAATCTGCTTTTCAAGATCGGCAACGCGAGAATTAGCCTCTTTAATTTTGTTGTCTTTGGCGATGGCATCTTCTTTCATCGCGTTCAACTGATCTTGTGTGGAATTTTTGCCCCCTGCTGCTGCACCGGCATTGGCGCTACCGGCTTTGCCGCCAATTACTTCAGTCTTGGCTATTTTCAGCTGATCTGTGCTCGGGGCGGCCGGGATTGGCAGTGCAGGCTTGGCAACGGCAATTTTCCCGCTGGCTTCATTGCTAGCAGCCTTGCCTGCGCTGGCTGCTACGGCACCGGCAACTTGCTCACGGTAGCCTTTCCAGTCGGCAACTTGTACCTGAATTTCTTTTTGCGCTTCGCCTTTGGAAATTTTGCCTGCATCCGTAGCAGAAGGTACGCGCAAAATCTGCCCCGTTTTCAACTGATTCATGTTGTTGTTAATAAACGCCGCTTTATTTTCGCGATAAAGCGCGACCAGCATTTGTTCCAGTGAAATACCGTCCGACTTTAACCCAGACGCAATTTTATTTAAGGTGTCCCCACGTTTGACCGGGCCATAGGTATCTGCAGCAGATTCTGCTTTTGCCGAAGGTACGCCACCAACATTAGCCGACGCCGCACCTTTAGCAGGCACCACGGGACGCGCTATGGGTGCTGCCGTCACGATTGCAACCGGAGCAGAAACGCGCGCCTCATTAAAGCCGGGAGGATCCAGCAAAATAGGATATTCACGCAGCAGACGACCGGCGGGCCAATTCATCTCAACGAGCACATCAAGGAACGGTTCGTTGATGGGTGCGTTGCTGGTGATTTTCAGAATAGATTTGCCATCAGCGCGCCGCTCGGCTGAAAACTTTAGCAAGCGCAGCAATGGCGAATACTCAACTCTAGCGTCGGTATACGATTCAGGGCTTGCGACCCGTGCAACCAAGGCTTCGAATTCGCCCGGCTGCAGCGAAACCAATTCAATTTCAGCCGAAAGTGGCTGGCCCAGAGCGGAGTTGACGGAAAGTTTACCCAGACCTGCTGCGTGAGATGTCTGTGACATCAATACCAACGCAGACGCAGATGCAGCCAGTAAAACTCCCCCCAACGCCATCGATAATTTTGTTTTCGGCGGACGGTTCATGCGTAAACCCCAACCCTTCATTTTTAGGACAATTTAAAATAACATCAATGGGTTATTGTTTCAACTTTATTTGCTTTCTAGCATTAGAAGCGAAAGTTGAACATTTTTCAACCCGCATCTACGTAATTATGTGAAAAATGTCACAAAAACACCCGAGAACGAAATCAATTTCACGGGTTTAAGCGCCATTTTAAACACCCCTCAGAGGCAGTTTTAAGTTATTTTTCTAATAAAATCCGTAACATACGGCGCAGTGGCTCGGCCGCTCCCCAGAGTAGTTGATCCCCTACCGTAAACGCGCTTAAATATTCTGGCCCCATTGCCAATTTGCGTAAACGTCCCACCGCAATATGCATATTGCCCGTGACAGCAGCAGGCGTGAGTTCACGAATGGAATGTTCGCGATCATTGGGAATGACGCGAGCCCAAGCATTATCGTTGGCCAAAATGGCTTCAATGTCGACAAGTGGAACGTCTTTTTTGAGCTTAATAGTCAGTGCCTGACTATGGCAACGCATCGCACCGACACGGACACATAGACTATCAATCGGCGTGGCCGCGATTCCAAATTGGGGGCCACGCCCTAAAATTTTATTGGCCTCGGCCATGCCTTTCCATTCCTCAAGCGATATACCGGTCCCCATATCTTTATCAATCCAGGGGATTAGATTGCCCGCTAATGGCACGCCAAAATTTTGGGTTTCATCTGCCGTTAGCGCTTGCTGCCTAGCTAAAATTTTGCGATCTATTTCCAAAATAGCCGCAGCAGGATCATCCAGCAACGACTTCACTTCTGCATTCAATGTGCCAAACTGCGTAAGCAACTCGCGCATATGTTGCGCTCCGCCTCCCGACGCGGCCTGATAGGTCATGCACGTCATCCATTCAATCAAATCCGCTTTAAATAAACCGCCCAGGCCAATCAACATGCAGCTTACCGTGCAGTTCCCGCCAATATAATTTTTGATACCCGCCGCTAATGCCGTCTGAATGACGGGCATATTTACAGGGTCAAGAACGATCACCGCATCGTCTTGCATGCGCAAGGTTTTAGCGGCGTCAATCCAGTAACCATGCCAGCCAGTGTCGCGTAGTAGCGGATAAATTTCAGTCGTGTAGTCGCCACCTTGGCAGGTAATCACAACGTCCATGAGATTTAGCGCGGCGATATCTTTGGCGCTTTTTAATGGCTGACCCTCAGCCTCTTTCGGCGCGGCACCCCCTATATTGGAGGTCGTAAAAAACACCGGTTCAATTAGCGCAAAATCATTTTCGGCGCGCATCCGATCCATGAGCACCGAGCCCACCATACCGCGCCAACCAACCAGGCCCACTTTCAACATTACAGATACTCCAACTTAATTCTACAAGACTATAAATTATGAAACTCAATACCTGGCGCACCGCTTGAAGCAAAAATACCTCAAGACACCCGCCAATGCTAGTTTTTACATATTGGATACAACGGCATCGCCCATCTGTGCGGTACTGACTTTTAGCTCTTTTGGCTGGGCAATATCGCCCGTGCGCAGGCCTTGGGCTAGGGTTTTTCGGACGGCAACTTCAATCCGGGACGCAGGCTCGGCAAGATTGAAGGTATAGCGCAGCATCATCGCAGCGGACAAAATCTGCGCCAGCGGATTGGCGATGCCTTTACCGGCAATATCGGGCGCCGAGCCATGAATCGGCTCATACAAACCCTTGCCACTGGCGTCCAATGAAGCCGAGGGCAGCATGCCGATTGAACCGGTCAGCATGGAGGCTTCATCTGACAAAATATCACCGAACATATTGCCCGCCACCATCACATCAAACTGCTTGGGGTTGCGGATCAATTGCATGGCCGCGTTATCAACCAACATATGTGTCAACGCAACATCGGGATATTCAGGCGCTATCTCAATTGCAATATCCCGCCACAGCTGCATGGCTTCCAGTACATTCATTTTATCGATGGAGCATAATTTTTTACTGCGCTGCCGCGCGGTGCGAAAACCAACATGCAAAATCCGTCGAATTTGCGCCTCGGTATAGTGCATGGTGTTAATACCGACGCGTTCGCCTTTTGCACCTGAAATACTGCGCGGCTCACCAAAATAAATATCCCCCGTGAGCTCGCGAATAATCATGATGTCGAGCCCGGCTACGACTTCGGGCTTTAACGTAGACGCATCCGCCAGCTCCGGAAACACATTCGCCGGACGCAGATTCGCAAAAAAATCGCATTCTTTGCGCAAACCCAAAATCGCTTTTTCGGGGCGATGTTCGCGCAACAATGTATCGTATTTCGGCCCGCCAACTGCACCAAATAAAACCGCATCGGCTGACTGTGCCAGTGCGAGTGTTGCTGCCGGCAAGGGATGACCGTGCGCATCAAAAGCCGCGCCGCCAACCAGAGCGGGTTCCGTTTCGATGTTTAATCCATCCCGGCGCAATACCTCAAGCACCTTCAGGGCTTCCGCCATGATTTCAGGACCGATGCCATCACCTGCCATAACCGCAATTTTCATTTTTGCTGTTTTCTGTTCAAAAAATAACGCTACGAAAAAATCCACGGCTCTTTGATTTGGCGCGCCACTTCATAAGCGCGAATTTTATCTGCCTGCAATAGCGATAAACCAATTTCATCCCAGCCATTCAGCAAGCTTTGTTTGCGATGTTCTTCGACCTCAAAGCGATACGATTCTGCACCCGGCACTTCTACTACCTGACGGGCCAGATCAATATGCAGCTTCAGCCCCGGAGTGGCAAAGAGCGTATCAAATAATTGATTAACTTCAGGCTCAGCTAGCACGATCGGCAAAAGACCATTTTTGAAACAGTTGTTGAAAAAAATATCGGCGAACGAGGGGGCCACAATCACTTTAAAACCGAACTGCTGCAACGCCCACGGCGCATGTTCACGTGATGACCCGCAGCCAAAATTTTTGCGCGCCAGCAACACCGTTGCACCGAGATAGCGCGCCTGATTCAGCACGAAATTCGGATTGAGCGGTCGTCGGGTGTTATCAACGCCAGGCTCACCATGATCCATATAGCGCCACTCATCAAACAGGTTTTGTCCAAAGCCGGAGCGCTTGATGGATTTTAAAAACTGTTTAGGAATGATGGCATCGGTATCAACATTCGCTCGATCCATAGGCGCAACCAGCCCGGTGTGGCTGCGAAATACCTTCATTAGTTTTTAGCTTTTTCGGCGGTTTTTTCAATCACTTCGCCGCCCTTTTTAATGTCCTTGCCCACTCCTTCAACGGTATTGCAGGCACCAAACGCACCCATGAAAAATACACCCGCCAATATCGAAAAAAATTTACGCATGTTCAGCTCCTGAAAAGATAAAAAACTACAAAATTTGCCTTACATCAGCAAAACGTCCCGCAATCGCTGCGGCTGCTGCCATCTCCGGGCTGAGCAAATGCGTACGTCCACCCGCTCCCTGCCGGCCCTCAAAATTACGGTTTGAGGTCGATGCGCAACGCTCACCCGGTGACAGCCGATCATCATTCATGCCTAGACACATCGAACAACCTGGCTCACGCCATTCAAAGCCTGCGGCTAAAAATATTTTATCCAACCCTTCCGATTCAGCCTGACGCTTTACCAAACCCGAACCCGGAACCACCATCGCCAGCTTCACGTTGGCTGCAATATGACGACCCTTCACCACCCCCGCCGCCGCACGCAAATCTTCAATCCGTGAATTGGTGCAGCTGCCGATAAACACTTTATCGATTTTGATTTGTGCCATCGGCGTACCGGGATTTAAACCCATGTATTGCAGCGCACGTTCCATCGCTTCGCGTTTTACGGGATCAGATTCTTTGTTAGGCTCCGGCACATTGCCGTCAATACTCACCACCATTTCGGGCGAAGTACCCCATGTCACCTGCGGTTCGATGATGCGGGCATCCAGTTCAACTACACGATCGAATATCGCGCCATCATCACTTTTTAAGGTGCGCCAATAGTACGCAGCCTGCTCAAACATAGTGCCCTGAGGGGCGTGTGGACGGCCACGCAAATAAGCAATAGTTTTTTCATCAGCTGCCACCATCCCGGCGCGAGCGCCTGCTTCAATGGCCATATTGCAAACTGTCATACGGCCTTCCATTGATAGCGCGCGAACCGCTGAGCCTGCAAATTCAATCGCGTAACCAGTACCGCCAGCCGTGCCTATCTTGCCGATAATCGCCAGCACTATATCTTTAGCCGTTACACCACACCCGACCTGGCCTTCCACCCGAATCAGCAGCGATTTTGATTTTTTGGCAACCAGACACTGTGTCGCCATCACATGCTCAACTTCGCTGGTACCAATACCAAAAGCAAGCGCCGCAAAGGCACCGTGAGTCGAGGTGTGCGAGTCGCCACAGACAACGGTCATGCCGGGCAAGGTTGCACCCTGCTCCGGGCCGATGACATGAACAATGCCTTGCCGCGCATCATTCATGCCGAAATAAACCGGCACACCAAATTTTTTGATATTCGCGTCTAGGGTCTCCACCTGTAGGCGTGAAATAGCATCAGCAATGCCTTCCTTGCGTGAGGTGGTTGGCACATTGTGGTCAGCAGTAGCGACAATGGAATTGATACGCCAGAGCTTGCGGCCATTGATTTCCAGGCCCTCAAAAGCCTGCGGGCTAGTCACCTCATGTACCAGATGGCGATCAATATAAATCAACGCCGTACCATCGGCCTCGTCGTGAACACGATGCGCGTCCCAAAGTTTGTCGTACAGCGATTGAGCCATGAACTATGCTTTTACCAATTGAAAGTATCCCAGATTATACCGTCGTGTTTGCGTTCTGTTGAAGCTCATACGACACGTTCATACGCCAGCGCACCCGCCACATAAACTGCGCGCGTCGCCCGATCATCAGCCATCGTCATTTGGATGGCAAGTACTTCCTCAATGCTGTTACAGAACTTCATGCGGAACTCCACCAGCGGAGTCGATTTCAAATCCAGCACCACCAAATCGGCTTCCATGCCCGCGGCAATTGAGCCAATTTTATCGTCTAGATGCAACGCCTCGGCTGCTCCGCGAGTTGATAAAAAATAAGCATCAGCGGCGCAAAGCGAATGACCGCAAAGCTCACCAATTTTGTACGCCTCACCCATCGTCCGTAACGGCGATAGACAAGTACCTGCACCAATATCCGTACCCAGACCCACTCGGACCGGCCGACCTTTATGCTTGGCGTTATCAAAACGAAACAAACCGCTGCCCAAAAACTCATTCGAGGTTGGGCAATGTGCGACCGCAGCTTCGGCATCGTGCAAGCGCTGCCATTCAGAATCTGTCAAATGAATACCGTGACCAAACACCGCTCGCTTGTTCACCAACCCGTAATGATCGTACACATCAAGATAGCCATGATGCCCCGGGAACAACTGCTTTACCCAAGCGACTTCATCAGTGTTTTCTGAAATATGGGTTTGCATATGAACATCCGGAAAATCACGCCACAATGCGCCCGCTGCCTCAAGTTGTGCGGGGCTGGAAGTGGGTGCGAAGCGCGGGGTAATGGCATAGCCCAAACGCTCATGCCCATGCCATTTTTCAATGAGCGCACGTGAATCATCGTAGCCGCTTTGAGCGGTATCACAAAGTGCATCGGGAGCATTACGGTCCATCATTACCTTGCCTGCAATCATGCGCAGATTACGCTCGGCGGCCGCTTCAAAAAACACCTCAACTGAATGCGCGTGGACCGTGCCGTAGACCATCGCCGTGGTAGTGCCAACCCGCAAGCATTCGTCCAGAAAAAACTGCGAAACCACCCGTGCATGATCAATATCGGCAAACTGCTGTTCAGCCACAAAGGTATAACGGTTCAGCCAGTCGATGAGCCGCTTGCCGTAGGCGCCGATAATTTGAGTTTGCGGATAGTGAACATGCAAATCAATAAACCCAGGCATGATTAGTGCGTCGGCATAGATTGTAATTGGCGTCTGCGGATTGAGCTGGTTTCGCAAATCTGCATACGCGCCAAAAGCTTTAATCAAACCTGCTTCCATTACGATCAGCGCATCGGGTTCATAATGCATGGCCGCCGCTGCTCCGATCAGGAACGGATCACCGCAAAATGTTAATGCCGCGCCACGAATGGCTTGCAGCTTGGCCTGCGGCTTCATCGAGCACTCAGACTCTGGCAAGCGCTCAGACCCAATCGACCGCTCAGGCTTCATGCGGATCGGGGTTTTCGCTTTGGTTTGAAACGACACTGCGCAAGACGCTTGCCGGTGCCTGTGCCGCCACTCGCAGTGTCGTAGTCACCACATCCGCATTTTGTCCACGATGAATCAAGGCGCGATCCATCAACACCAGCGCCAGCAACGCTTCAGCAATCGGTGTAGCGCGAATGCCCACGCAGGGATCGTGACGTCCATGTGTATTGATCACCACCGCATTACCACGACTGTCAATGGTATGGCGGTCAAGACGAACCGATGAGGTCGGCTTGATCGCAATCGAAACGGTGAGGTCCTGCCCGGTTGAAATACCGCCCAGCACACCGCCCGCATTGTTCGAGAGGAAACCTTCAGGCGACATTTCATCAGAATGTTGGGTGCCTAGCTGCTCGATGCTGGCAAACCCCGCACCGATTTCAACGCCTTTCACCGCGTTGATACCCATCATCGCATGGGCAATAACCGCGTCAAGCCGATCATACACCGGGTCACCCCACCCCACCGGCACACCACTCGCGACTACATTAATTCTGGCCCCACAGCTTTCACCGGATTTGCGCAGTTTGTCCATATAGCTTTCAAGCGAGGCCACGGCCGCTGCGTTAGCAACAAAAAAGGGATTGCCGTGTACCTGATCCCATGATTTAAATGCAACAGGCGTCGAGCCCAGCTGCGCTAAATAGCCGCGCACCAAGATGCCATAACGCTCATGCAGCCATTTTTTGGCAACCACGCCCGCCGCTACCGTCGGCGCGGTCAGACGCGCAGAAGACCGCCCACCGCCACGGTAATCGCGCACACCATATTTTTGCAGGTAAGTGTAGTCAGCATGTCCCGGACGAAAACTTTCGGCGATGTTTGAGTAATCTTTACTGCGCTGATCCTCATTTCGGATCATGAGCGCAATCGGTGTGCCCGTAGTTTTACCTTCAAACACGCCCGACAGGATTTCGACAAGATCACCTTCGCGGCGCTGCGTAACATGACGCGAGGTGCCGGGTTTGCGACGATCAAGATCAGTCTGAATATCGGCTTCAGTAAGCGCCAGACCGGGTGGACAGCCATCGATAACGCAACCAATGGCGGGACCGTGCGACTCGCCAAAATTGGTGACCGTGAATAACCTACCGAGTGTGCTGCCGGACATAGCGAACAATTCTTTTAATAAAAATAGGAGAAGCAATATAGGGTAAATTTAATACCATATTGATGAGTGAAAGTGTAGCACGCAAGGCCGCAGAGGCCGTCCGCAAGGCGCGACAATCAGAAGCAAATCAATGTCGTATTACTTCACTGCCCCACGCAGTTCACCTACCCTGTTTTGCAAGGCTTCGGGCGTAACTTGTGACGGCGGCCACGCTTGATCAATCACCAACGCGATGCGGGAAAAAACCCCGCGTGGATAATGCATAGCAGCGCCTCCCCAACGTGAAAAAAAACTACCCCATAATCCGCATAAGGCCATGGGAATCACCGGAACAGGCGTGCGCTCAATGATTCGTGTAATGCCTTTTTTAAATGGATACAAGTCACCATTGTCGGTAATACGCCCTTCCGGAAAAATACAAACAACTTCGCCCGCCTGTAAATACTCGTCAATACGCTCATAGGCTCGCTCAAGCATGTCCGGATCTTCTTTGACAGAAGCAATCGGGATCGCACCTGCCGTACGAAACACGAAATTGAGCACAGGAATTTTAAAAATTCGAAAGTCCATAACGAATCTGACAGGGCGCTGAATACTACCGCCGATTACCAACGCATCCACAAAGCTCACATGGTTGCAGACGAGTACGCATGGCCCTTCGACCGGAATATTTTCTAGGCCCTTTTTTTCGACTCGGTAAAAAGTATGGATTAACATCCAGATTAAAAAACGCATCAGGAACTCCGGCACCATCCTGAAAATAAACAAGGCCACCGCTGCATTCATGATGCCCACCACCAGATACAACTCAGGCAGACTTAAACCGTTATGCAAAATGGCTGCTGCCATTAACGAGGCAATCACCATAAAAATGGCGTTCAAAATATTATTGGCGGCCACAATACGCGCACGATAAGTAGGTTCAATACGGGACTGCATCAGCGCATAAAGTGGCACGCTGTAAAAGCCCGAAAACATAGCGAGCAAAAACAGATCTGCCATGACCCTAAAATGCGTATGCCCATGTGCCGCGTCAGTGACGAATGCGACTGCGCCAGTCAGGGCTTGAACCTTCAAACCACGTGAAGCAAAATAAAGATCAATCGCAAAAATAGTCATGCCGATTGAGCCAAACGGCACCAGACCTATCTCTATCCGATTTCCCGACATTTTTTCGCACAACATGCAGCCGAGCCCAATACCAATCGAGAACAGCGCGAGCAGCAACGTCACCACCTGCTCATTGCCACTTAGAACATCCTTGGAGAAACCGGTAAAAGAGGTCAAAAAAATTGAGCCAAAAAACCATAGCCATGAAATACCGATGAGCGACAAAAAAACCGTGCGGTTCTGGCCGGCAATTTTTAGATTCGCAAAAGTTTCGGTGACGGGATTCCAATTCACTTTGAGCTCAGGCACCGGCGCTGGCGAAACTGGAATAAATTGCGCCGCCAGACGGCCGATCAATGCAATCACAAGTGAAGTCATACCCACATAAGCAGGCCCTATTCCCGGTATGGCGACCAGCGCACCGCCGAGCATGGTGCCGAGCAAAATCGCAACAAAGGTACCCATTTCCACCATGCCATTGCCACCTGTAAGCTCACTATCATTCAGATGCTGAGGCAGATAGGCAAACTTTACCGGGCCAAACAAAGTGGAGTGACAGCCCATCAAAAACACACCAGCAAACAGCAGTGGCGCTGATTGCCAGACAAACCCGCCGGCAATCACCAACATAAATAAAATTTCTAGATTTTTTACCCAGCGCGCCAGCAATGCCTTGTCATACTTGTCGGCCAACTGCCCTGCAGTCGCCGAGAACAACATAAACGGTGCAATAAACAGACCACCGATAATAGGCCCTGCCAACTTCGAATCCAGCCCGCCCCAATCAGCCGCGTGATAGGTGGCCAAAATAGTAAAGGCAAATTTGAAAATATTGTCATTGCCCGCACCTAAAAACTGGGTCCAGAAAAAAGGCGCGAAGCGACGTTGCTTCAATAATTGGAACTGGCTTTGCGGCGCGTTGGTCGGTGAAACACTCATGGCTTTTCCTAAGTTTTGTGCAATGTGCCAAGCACGCTTTGTTGCAAAGTTCCATACCAAAGTTTTTGTATCGGCAGATTTTTACTGGGTTTTAATGTAATCCAGCACCGCTTGCAGAGATTGCTTTAACGGCTTTTTGTTTAGCCAGAAATAGATTTCCTTGCCGATTTTTTCGCTCTCCAATACGCCCGCTTCGCGCAAGATTTTCAGATGGTGTGACACTGCTGATCTGGACAGGGTGGATACCTCAACAATCTGACCCACATTCAAATGCTCGCCTGGCTCAAATGTCAGCATAATGCGCTGGCGATGCTCGTCGCCTAACGCAATAAATACCTTGGCGAAATCGCGCCAAGCGGCAGGAATGGTTTTTTTGTAATCTTTATTCATGTCGATATAATTAGTTATATTGTTTCGTATGTCAAGCCGCAAAACCATTTATGCCCGTTTTTTCCACGACTTGGCGGCTTGTTTCTCGACTTGCACCGGTCTCTAGCCCGATGAAGCTGCATGTTAAACTTGCTTTAAATATCAAATAGCCATCTATATTTTTTGCTACGCTTCAATTTTTCGATGCCAATCAATGCGTCGCACCTGGAGTTTTCATGCTTGATGATCTTAAAAAAAATGCCCTCGAATATCATCGCTGGCCCACGCCAGGCAAGCTTGAGGTCTCGGCCACCAAGCCATTGGCAACGCAACGAGATTTGGCGCTGGCCTACACACCCGGCGTTGCCGCCGTCTGCGAGGCGATTGTTGAGAATCCGGCGGAAGTTCGTAACCTGACCGCGCGCGGCAATCTGGTCGCCGTCATTACCAACGGCACTGCAGTATTGGGCTTGGGCAATATCGGCCCGCTAGCGGCCAAACCCGTAATGGAAGGCAAAGCTGTTTTGTTCAAAAAGTTTGCCGGTATTGATGTTTTTGATATTGAAATTAATGAGCTCGATCCGGACAAGTTGGTCGATATCATTGCTTCACTCGAACCTACTTTCGGCGGCATTAACCTCGAAGATATTAAAGCGCCCGAGTGTTTTTATGTGGAACGCAAACTTCGTGAACGCATGAAAATTCCGGTGTTTCACGACGACCAGCATGGCACGGCGATTATTGTAGGAGCGGCTGTCGTCAATGGTTTAAAAGTTGTAGGCAAAAACATTGGCGAGGTTAAATTGGTGGTGTCCGGTGCGGGCGCGGCGGCGCTTGCATGCCTGGATATGCTGGTCGCGCTGGGTATGAAAATGTCGAATATCTGGGTAACTGATATTGCCGGCGTGGTTTATGCAGGTCGCGTTGAGGAGATGGATCCGAACAAAGCGCGTTATGCGCAGCCAACTACTGCGCGCAAGCTTGCCGAAGTGATTGCAGATGCTGATATATTTCTGGGCCTGTCCGCAGGCGGCGTGCTCAAGCAGGAGATGGTTAAACAAATGGCTGCCAATCCGTTGATTCTGGCGCTGGCAAACCCCACACCGGAAATTACGCCCGAGGCCGTACGTGAAGTCCGGTCTGATGCGGTGATCGCTACTGGTCGTTCGGATTACCCGAATCAGGTTAATAATGTGTTGTGCTTTCCATTTATCTTTCGCGGCGCGCTCGATGTGGGTGCGACCACCATCAATGAAGCCATGAAACTCGCCGCCGTGCTCGCCATTGCAGAGCTGGCTCAAGCGGAGCAATCCGATGTGGTTGCGATGGCTTATGGTGAAAACGCATCGGGCTTTGGCAAAGATTATTTAATCCCGAAACCTTTTGATCCGCGATTGATCGCCAAGGTCGCACCCGCTGTAGCTAAGGCGGCTATGGACAGCGGCGTTGCCACCAGCCCGATTACCGATTGGCCTGCCTATCTACAGCGCCTGGATCAATTTGTTTATCAATCCGGCCTCATTATGAAACCGGTCTTCTCCAAAGCCAGGCAGGCGCCCAAACGGATTGTTTATGCCGAAGGTGAAGATGAGCGCGTTATGCGCGCTGTGCAAGTCGTACTGGATGAAAAACTCGCGCACCCGATTCTAATCGGGCGTCCCGCAGTCATTGAAAAGCGGATTGAAAAATTCGGTCTGCGCATGAAAGCAGGCATTGATTTTGAAATCATCAACCCGGAATGGGATGAGCGCTATCGCGATTACTGGCAAGCGTATTTTAAACTTACCGCCAGACGCGGCGTATCCGAGCAATATGCAAAAATTGAGATGCGTCGGCGCCTTACGTTGATCGGCGCGATGATGATGCACAAAGGTCATGCTGACGGCATGATTTGCGGCACCTTCGGTACGCACTCGCTGCATTTACATTATGTCGAGCAGGTGATTGGTCGCCGTGCCGGCGTGAAACATCTGTACGCCATGAATGTGTTGATGCTGCCAACCCGCACCGTATTTATTTGTGACACTTACGTCAATCCTGATCCCACGCCTGAGCAAATTGCCGAGATGACGATTCTGGCTGCCGAAGAAATGCGCCGCTTTGGGGTCGTGCCTAAAGTTGCCTTGCTCTCGCACTCAAGCTTTGGCACATCGTGTGAGCCTTCCGCCGTCAAAATGCGCACCGCTCTGGCGCTCATTACGGCCCAGGCACCGGATCTCGAAGTGGAAGGTGAAATGCATGGCGATGCAGCGTTATCAGCAGAGGTGCGTGGTCGGGCTATGCCAGATTCACGACTGAAAGGCGAAGCTAACCTGCTGATCATGCCCACCCTGGATGCCGCCAACATTTCATTTAATCTGCTTAAAACGGCGTCCGGCGGCGGCATCACCATCGGCCCTATTTTACTGGGCGCGGCGATGCCGGTACATATTGTTACCCCTACCGCCACCGTGCGGCGTATCATCAATATGACTGCACTGGCCGTCGTGGATGCACAGGCTTTAAGACGTTAGGGCGTTAGGGCGTTAGGGCGTTAGGACGTTAGGACGTTAGCCGTACTCGCAGCAACCGCAACCTCATGTTTGTTACCGCACATTTAAATGCTATCTAACCCTACAAACGTTTTTCAGCATGCATTTTCGCTATGCGGGCTGCCCATATGATGGATCGTTTCGATTACCTGGACATTACCCCAGCTGACTTCACCAAAACGCTCGCGTTTTATCGGGATTTACTGTGTTGGCAGGTGCTGACGGATGAAATGGCTGCAAACAACAGCCGGAAGGTCATGCTCAGCGGCGGCGGTATCCGTATTTTGTTGCGTGGCGTAAAGACTGTCGGCTCGCATGCAGTGCCATGCACTGAGCCCAGTACGCGTAGCGGGCTAACACTGCATCTTGATATTCATGACGCCCACAAACGATTTGCCCAAATCCCGTCCGGCGAGCACATCATAAAATCCCCTAACTTAAATGAATCCGGAGAGCTTCATTTTGTGTTGTGCGACCCGGACGGCACCAAGCTTGTATTTAACGAACTACGCCAACGATCTTGAATAGCGCTAAGTTAAGCACCACTTGTCCTTCCCGATTTTTATCGCCCAAACCGCTTAAGCCGGGTGCGACTATTGGCTTATTTTCGCCCGCCGGCGCGCTCAGCTATGAACGGGTTCAGGCTGGCGTCGCCACACTTGAGTCGCTCGGCTATCGGGTGATAATCGCGCCTGAGATTTGCAATGAGTGGCGGTATTTTGCCGGCACCGATGACGAGCGACTGGTCAGCTTCCATGGGATGCTCGCCGACCCGGCCATTGACGCCATGATGATGTCGCGCGGCGGCTATGGTTTCTCGCGATTGCTGCACCGGATTGATTGGCAGGCGGTCGCGACATCCAGAAAAATATTTTGCGGTTTCAGCGATTTCACCGTGTTTAATTTGGCGGCACTTGCCCAAGCAAATCTGATTACCTATGCCGGTCCTGGCTCCTCAACCGATTTTGATTGGCGTCGTGATGTCAGCTCGCCACAAATTGCCGAAGACCACGCCTTTATGTCCGATTTTTGCTGGCCCGCACTGCAAGGAAAATCAGTGCAGGCAGGGCCATTCGTCTGTGAGCATGCGTATGCGGCGCAAACCCTTTCCGGCCCGATATGGGGCAGCAATATTTCACTGCTTACACATTTGGTGGGCACGCCCTATATGCCGAATATCGAAGGCGGTATATTATTTATTGAAGAAATTGATGAAGAACCGTATGCGATCGAGCGGCAGTTTTATCAGTTGTTTCACGCGGGTATTTTACAAAAACAGAAAGCACTTATTTTGGCCGATTTTACCGACTGTCAGCCAACCTCAGGCCGCTTTGCTTACAGCATGGCGCATGTAATTGACACGCTCCGCGAGCTGCTACCCTATCCGGTGTTGACAGGGCTGCCGTTCGGCCATGTTGCAAAAAAATTGACAATCCCCTACGGCGGGCAGACTGAGCTGGTCATTGAGGCGGCGCAGTTCAGCCTTAGCTTTTAACCTCAATTCTTAACATTGCTGTTTAGTTTTTCTGTTAGCTTTACTTGATCGCGCGCATGAATATTACTGAACTAATTTTTACGGCGCTCGGACTCGCCATGGACGCGGTGGCGGTATCTATTGCCAGCGGCCTATCGGTCAAAACATTGCGGGTTCGCGATGCCTTCAAAATGGCCGCGTTCTTCGGTGTATTTCAGGCGGTCATGCCGCTCTTGGGCTATTTATTAGGACTGTCGATTGCGCAGCGGCTTAGCGTTTATGGCAGCGTTATTGCATTTGTAGTGCTGCTCGGTCTCGGCCTCAAAATGATCCATGAATCGCGTCAGGCCGCCGAAGACAAAATCCACTCCCCGTTTAGAACACACAAGCTGCTGGTGCTGGCCGTTGCCACCAGTTTCGATGCGTTTGCGGTCGGCGTCTCATTCTCGCTCCTGCAAACAGGACTCATCGCGACCGTCATCATGATCGGCTTGATAACCTTCGCGCTATGTCTACCCGCGGTCTGGTTCGGCTGCAAATTGGGCAAGTCTGCCGCAAAATATGCGGAGGTATTTGGCGGCGTAGTATTGATTGTCATTGGCTGCAAAATATTAATCGAGTCACTACCAGTCGGGAAATAAAATTGAAAAATGCAGAGCGTTCTATCTATCGAGCCTGCCATTTGTGTGAGGCGATTTGCGGACTTGAAATAAAAGTCAACGGTGGCCATATCATCAGCATTCGTGGCGATCATGCCGATCCCTTCAGTCGCGGTCATATTTGCCCAAAGGCTATTGCTTTAAAAGATATTCACGAAGACAAAAACCGTTTACGTCAGCCGCTCAAAAAAGTCGGCCATGAATGGATCACGATTTCATGGGATGAAGCCTTCGATCTTGCGGCCGAAAAGCTGGCGGCAGTGAACGCACAGCATGGCAACAATGCGATTGGTTTTTATGCAGGCAATCCTGCCGTACATAATATCGGCACGCTGTTTAGCGTGCCTTCATTGGTGCGTATCCTCAAAACCAAAAATGCGTTCAGCGCCACCTCGGTTGATCAGCTACCACAGCAACTGACCTCGTTATTGATGTTCGGACATCAGTTCATGATTACAATTCCGGATATAGATCACACTGATTATTTTCTGATTCTCGGCGGCAATCCGGTCGCTTCAAACGGCAGCATGATGACCGTACCCGACGTCACCAAGCGCCTAGCGGCGGTGCGTGAACGCGGCGGCAGCGTGGTGGTGATTGATCCGCGCCGCACCGAGACCGCCGAGATAGCGAGTGAACATCATTTCATTCGCCCGAGCACTGATGCGGCGTTGTTGATGGCGATGATTAACGTGATGAAAACTGAAAATTTATTCCGCATCGCATCGCCTGAAAAATTAAATAACCTGGATAGTGCGCTGTTGGCAATCGCTGATGTAACCCCCGAAGCGGCAGCGGAGGCGACCGGCATTGCAGCTGGCACGATTCGTCGCCTCGCGCGCGAATTCGCGGCAGCACCCTCGGCAGTTTGTTATGGCCGCATCGGCACGACGCTGCAGGCTTTTGGCACCCTAAATCAATGGCTGGTGCAGTTAATGAATATTGTCACCGGCAATCTGGATCGCGTGGGCGGTTCAATGCCCACCCAGCCGATTATTCCGATCACCGGGCCTGGCACCAAGCCCGGCAGCCATGCACGCTGGCATTCACGCGTCAGCCATTTGCCGGAATCAGGCGGTGAGCTGCCCGTTGCTGCGCTGGCAGAGGAAATTTTAACGCCAGGTGACGGGCAAATTCGCGCCTTCATCACCACCTGCGGCAATCCGGTGCTGTCCACACCCAATGGCCGCAAACTAGACGAGGCACTTGCCTCGCTTGATTTCATGGTTTCAATTGATATTTATTTGAATGAAACTACACGCCATGCAGATTTAATTTTGCCGCCCGCCTCCAGCTTGAATCATGATCATTACGATCTGATTTTTAATGCTTTCGCGGTACGCAACGTAACCCGCTTCAACGCGGGCATATGGCAAAAGTCTGATGATGAGCGCTACGATTGGGAAATTTTTGGTGAGCTGGTCAAGCGGTTGGCACTTAAACTGACGCGTGAATCACGCCCTGCCATGCCGACAGCCAAGCTGATTGAGGGCATGTTAAAAGCAGGCGAAGCGGTTCATGGCATTTCGTTTGCGCAGCTTGTCGAGGCTGAACACGGCATTGATTTGGGCCCGCTCAAGCCTTCTCTTTATTCCCGCCTCGAAACACCTGACGGCAAAATTGACTGTGCGCCTGCAGTCATCATCAAAGATATTGCGCGTTTCAAACTTTATGTGCACCAAAAAGCGCCGATCCCAAACCCGCTCATCATGATCGGTCGCCGTCATGTGCGCAGCAATAATTCTTGGATGCATAATTCACTCCGCCTTGTTAAAGGCAAGCCGCGTGATCAATTGATGATGCACCCTGCCGACCTCGCCGCCCGCGGGCTTAAAGACGGCCAACGGGTACGAGTCGTGTCACGGGTTGGCCAGGTTGAGATTGCTGTGCAGGCTACTGATAGTCTAATGCCTGGGGTGGTCTCCCTACCGCATGGGTTCGGGCATGACCGTAAGGGCACGTGTTTGGGCGTCGCTCACGAGCACGCCGGGGTGAGCTATAACGACTTGAGCGACGCCGGCGATATTGATGTTATTTCCGGTAATGCTGCTCTTAATGGCATCGCCGTAGAAGTTACCCACGTGTCAACCTAAATTACTGAGACTCGTTTTGTGCAATAGCAGTTTGATAGATTCATCCCAATCACCTACGGAGGCAGCAATGAAAACTACACAAATGAATAAATTATTCGCAGCACTATTACTCACCTTGCCATTGGCCTTCGCATCAGCTTATGCAGCCGCTGACGGCAAAAGCGCGCAAAACAATAAAATGAAAACCTGCAGTGCCGACTTCAAAACAACCGGTAAAGCCAGCAGCGAGCGCAAAGCGTTCATGTCGGAATGTCTGAAAAAAGACAGCGCTCCTACCAAAACCGCAGATGCCGCCAGCGCAACGACCGACAAAAAGACGACCCAGCAGGAAAAAATGAAAACCTGTAATGCCGATGCTAAGACCGGCAATAAAACCGGCGCTGACCGTAAAGCCTTCATGAAAGAATGCTTGAGTAAATAAGCGCTGCAGAGCTAACAAACTAAAAGTTGTAAAAAAAGGCGCACGATGTGCGCCTTTTTTATGGGCCTGCAATGTCGCTACAGCGAGTTTTGCTTTATGGAGATCAACACCCGGGTGCGTATGTCTCAATCCTGAAAGCAATGTCCGCACCCAAACTTACGGACTCGCGCATCTTTGGAAGTGGCTACACCCGCAGTTACGCACTTGACAACCATTGCATCAATACCTGCTCGATGAGAGGGAACTTCTAAACACCTCAAAATTCCGTCATGATGGTTAATGAAGACCGGAGTGACGGATTTTTAGAAGTTGTCGATCCGTGAACTCTAGCAATAACGAGGCTTTACAACTATTTTTGCTTCGAAACCTTCGCCCATGCTAGAGTTTAAGATAGTTATCTTTGTATTTGTAATCACGGCACGTTGTCAACAACCTGCATTTCAAAACAATTGAGGTCGCTTCAAATATCTGAATAGCCTGTTCGTGTATGTTGTTTATGTTTGTTGCCATAAAAATAAAGAACTTCTAATTAAAAGTAACCTGCACGCATAAAAACAAGCCGGGGGGTGTATTAATGGTTTTTAATTCGCTTACGTTCATTGTGTTCTTTGCGCTGGTGCTCGTATTGCACTCGATGCCGTTTAGCTGGGCAACCAAAAAAACCAATCTGCTGATCGCAAGCTATCTGTTCTACGCGGCATGGAATCCGCCGTTCATTATTTTGCTGTGGCTTTCAACTGTGGTCGACTGGTATGCCGCGCAGAAACTGGTGCGCGCCCAACGGCAGAATGCGCGGCGGGCATGGATGCTGTTATCGGTGGTGGCCAATCTGGGCATGCTCTGCTACTTCAAATACGGCAGTTTCTTGATGGCAAATTTCGTTGCCTTGATGGGCACGCTAGGCGTTACCTACACCCCGCCGGCATTCGATATTGTGTTACCGGTCGGCATCTCGTTTTATACCTTTGCCACGATGTCGTACACGCTTGACATTTACTTGCGCCGCGCCGAACCCGCACGCAATTTTCTCGATTACGCTTTGTTCGTCACGTTCTTCCCGCATCTGGTGGCCGGGCCGATCATGCGGCCAACCGAGCTGGTGCCGCAGTTTGCCGAGCCACGACGCGCCACGCCAGAAATGCTGCGTTTCGGTTTGGCATTGATGACGCTCGGGATGTTTCAGAAGGTCGTGCTGGCTGACAGCTTTCTGGCGGCGGCCGCCGAGATGGTGTTCGACGGAAAAAATATTCCCGGCGCATTGGATTCATGGGTGGCCACACTCGCTTTCAGCGGCCAGATTTTTTGCGACTTCGCCGGCTATTCCACTACAGCTATTGGTGCGGCGATGTGTCTGGGTTTTGCGATGCCTGACAACTTTCGCTTTCCCTATGCAGCAGTAGGCTTTTCTGATTTCTGGCGACGCTGGCACATCACGCTTTCATCCTGGCTGCGTGACTATTTGTATATCCCGCTGGGCGGCAACCGTCATGGCGAGGCTCGCACCTATCTGGCACTAATGGTCACGATGCTGCTGGGTGGGCTGTGGCATGGCGCCAGTTGGACGTTCGTGGTCTGGGGCGGTTTGCACGGTTTATATTTATCGGTGGAACGGCTATTACGTTCCCGCTTTGCAGAATATAGGCCGGGGCCAATGATGCTGGTGCTATTAGGGTTGCTCACCTATGCGCTGGTCAATGTGACCTGGGTATTTTTTCGCGCGCACAGCTTTGGCAAGGCATGGCAAATATTAAGCGGCATGTTCGGCCTCAATGGAGATGTAAAGCCCATTCTGCCCACCGTGCATCTGGTGATGGTGACGCTGATTGTCGCGGGCCTGGTTGGCGCGCATGGACTGATGCGTAATCGCACCCTGGAATCGGTGGTCAGCCGCACCCCCGCCATGCTGCTCTCAGCCATATGGGCGCTGATGCTTTTTGCAATCGTAATCGCACAAGGAGAGGGTAATGCCTTCATCTATTTCCAGTTCTAATATTGTCATGGGGGCGACTGAAAATTTTGACCGGCCCGGTTTCATCAGGCTTACCGCATCGGATCGCCCCGGTGTTGCGCAGCCGGTACCGGTACGCGATGTGCCGGTGCAACCCTGGGGGCGCATTTTTCTCATCGCCTTCGCGCTGTTTATCGTCATGCTTAGCGGCTGGGAATATTACTGGCGCGATTATGGGGTGGTGCCCGCTTATGCCAACAGCAACGATTCATGGGCAGCGCAGCGTCGCCGCATCGATCAAGGCGAAGGCAATAGCACGGTGCTGATCGGCTCGTCACGCGTATTGTTTGATCTACAGCTACCGGTATGGGAAAGTGTGACCGGCAAACGCCCGATTCAATTAGCCCTTGAAGGCACGTCGCCGGTGCCGATATTGGAAGACCTTGCTGACGATCTCCAGTTTACCGGTCGATTATTAATTGGCGTGGTACCCGGCCTATTTTTCTCAGGCTCTGCCTTTCGCGGCGATGCAATCCCGTACTACCACAAACAAAGTTTGTCGCAGCGCAGCGGGCATTGGCTGTCGCAGCATTTCGTCGAGCCTTACTTCGCGTTTTTCGATGGTGATTACGCGCTGAACACGGTGATCAAGCGCCAGCCCTGGCCCGCACGCCCCGGTGTGCCGCAACGCATGAGCGTGCGCAAGCTGGCCGTGTCAGAGTCTGACCGCAATACGCATATGTGGCAAAAAGTGGAAACTGACCCGGAGTATCAGACACTAACTCGCAGTATCTGGGCGCAAAATTTCACGGGCCCGCCACCGCCCAATATAAACACACCCGAGAAACTGCAAAAATCAATTGATATCCAAATTAGCCGGGCCGTTGCAGCGATTGCAAAACTGCGTGCCCGCGGGGTTCGTCTGACGTTTATACGGCTTCCTAGCAGCGGCGATTTCTACGCGTTTGAAAATAAAGTTTTCCCGCGATCACAAACCTGGGATGTGCTGCTGCAACGTACTGGCGCTACGGGTATCCATTTTGAGGATTACGCAGCACTGCAAGGCTATGATCTGCCGGAATGGTCTCATCTGTCGGCCAGCGAAGCGAAGCGATTCACGGCGTTGCTGGCACCACTGGTTGAGCAGGAATTTAATCGTCAGGAACAGCTCGCTGCGCGTCCTTAGCTAAACCTACAGCCCTCAGCCCTCAGCTCTCATAGCATCACGCATGATCCGCCAAATAAAAAACAGCGCCGCAATTGATGCCAGTGATGCCGCCTATTTAAGCGGCACCAGTCAATTATTGATTGACGCGATCGAAGGAGTGACTGACATCGTGGAGGATTTGCATCGCCATATTGCGGGCGCAGCTCCGTTAGTGGGCAAGTCTTCATCAGGCCGCACCCGCGGTATTACTGGTCTGGTTTATCGCAGCGTTCGCGGTGTCACCCGCGCGGTCGGATTCGGGCTCGACGTCGGCTTTGCGCAACTGATGCCACTATTGAACAAGCAAGCCTCCTCGTTGCGCCGCGAAGCCGTGCTGGCGGCGCTCAACGGAGTGTTCGGTGACTATCTTGTTGCCCACCAAAATCCGCTGGCAATCATTATGCAGTTGCGTCAACACGGGCGACCCTTGGTGTTAAATAATGCGGCGCTTGCAACCAGTTTTGCAACCGAAAACCACAAACTACTGGTGCTGGTACATGGCTTGTGCATGAATGATCTGCAATGGAATCGTGAGCGGCCAGACCACAGCGCAACGCATGATCACGGCGCATCGCTGGCGCGGGATTTAGGCTACACACCGATTTATTTGCACTACAACAGTGGCTGCCACATCGCCACCAACGGCGAAGCGTTCGCCGCGATGCTGGAACAATTATTACAAGCCTGGCCTGTACCGGTGAGCGAGCTTACGATTATCGGTCACAGCATGGGTGGCCTGGTAGCGCGCAGCGCTTGCCACTACGCTGGCCAAGCAAATCACAATTGGACACAGCGCTTAAAAAAAATTATTTTCCTCGGCACACCGCATCACGGCGCACCGCTTGAGCGGGCCGGCAACTGGGTGGATATGCTGCTCGATATCAGCCCCTATACGGCACCGTTTGCACGCTTGGGCAAGGTGCGCAGTGCAGGCATCAAAGACCTTCGTTATGGCCGCATCATAGATGAAGAATTGCCGGATTGTAAACCTGTGCAGCGCACCAGGAATATCAATCAGCGCGTGAAATATTATGCGATCGCCGCCACCCAACAAAAGCAGTCCAGCGGCGATGGCGCACGGTTGCGCAGCGACGGCCTGGTACCGGTCAAGAGCGCGCTGGGGTTGAGTCAAGGCCAACCAAAAGACGCCGCCAAGCCGACGCCAATTCCGATCCTCATTCCAGTTTCGCGTCAGCGTATCTGCTATGGACTGAATCACTTTGATTTGCTCAGTAGCAGCGAGGTGTACGACCAAATTTATCGGTGGCTGGCGAAATAAGGTTAGCCGTAAATCAGCATCATCGATGCAAACTAGCTGCGAAAATTTTTTACAGTGCGCACGTCATTTACTTCACCTGCGCTGATGCACGCGAGTGTGCAAGTTGCGGGAATATCCGAAGGCCGAGAAAGACACGGTTCCCAGCCCTATTTTGAATAGCAATCTGCAAGGAGATAGAAGATGACCACACTTAAACCAATCAAAGCGCCGTCTTTCAGTGATGCACTTGGTCTGAAGCTGTTGGAGTCTGTTCGGCAGATGAAGGCGCGGAATTTCGCCCGCGTGACGGAAGTTGCTGTTAGCGAAGTTATTGAAGCGCGTCAAAGTATCAGCATGTCACAGCTGGAAAGCGCGCGCGCCACAAAAAGGCGCACTGTTTAGCGCTACGACAGACGTCATCCGCCATGCTCGCCTCCGGAACCCAAGCCCTTGTCATCGGTGGGGCACTCAGCACCGCAGCTGCCGTGGCTCACCTCGCCTGTATCGTCCTCGGTGCGCCCGCGTATCGGTTTATGGGCGCCGGTGAAAAGATGGCGCGCGCCGTTGAGGCTCGCAAACACTGGCCTACTTTCATTACACTGGCAATCGCAGCGGTGCTCCTTTCTTGGGCCGCTTACGCGTTCGCGGGCGCAGGTCTCATTGGCCGCTTGCCATTCGCCAAGCTCGTGCTGCCAGCAATCTGTGCCGTGTACTTGGGGCGGGCGGTCGCGTTTCCACTTCTCAAACCCGCCTTCCCCAAGAACACTAAGACTTTCTGGCTTGTCTCCTCTGGCATTTGCTTTGTCGTTGGGCTCGTGCACGTTTACGGCGTCGTTTTACTATGGCCAGCGCTGTGACGCAGCAGACCTCCATTCGTCGTTTCGAATCCGATTTGCCAACAACGCTCTTGCAAACTAAACAGCGGCCGTGAATTTTTTAAAAAATCCCCGCGTTTTTATAATTTTCTAAATACTGGCGACCAAAAATCACCCTCAATCCCTCTTTAGAAAAGAAGGAGCTATGTTGCGCGATCAACGCTACGATCACATCAATAATTTAGACAAACTCTAATATGGGTGAGGCCATTCAGCTATTTTTGGCCCACGATACCCGTCAATGCGCGTGTTTACCAAAGCGATGATCTTTGAAATCCAAATTTAATACTGGCAAATTTGATGCTTTCCGCTGACCTGATTTCTGATAGTTATTTTCTATCGACTTCATTCGAACAAACGATTTTCAAAATAGGAGGCACGCCGCTAATATTGCGTTTGTCCCACCATCGACGTAAAAAAAGCAATAAATGCGCGCCTAATATTTTATGTACAAGCCAGCCTTATGACTGAGTTACAACGTCTTAATCAACACGAACAAAGCAAGTTCGCGTATCAATCCAGAATCGTTACCAAGGAAAAACCATGCTGACCGAAACGAAATGCCCATTCCCGAAAGCTGCACTCCACCCAAGCGTGGCGGGAGCTCGCACCAATGCAGATTGGTGGCCTCATCAATTGAACCTGAAGATATTGCAGCAGCATTCTGAATTATCAAACCCGATGGGCAAAACATTTAACTATGCCGAGGAATTCAAAAGCCTCGACTTGCACGCTGTGGTACAAGACCTCCACGCCTTGATGACCGATTCGCAGGATTGGTGGCCTGCGGACTATGGGCACTATGGTCCGTTCTTTGTGCGCATGGCGTGGCACAGTGCAGGCACCTACCGCATCGCCGATGGTCGTGGTGGTGCAGGCTTTGGTACACAGCGATTTGCGCCGCTCAATAGCTGGCCGGACAACGTGAACCTGGATAAGGCGCGCCGCTTGCTGTGGCCAATCAAGCAGAAGTACGGTCGCAAAATTTCGTGGGCTGATTTGATGATTCTGACCGGCAACGTGGCGATGGATTCAATGGGTTTCAAGACCTTCGGTTTTGCCGGAGGGCGGGCTGATACCTGGGAGCCGGGCGAGGAGATTTATTGGGGGCCTGAAGACACATGGCTCGGCAACGAGCGTTACAGCGGTGACCGTGAACTCGAGCAGCCTCTGGGTGCCGTGCAGATGGGCTTGATCTACGTGAATCCGCAAGGACCGGACGGTAATCCCGACCCCGTTGCGGCGGCACGCGATATTCGTGAAACCTTCGCGCGCATGGCGATGAACGATTATGAAACCGTAGCGCTATGCGCTGGCGGCCATACATTCGGCAAAACCCACGGCGCTGATTCCGAGGACTACAAAGGTGCGGAGCCGGAAGGTGCCGATATTACCGAACAAGGCTTTGGCTGGACGAGCGGCTTTGGGAGCGGAAAAGGCGTCGACACTATCAGCAGCGGATTGGAAGGCGCGTGGACGCCAACCCCCATCACCTGGGACAACAGCTACTTCGACACCCTGTTCGGCTACGAATGGGAGCTATCCAAGAGCCCGGCTGGCGCGCATCAGTGGCGGCCTAAAAATGGCGCGGGTGCAGGCACCGTGCCAGATGCACACGATTCATCGAAACGGCATGCACCGTTCATGGCTACCACCGACCTCTCCTTGAGGATGGACCCGGCCTATGAGAAAATTTCGCGGCACTTCCATCAGAACCCGCAAGAGTTCGCCGATGCCTATGCCAAAGCCTGGTATAAACTCACTCACCGCGACATGGGGCCGATCACGCGCTACCTTGGCCCACTCGTGCCGAAGGGCCAATTGATCTGGCAAGACCCGACGCCCGCTGTTGATCATGAACTGATCGGTGAGCAGAACATCGCGGCACTGAAGGCGACCGTTCTCGCATCCGGACTATCGATCTCGCAACTAGTCGCAACCGCATGGGCATCGGCGGCAACCTTTCGTGGAAGTGATAAGCGCGGCGGTGCCAACGGCGCACGTATTCGCTTGGCACCGCAGAAGGATTGGGAAGCGAACCAGCCTGCCGAACTGGCCGTGGTGCTGCAAGTCCTGGAAAAAATCCAGCAGGATTTCAACCGCGCACAGTCAGGCAACAAAAAAATCTCGCTGGCTGATTTGATCGTGCTGGGTGGTGCTGCCGCCGTTGAGGCCGCGGCCAAAAAAGCGGGACATGACGTGACGGTACCGTTCGTACCGGGACGCACTGATGCTTCACAAGAACAGACCGATGTGCATTCGTTCGCCGTGCTGGAACCATCAGCCGACGGCTTCCGCAACTTCACCAAGAAGCAACATTCCAGACCTGCGGCTGAGTTGCTGATTGATCGCGCTAACCTGATGACGCTAACCGCGCCGGAAATGACGGTGCTGATCGGCGGCATGCGGGTATTGAATGCTAACGTCGGACAAGTCCAGCACGGCGTTCTTACTCAGCGTGCCGAAACCCTGACCAATGATTTCTTCGTAAACCTGCTCGATATGAGCACGAAATGGCAGCAATCAATCACCGCAGATGGCGTGCTGGAAGGACGCGATCGGACGACAGGCGACATTAAGTGGACCGCAACGGTGGTTGATCTTGTCTTCGGTTCAAACGCACAGCTTCGTGCCATTGCGGAGGTGTATGCGTGCAGCGATTCCCAGCTGGTATTTGTGCGTGATTTTGTAGCGGCCTGGAATAAAGTGATGAATCTTGATCGTTTTGATTTGGCTTGATCTAAACAACGTAGTGAGTAGGCGCGAATTATTTTACAAAAACTAATTCGCGCCGCTTACCGAAATTGTTTAATGCTAAACGACTGAAAATCTTTCTCAATCTTACTTTGGAAAAGACGGAAGTGAAGCATGCCGTGATCACGGTTTGTTTTTATATTCACACTATTATTTATTAAAACTCTAGCACTGCCGCGCTTTATAAGCTATTTTTGGCTTATGAAGTCCGTCTATGCTGGAGTTTGCTATAGCGGTTGGTGCTGCCGTCGATATTCAAAGCGCTTCATGTCGAGGTAGTCGCGCTGCTCTATTTCGTGTAATTGGCGCGGGTAGCGTTCAGTTGCGGCGAACCATTCCGCAATGCGTTTTTCGAATTGTGCGGCTCGTGGCAACGCCAGCGTGTCCAGATACGCTTCAACCGCGAGGTGATAGCGCATCGTATTGCGCTCGACCAAACCGAGCATGCCGTCGATGTAAGTTGGCTGACCGTCCGGCTCTTTGCCGGTAATCGTGAAACCTACTTTATTTTGACCGATGGTTGCCAGATAGGTTTTCATCACCAGCTTGCTGCTGATGCCAAATCCATACGCATATGACAAGTGGACAAAAGTGGTATCCGCATTGATCGGCACGGCTTCCAGCACGATGCGATAGTTATGCGTACCGAGCGGCCCGGATTCGGCTGACATCACCACTTGCAGAAAATCAGCTTTGCGCTGCACGGCGCGCCAATCGAAGATCAAGCGGAAAGAGTCGGCCAGCGGCTGATCAAATTTCTTGCCGACATTCAATAGCAAGACTGCGCTATCACCGTCAGACACCGTGCTGCCAGCGTGGTCGTCCTGAATACGGCAATACTTGGTGTTGAGATGCAGTATCAAAATTTCGCACCAGGACTGGGCGCTGCCCAGTGACGCGTTCACGATTGCAAAAGGATGATTGGTCACCGCATAAATCTCACCCTTGATATCGCTGGAACCTTGCCGGGATTCGATCACCAGCGGACGCTTAAACGGACTGTTGGCGAGTTTGGTGCGTAACGCTTCGTAGCGCTGCCGTAACTGGGCCGCAGATGTTGATGCGGGTATTGATACGGACGCGGATACCACATCATCTACAGCAGCAGCTGATGCTGCGCTACTCAGTGTATTAATTAGCATCACCGTGCCCAGCATGCTCCACACCGTCACCGCTAAAATTTTTCGCATCTTGCGCAAACACCGAAGATAAATCATAACCAGTAAGCCCACAATCGTGCTGCCGTTTCTTTAATCCGTTTCACAAGGCCGCGCTGCCGCCATTGCTCGAGCGTAATTTCATCAGACCCCGCCAGATCCTTGTTGAACATGGCATTCATTTGCACGCCAAAATCAGTGCCCAGCACGACCGCATTAAGCTCATCGTTATGCAAAAAACTGCGCCAGTCCAGATTGGTTGAGCCTACAGTGGACCAGACCCCATCAATCAACACCGTTTTGGAATGCAGCAATTTTTCGCGGCGCTCATAAATTCTGATGCCGTCTTCCAAGAGGCCCGCATAGTAAGAGCGCCCCGCATGGAACACTAAGCCAGAATCGGTTTGGCTGGGCAGGATAACCTTCACATCCACCCCGCGCTTGACGGCAATTTTTAGCGCGTCGAGCAATTGCGGATCGGGGACAAAATAAGCAATAGTCAAATAGATCGCGGTTTCTGCGCTGTTGATAGCCGAGATCAAGGTGGTGTACATCTGCGGCGCAGCATCATCTGAGGAGCTGCCGATTGCACGAATAACTTCTCCGCCCTGATTATTGATTAACGGAAAATATTTTTTATCAGCCAGCGCAGCACCCTTCTGCTTCGCCCAAGTCTGAATAAAAAGTTTCTGGAAATTTGCCACGACCGGACCAGCGATTAGCATGTCGGTATCACGCCACGGCACTTTCGGTGTGTCCGCTTTCTGTGCATCAACCTTGGGGGAGGCGCGGCGGCCGAACGATCCGCCTGAATAAACTGCGCTAATATTAATACCGCCCAGAAACGCGGTGTGGCCGTCAATAATCAGCAGCTTGCGATGATCGCGCTGATTGATCTGCCAGCCGTTTTTCGCCATGAGCGGATTCACAGGATTAAATTCCAGCACATTAATGCCGTTTTCTTTTAGGTGATCAAAAAATACGCGTGGCGTATTCACTGAGCCCACGCTGTCGTAAATCAGATTGACTTGAACACCGGCATGCTGCTTATCAATCAGCACCTTGGAAAAATCGCGCCCGATCTCATCGTCCTCAATAATATAAGTCTCCATATTGATGTGATCTTTAGCCTGCGAAATCGCCGCAAACATCGCCTTGTAAGTAGCGGGCCCATCCTGCAACAGCGCGACACGATTGCCCACCACTAGACGAGTGGGCGCAATAGATTCTTCCAGCGCAAGATGCCGTTCAAAAATATTGGTTTCGGGACCCCGGCGGCTTAACTTTTCTAATACCAATTTACTTTGTTGAGGCGACAGAATTCCCCTCGAACCTTCAAGTTGCAGTGGCTGCGTGGCCTCAACCTGGCTTTCGACTTTGGGTAAACCGCTGCAACTGACGACCATCAGCAAACTCAGCACAGCCACAGCGCAAGTTAATTTTGAAAAGCAGCTGAAAGACCGTATCAAATTTTTCAGATTACCTCCATCGAACAATAATATTTTTTAAATTATAGCTTACACAAGCAGCAATCCATGCGAGTTACTCACCCTAAACAAAGGGATGTTCGTCCTACAGAATGCAATGGCTGTTTTGCTGCACTATTCAAACATCTAAGCACGTTATTGCCATGCATGAAAATTTTAACGGGAGAAATATTTGTCCCCATCAGGTATGTCGTCAACAGCGTCACCAACACAGATTATCGGCACAACTCAACCGGCTTGGCGATTGAGCTTTAATTGCCGATAGCCACAGCTTTGATGGAAGACTCATGCGCAGTGTAGCGGACCGTTGCGATTGCGCGGTCGTATACGGGTTGCCAGCGAAGAAGAGGCATGTATGCGGTGCGCAATCACGTCACTCACTATTGCTGGGTGCGCCTTAGCAACAAACCTTGCGGTGATGATGCCCACATGAATCTCAAAAATTTTTGTTTGACCTAATACCCGATGCTCCGTGTAAATCATCTACGTGAAACTCTAAATTCAAAACACAAGCACGCGCCTTCCAATAAAACATAAAAAATATGAAACCTCCCTGTTCATCAAAACAGCTTGTAACGATTGCACTGCTGTGCAATTTATGGGTTGCCGTCACCAAAGCAGGTGCTGCGATGTGGACGGGCAGTTCAGCCATGCTGAGTGACTCGATTATGCATATTGCGGAAGAAGCAAACGCGGTGTCGCGGGCCAATGGTGTACTGACAGTACAGCTTGCGCCGGATCAGATTCTCGCGGCGCTTAGCCTTGAATTCGCCGACGATTTTAAAACCCCGTAAATTGAAGCCGCGGTGGTCAATATTGAACGCAAGGTACGCCTGGCGCACTCTAAAAATCGTGACCCTTTTTATCAAACCTCAAACCGCCGCTGCTTTTAAAGACAAGGTGCGAAAACGGTTCGGTCAGCAGCTGCCTGTAACAGACGACACGGTTCCAGTTGTGCATGATCTACAGGTTCGCATGCCTTGAGACGTCCAAAACACGCTTTCGGTACGCTGCCGCACAGACAGCAAAACGCGGCGACATTTAGCCTCTTCATGGTTTGAACCTTGCGGTGTCGTATTCAAATGTGCGTGGCATACTCGCAATAATGGTCAGAACCGTTTCAGCTCACACCCGGTTCATACCTCGCGCATAGGCAGCTCATAAGTAGCTCATTGCCAGCCCGCATAAATTTATCATCCTCACCATAACTGAATAACTGCCATGTCAAGGTCTACAACCGATGCGTTATTAAATTCTCCTCCGTCTGTCGCTCTTGCCAGCATCACTCAGCAAGCGCCGCAGGAGTGGGCGCTTTCGGGCAATTGGACGGTGCGCGGGCTGGGCGCGATGCCACAACAGCTTGATACACAGGATTGCACAGCAGGCGAGATTGTTTTGTACGGCGGTCAACTCGATATGCTCGATAGCGCCGGGGCTTGTGTATTGCAGCGCTGGCTAAAGCGCCATAATGCGAATGCCTGCCTGCGCGACTGGCCGCCGCGTTTAGAAAAACTCATGACGCTGGTAGTCGATAACGTAAATACTTCGTCCCCCGCGCCACCGAATAAGCCATTTTTGGAGCGCGTGGGCCGAAGCGCGATGGCCGCCGCAGAGCAAGCCCTGGCCCTGCTCACCTTTGCCGGTGAAACCGCGATCGCTGCGGGACGGCAAATAGCGCATCCGCAACGCATTCGTTGGCGTGTGATGTTACGCAATATCCAGATCGGCGGCTTTGATGCGTTGCCCATTATTGGTCTGACTTCGTTTCTGCTCGGTGTGGTGGTTGCCTATCAAGGTGCGGATCAACTTAAGCACTATGGCGCCAATATTTTTGTGGTCGATCTGGTGGGCTACGCAATGTTGCGCGAATTCGCGCCGCTGATCAGCGCCATCATTATTACCGGGCGCTCCGGTTCAGCCTATGCAGCCGAGATTGGCACCATGATCGTCACCGAAGAAATTGATGCGATGCGCACCATTGATATTGATCCCATTGATTTATTGGTGCTGCCTAAAATGGCCGCACTCGCCGTGGCGTTACCGTTGCTGACCGTGTTTGCTGACCTGACCGGCGTATTCGGCGGCATGGTCATGGCGCGCTCGCAATTAGGCATCGGCTTCCCTGAATTTATAGATCGTTTTGGTCGTGAAATGCACGGCGCCACGCTGCTGGTGGGCATTGGAAAATCAGTGGTATTTGCGGTGATCATTGCCGGCATCGGCTGCTTCCAGGGATTCCGCACAAAGGGCAGCGCTGACAGCGTGGGTCGGCAAACCACGACGAGCGTAGTGCAGTCAATTTTTTTGGTCATTGTGGTGGATGCGCTGTTCTCAATCGTGTTCAGCCTGCTGGATATTTAAGATGACAGCAAACGAAGATATCGTGATTGAGATGCGCAAAATATGCACCCGCTTCGGGGATCATCAGGTTCATACCGATCTCGATCTGGACGTGCGGCGCGGTGAAATTTTAGCCATCGCCGGTGGCAGTGGCTCCGGTAAATCCGTGTTGTTACGCGAGATGATTCTGTTGCAGCGTCCGACCTCCGGCACCATTAAAATATTTGGTGACGACATCAGCACACTGACCGACGATAAAGCCCATGCCCTGCGCCAACGCTGGGGCGTGCTGTTCCAGCACAGTGGGCTGTTTAGCTCGATCAATGTGCGCGAAAACGTCGGCCTGCCATTGCGTGAACACAGCTCGCTCGCGGATGCCTTAATCGATGATATTGCAGAATGGAAACTGTCACTCACCGGTTTGCCACCTGATACTGGCCAGAAAATGCCCAATGAGCTTAGCGGCGGCATGCTGAAACGGGCCGCCTTGGCGCGCGCCATCGCACTCGATCCGGAATTGCTGTTTCTGGATGAGCCGACCACCGGACTTGATCCCACCAGCTCGGCCGGGGTAGATGAACTTATTTTGCGCACCCACGCACTTTATGGTTTAACGATTGTGATGGTCACGCATGATCTGGATTTATTGTGGGCAGTCAGTGATCGGGTTGCAGTTCTTGGTGAAGGCCGGGTACTGGCGGTGGGCTCGATGGAAGAGCTGTCGCATAACCCCCACCCCATTATCAGCGCTTACTTCGTCGACCAACGCGCTGCGATCCTTAAAACAAAGGTGAGCAAATCGACTAAACCACAGGAGGAAAAGTGGAAAACAAAGTGAACTATGCGATTGTTGGCGCGTTTGTATTGGCCTTGGGGGCAGCGCTGATTGCAGTTGTGCTGTGGCTGGCTGCGGGCGGCAATACGCAAAAAAAATACGCGCCCTATCGATCCATTATCGCGGAGTCGGTAGCCGGGCTGAACCTGGATGCGCCGGTTAAGTATTTGGGTGTTGATGTTGGCAAGGTCAGTTCAATCGGCATTGATCCACAAGATTCCCGTCAGGTCATTCTGCGGTTTTTGATTGAACGTGGCACCCCGATCAAGCAGGACACCGAAGCGGTACTCAAGAGCCAGGGGCTGACCGGAATTGCGTATGTTGAGCTAAATGGCGGTAGCGCAGGCTCGCCCTTTCTGATCGCCACCGATGAGGTTCCCGTCCCCACTATCCGTTCCAAACCTTCGCTCAGTGCGCGCCTTGAAAACGTGGCCACATCCGTGCTCTCAAAGCTGGATCAAATGACCACCAACCTGAATGCGATGCTGGATAACGACAATCGCGTGGCGCTTAAAACCACGCTAGCCGACACGGCTTTATTGATGCACACCTTATCAAGTCAGCGTGACGCACTCAGTGCCAGCATCACAGACGCAGCACACGTTGCTCGTAACACGGCCCAAGCGAGCGAGCAATTCAGCCCCGCAATGAAGCGCATCACTGCCGGTGCCGATGCGGTTGAAAAAATGGCCGTGGTCATCGCTCGCACCGGCGCCAGCGCGGGCCGCACTGTAGACGTGGCTGAAACCAGCATGCGGCAACTGAGTACTGAAACCCTGCCCGAGCTAGAACGGCTGCTGGTCGAGCTGAACCAGCTTGCACCGGCATTACGGCGTTTAATCGAACAAACTGAACGAACCCCAACCAGCCTGCTGCTCGGCGGATCGATCGTACCGATGGGGCCTGGCGAAGCGGCACGAAAAACAAAAGAAAATGAAGGTAAATAAAAATGAAAATAGAGAAAGTTTAGCCATGAAAATATGTCTGCCTCATCAGCACCACCAACGCCATCGGTACCATCGAAAAATGAGCATCACTTTTTTTTGTGCGCGTGTGCAAGCTTGTTGGCGAACGTGGTTTATTGCACTCATCGCCGTGGTTATGGGGGCTACGTTAATGAGCGGGTGTGGATCCCTGCTGCCCAAAGCGCCGGTGCAGCCGACCTTATATCTGCTCGATGCGATACCGCTATCAATTGCCTCAAATGCGGCGACTTCAACTAATCAACCCGGTAGTACCGCGCCCACGCTGACCGTGAATACGCCGATTGCGGCGGCTGGCTTCGGCAGCACCCATATTGTGTATCAGCGACAAGCGCACGAACTGGAACACTTCGCACTTAATCAATGGGTAGATACGCCCGTGCAAATGCTCACCCCGTTGATCATGCGCGCAATCGAGCAGCGCGGCGGGTTTCGTGCGGTGGTGCGTGGCTCAACGGCAGCCGTCAGCGAGCTGCGGCTGGACACCGAACTCGTCCGTTTACAGCAGGAATTCAATACCACGCCGAGTCGTGTCCGACTGACGCTGCGCGCGGTGCTGGTCAACACCAGCAGCAGGCGAGTACTGGCCTCGCGTGAATTTGAAGCAAGCGTGGCGGCCTTAAGTGATGACCCGGTCGGTGGGGTGGTGGCGGCGAATAAAGCCGTGCAACGCGTGCTGGGCGAGTTGGCTGCTTTCTGCGCTGATTCAGCCGCAGCCCCAGCCACAACAACAGCCGCAACACGAGCATCAGACCCGGCAGTACGTTAATCGTGCTGCGCCAATATTACTTGCGGGTGGTGGCTGTGATCCACGGTTCCAGTCGCCGACCAAACGCAACCACCGCTTCATAGTGCGCTTGTCTAGTTTTCTCACTTTCCTCAAACGACGTCTTGGCGTCATCAAAAGCACCACGCATCGCCAGCGGCACATGCAGATTATCGACATTGATTTTGCTAACCATCCCGCTGATTTTATTGCCGGTATCGGCACAGCACCAGGTAGGACGGATTTGCCCACGAACAATGGCGTAGCGACTGCGATCTGGATAGCGCATACGCAGGGCGGTGATACTCGCGTCTGAATTCAATGCGGCATCAATCACAAACAAACGGCTGTTACGGGTTTGCTCATCGGCCAACAATTTCAGATCTCCCGTGGTGCCCCGGTTGTATTTAATCGCTTGAGCCAGTGCGGCTTGATACGCTGCGCCATCCAGCTCCAGCACTAACAATACATCGTGCGGTAGCTGGCGGCCAAAACGGGACCGCCCATAAGGCTGAAATGTCATCTCACCATCATTGAACCCCAACGCAATCAGCTTCTCTTGGTTAAGCCAATCTGCTTCACCTTGATAACCAGAATAGCGTCCGTATCGATACCAATCTTCGCTATTTTTTTCTTTCTCGGTCGGTTCGGGCCGCAATACCCGCCACATAAGCTTGAGCGAAAGCCCGCTATTTTCAGAGTGACTACCCCAAATATAGGGGCCGACAAGCTCTCGCTCGCTCAGACGCAGCGCACTTTCAGGGATACCACCGCGGTTATAAAAAACCCCTACCAAGGCAAAAATATTTACGCCCATGATCAACAACAGGCCTGTGATCAGGGTGCGTTTTCTAAACCATTTCATGGTACGCCCGCTCATCGCAAGGCCCCTTGTTCTCTGTTCGGGCCATATGCATTTGTAGCGCGCAGCCGCTTTAATATAAACAGCAGCAGTACGGCGGTTAGACCAAGCGTTAGAAAGAACAGATATTTCGGCATCAGCTCCCACCACCAATCAAACATTTTGGTGTATAAAAAAATAACGAATAACGTCACACTGGTATTTACCACATCATTTAATTGTCGGCGCACACCGTACCAGATCGCCAGCGCCGTCCCCACAAAACCCGTTATCTGATACAGGCTTTCAGTCACTTTAAAGGACAGCGGAAGATAGCTGCCCGCGCCCCAATTTGCCAGCAGCAGCATGGGTAAAAAAAGCGCGAGCAGTGCGACGATGCGAAAAGTCGGTGCGAAGCCGGCAAAGCGCCGATGATCAAACAACTGCGGCACAACAAACAACGCTATCGCCGCCGGAAAAAAATTCTCCGGACGTTCGCCAAAATCAAGCCAATACATACCGCTCCAGGTGCCAACTCGTGCAGCCACAAAGCTGATCAAACACATCAGCCCGGCTACCAGCAGCAGCCGTAAATCCAACGCATACGCCAGCAGCAGCGCCAACGCGGCCCATGGCAGCAGCGCTTTATCGGAGGGGGTGATATTAAAAATCTGCCCAAGCATAACCATGTTTAATACAAAACACGCGAACGCCACCAGCGCCGCTAGCTTGGCAAAATAGCCGCTGCTGTCTTTATGCTGAATCCAAAACGTGATTACAAATGTAGCCGACGCGGCCGTAATCAGCGTCAGCACCTGCACCGGGGTTGTAAACCAGCCCCAGAATTGGTAGAACAAAAAAAACACACTTGCCGCCAGGGCGGCTGCGCCCAGAAACGAAGCGATGCGCATCCCAAGCGAAAGCTGTCTGGCGTGGGCGTCGCGATCAATATCAAAGTCGCGCGCAAACGCGGCGAGCAGGATCTGGTGAGAAGCGTGAATGGCAGCGCGCTGCGCAGGGTCAAGCTGCAGCACCCTTTCTGCTTCAAGCCGCTGTAGCTCCTGATTAAAAATCTGTATGTCGTCAGTGCGGCGCTGTGCATCAGTGCGATTGGAAGTGATCATCACGAATTTGTGTTTCGCTTTATGTTTTGAATATTAACGCGTTATTTACACATCATAAACTAGGCAGGCCGGATCGAGGGGCTCTAAAAAAATTAGAAGGATCAAAAGCTCTACGGTTTTTTCAAGCGCGCCGTCTTACCGATTTTTTGGTGACCACAATAGGCCCGCCATTAAATTTATTCCCCTAAATTTATCGCGTTACCCTGAACCAAAGCTGTGGCGTCTACGACCTAAGGATAAGACATAACTTGCGCATTGGGCACAGGGCTATTGATCTGCGGAGATACCGATATGTTCAACAATCGTAGCAGCGCCGTCGCGATGATGATGGTTGCCGGGGGCCTTGCAGTAGCGGTGCCCGCACTGGTCCATGCAGCAGACACGCCGGGCGTCAATGAGGATCTAGTCAAAAGTACAGCAGGATGCAATAAAAAGAAAACAGGAAATATTGTCCCCTGCGTTAAAACTAAAGCAGGCGGTCTTGCCCCCTGCGTTAAAACTAAAGCAGGCGGTCTTGCTCCCTGCGTTAAAACTAAAGCCGGGGCTATCATTCCTTGCGTCAAAAATAAAGGCGCGTTGGTCGCACCGGCTATCTGATAAAAGCCGCAAGGAGATTATTTGATGGCGGAACAGATCTGTTTATTGCCTGCCGAGCCGCCGCAGATTTCTTTGCGGCGGCGGCTCGCCGATATGCGCATGGCCGCCAGTGAGCTTTTTGATATTCTCAATACGTTTACGCGCGAGAGACGGCATCCGGTAAGTGATGTTATCGCCGCTTTGCCTGAGCCATTCATCCATTGGGAACACTGTCCGCCAGGCGATGTGGAAGACGCCAACACCGGTTGCGCCTGGTACTATCACGCGCATGATTCCGCCACGGCGCGCCCGTGGGAAGAGCATGGCCATTTCCATTGTTTTATGTATACCGAGCGTCTTGGCCACGGCGCGAAACCGATGGCGCTTCCGGATAATTTTGATGATGCGAAAGGCGGGCTGGTTCATCTCGTCGCGATCTCATTTGATACGAGCGGCGCGCCAACACGTCTGTTTGCACCCAACCGCTGGGTAACAGGCGAGTGGCTGTACCCGGCGCGCGATCTCATCCCGCTTATAGATCAATTCTCGATCATTGCCGACCCGCGCTTTGGCCTGACCAGCCGCTGGCTAAGCGCGATTCTGCGGCTCTATCATCCACAAATCGTTGCACTGTTATGTGAGCGTGACCGCATGCTTGAACAACAACTCAACGCGCAACTGAAAGTGCAACTCAACGCAAGCCTTGAAAACATGACTGAAGATCGATCAATAGAAATCATCTCAACAACCTCGATTGATCTTGACGCCAGCCTGCTTGCCATCGACCAGGCTTGGAAGCGTGCACTGGGATCCAGATTTAGCGAAAGCGACTAACCTCGATTTTGAGGCTAACCCTAGACGCGGTGGGTTAGTGCGGAAGGTTTATAGACAAGCCTGCTTTATTGATAAATGTCTCAGCGTCCCAGCGCATCAAATAGATCGCCCGCGATACGCTGCCAAATATTCCTGCCGTCGGGGACTCCTATCGACGGGTCCGGCAGTCCCGCTTTCAAATCGGCTAAATTAGATTCCCACATTTCACGCACATCCTCCGGCAAAATTTTCCCGCCTGGCAGGAAACACATACCGTTGTCATCATCAAACACCACCAACCCTAACCCGGCTGCGACCTCAACTGCATAGGCAATTTGCCGCAGGCAGGGCTCGCCTGGCAGCGCAAGACGATAAACCGCCGTTTTGCATTCAGCCGCACCTTTGCGCGGATCGCCGCCCCAAAATGCGTTCAATCCACCGCTGTGATTATGCTGCAACGACCCAGCTTGGTTGAACTTATCAACCTCATAACGCTCAACGAGCAAGCTTGCGAATTCCGCCAACGTGGCCCGCCAGACATCGTCTGCCGGGGTATTGAGCGAGCTGAGCCGCTCCATAATGTCGAGTGCCTCGTGGTGCGTCGCGGGCAATGCTGCTGGTCTGGCGGGGTCCCAAATGCAGAGATCGTAAGTCGAGGTTTGGGTCATGGCGGCGCTCGCTTTTTTATAAAAAATATTGGGCTTTGCTTAGTATTGAGCTCGAAGCCAATATCAGTCGTCGCGCGGTTTGATGAGGTTCAATGTTTTTAACGCTGACGAAGCCTGGGGCAGGATTGCGCCTATCTTGCCGTTCTAAATTGGAAATTGTTTTTAGAACGACAAACGCCCTATTCCACGGGCGTCTTCAAGCATTTATGCTTCGAGACGCACGCCTGGTGGACACTTTTGCTGCAGGCATAATGTTTCTGGAATGCGCCTTGGCTCCATCGCCATCGCGGATAATCGCTACAAAAATCCCATATTGAAATTCGCGAAGCGATTCAGGTTGGGCAGTATGGCGGCTAGATCGACGCCGTTGTTAACACCGAACCAGCGTGCCAGCACCGCCGCATATTCATCGACTGAAGTGCTCGGCAATAAGCGACCTTCACCCACATCATCGGGGCTACCCTTGGCTACGTTTGGGAATTTTCCGTAAACGCGACCGCCTTTGACCGCGCCGCCGACAATGAAATGATGTCCGCCCCAGCCGTGATCCGAGCCGTAACCATTGGATAACATGGCACGGCCAAAATCAGACGCCGTAAAGGTGGTCACGCTATCGGCAATACCGAGCTCAACGGTCGCGTTATAAAACGACGTCATGGCCGACGATACCTTTGCCAGACAGGCGTCCTGCTGGAACAATAGATCGTCGTGGAAATCAAATCCGCCGATGGCGACAAAATAAATTTGGCGTTTGTGCTGAAGTGCATCGCGGCCCGCAATCAAACGCGCCACCATTCGTAACTGTGCACTCAGCGAGTCGTTGCCAAATGCTGTTTGCAACGGCGCCGCATTACCGATGGCGGCGCGAACGGCAATATCCGCGTTAATGGATCGCTTGGCGATTGCAGCATACTCGCCTTCCAGTAAGTGGGTACGTGGCTCGGTCAACACCGCCTGCAATAAAGCGGAGTTGGCAGCGTAACCCGCCAGGCCGTTATTCGGGTTCAGACTGCCGATGCTGACCGAGCCATCAGTCGTGAGCTGATACTGGATCACGTTGGCACCCGCCTGAATCAAGTTGTTACCTGCAATCGACATACACATCGATAACGAGCCAGACGTATTGCGGCTCGTGGTCAGGTCAGCGACGCGCCCGAGCCAGCCGGTTTCAGAAGGCGAGTCCGGAAACCCAGTCTGCCATGCTGACTGCTGATCCGAATGCGAAAACAATTGTGATGGTAATTTCGCCGCACCACTTTCATAGCGGGCCAGGGTAGTGGGTTCAACCAAGGTCGCCACATTGGGCAGAATCGCACATTTGCCTTGATCAAACAGGGTTTTGAGTCCGGCTAATTTTGGATGCAAGCCCAACTGCGGACCGACATAGTTGCCGATCCCGCTGGCCAAGGGTGTAATCGGCAACACACTTGATGACGCGAGCGATAGTGAAAGGCGATAAGCCGTATAGGCCGAATAATCCGCCGCGCTAATTGGCACGATGGTATTGCCCTGATCATTACCACCTAACAAGAAAACACATACCAGTGCTTTATAGTCATTCGCCGTTTGCGCAGCGGCATCACCGATCATGGCTAGGTTGGCCGCGAATGGCGAACCGGCTGCCGCTGCCATGGCGGCACTGCGTTTTAAAAATTGTCGCCGTGCGATATTTTTATGAATAAAAGCCATGATTATTTTCCTATTTTTGAACCAAAAATTCAGGGCTGGACATGATTAAAATAATTGCCGTCTCAACGCGGTGTTCAGCGCCCAGCGAATCAGTGAGCGGGATATTGTTTAACGCCGCGATCAAATTAGCGCGCAAAGAGAGGCTCATCTGACCGTAGAGCAACAGCAGATTAAGTCGATCAGCCAATGCGCCCGGGGTGCCGGTGAGCGCCATTTCAGCGGTATGGTCAGCGATCAGCATGTTGCGATCTTGATACGGGCCGCGCCACCAATTCGTGTTCACTGCTGCCTGTGATGTGATGAAGTTGGTATAGCCGGTAAGAGTAGTTTCATGTGTGATCTGAAATTCCGGCGCGACTAGCCCCATCTTAAGGATGGATCCTGGCGGTGCGTAGTCCGGGCGAAACCAGTTGAATACCGAGGGCGAACGCAGCGGGTTTTGACCAATGCTGCCGACCGGGTCTTCCAGATTCCAGATTTGATAAATGCCGCTGGATGATTTTAAATCAAAGGCACGCATATAGTTGGCATAGCGCACGATCGGTTCGCGTAACTTGCCCCAGCTTGCAACGCTCAGCTTGGCCGCATCACGCGCTTCCGGATCCAGCAATACCGCGCGGATCACCGCCTTCATGTCGCCGCGCACGCCGCTACCGTTATTGTTAAACGCGCCCGCTACACGGCTGATATAGGCCGGGCTCGGGTTGCTGGTCACTAGCCGTTTGATCAACTGACTGCCGATAAACGGGCCGACGTTCTGATGATTAAACAAAGTGTCCAACGCTATTTTCATCGAGGCGGGCGCATTGGTATTGGGCGGGATCACCACGCCGTTCAAAATGCGCTTTTCACTACTCGAGTGATAAATCGGATAAGGATCCATGGGTAAATCCCAACGAGTCGGCGCATTCCAGTCGGTGTAATCCCGATTATTGCCCTCTTGTCCCCAACCCCAGCCGGTGAGCGCGCGCGCCATACCTCGCACCTCGGCCTGTCCGTAGGTTGGAATGAATTTACCGTTGGCATCACGCTGCCGCGAGCCGTCCTGATTTAACTGCCACAGCCCCACTGTAAATAACTGCATGACCTCGCGCGCATAGTTTTCATCAGGCTGCTTGCCGGTCACTGCGTCTTCTTTCTCATTGGCAAAAAAGGTGAGATACAAGGCCATGGTGGGATGGGTTGAAACCTGCTCGAGCAGAGTGCGAAAATTGCCGAATGCGTTACGCGACAACATGTCCAGATAGCTTGCATGCGCGTCCTCTTGAATGTCGACCGCGCCGTTGACAGTGGACACCACAAACAGCTCCGTCAAGGCGAATACAGTACGCTGCCGCAGCTGATCGTTTCCGCGCACGGCCTGCAGCCAGAAACTCTCCATCACCGAATTAATATATTTGCTATCGCCGTTCGGGCCTTTATCAATCATCACGTATTTCCAGTGCGATGGATTCGCCATTGGCATCAGCAATTGATCATCTAACCACTTTACATAGCCTTTGGTCACGACTTCATTGATCGCATTCATGTTTGGGCCGAAACTCGCCTGCGTCAGGAAACGCGCCGCAGCCTGCGGCGTGACCGCGCCGTTGGCGGGTGGGGATGGAACCGCCGCATTGACCACGATATTGACCGTTGCGCTAATTGTCGTTGCATTAGCGTTATCCGTTGCCTTGGCGGTTAGTGCATAGGTTGCGGCAGAAAGGGTGGTCCAGCTAAATGTGTAGGGGGTCGCCGTAGACTCGCCCAGCTTGACACCATTGGCGAAGAACTCAACTTTGCTCACTGAGCCATCTGCATCGGTGGCAGTGGCCGCGATACTCACCAGGGTTCCTGCCGTCACCACCGTATTATTGGCGGGCGCTGTAATTAAAACCATCGGTGCTTGATTCACTGGCTGCGGGGGTGGCGGCGGCGGGGCAGATGTAATGACGGTCGCTATTACCGCTACTACCACGGGCACACTGACCACCTGCGCGCTTGCATCATCGGTCACTGTCGCGGTTACGGTGTAGGTACCCGGCATGGTCGGCGTCCAGCTCAACTCAAACGGGGGCCAGTTAGCTTCGCCCACCTTCGTGCCGTTGACGCGATAAACCAGCCGCGAAATAACTCCATCTGCGTCGCTAGCAGTTGCGCGCAGACTGATCGGCGTGCCCGCCGTAAAGATTGCGCTATTAACCGGCGACACCACGCTCACCATTGGCGCGACATTGGCCGGTGCGGCGGCAGGACGATTGCGGATCGAAATCGTGACCTGGTTTGAAGTCACTACACTACCGTTTTTATTGCTGCCGCGAGCATAAAAATCATAGGTATCCGCCTGCAGATTAGGAATCGTCAGGCTATGCTCAGGCCCAGTTGATTGGCCTAAACGGATCGTAACGCCGGCACTGTTGGTTGCAAAATATTCAATCATGCGGGCGGTTATTGCGGCGTCTGATGTATTGATCATCAAGCTGAATACGGCCAGCGGAATCGTACCCAATGCTGTCGAGATATCAAGCTGGATTACAGGCAACGGTTTGGGCGTCACCACAAAGTCCGGCGGCAATACATAGCCAACAACACCATTGGCTTGCCAGCCTGCGGCAGGCAACTTGATCCGATCGGCCGAATCGATGCTGAAGTAATGACGAATTTTTTGCGGATGATAATAACGTTCAAGCGCGACCGTTGACGGCGTTGGCCGCGTCAACACATAGGCGCGGACGCCTTCGGCTTTCCAGCCGACCGACGCCAAGTAGTCATAGGCCCATTTCTGCTGCGCATAATAATGAGTGCCAATGGACTGACTGTAGAGCCGATACATGGGCATGGTAGGTACGCCATCAACATGGCCGGGCTCGCTCAGTGCCTGGTAGGCAATACCTCGGCCTTGCCAACCCACACTGATCAGGAAATCGTAGGAATCCTTTGACGGCACATCTACAAAGGAATCCAGAATGGGGCTGTAAAGCCGCCACATCGCGGTGGTCTGGCCTTGCACGAAAGAGAGTGACGGTTCGGTATTAGCATGAACATAAACAGGCACGCTACTCAAGAAAGCAGCGCTTGCCAGAATCATAAAACCAAGGATGCGTGCGCTGAAAGCTGACCATAGATTCGCGACCATATTTGTCGAAACCACGCCGCCAAAATGTAGTTGTAAACGCCGCATAGTTTCCCCTTAAGCCGAAGTTGGCTATAAGGACGTTAGCAATTGACATGCCAAATCCATAATGATTTGCTGATGATTGCTGTGCCGCAACTTTAAGATAACTATATGTCAATGTGGATCGGATTGTGTCTCCAGTTCACGACGCAGGTGACGCAATTGGTTGTTGGCCGAATAGAGAAAATGGTGTTGCCACCTCAATAGTCGACTGCTATAAAAACTGGTTCGACAGGAAACTATCAATGGTGACCAATCTGCCGATTCTCGTCAGTGATCGGTTTATTCACTTTTACGACAACGACAAACTCAAGTTTGATGTGCCCATCATCAATGACTTGGGCAGCTCGAATGAAGCCATTATTCCTGGCCTACCAGTGAGCCTATACACCCTATTCAGAAAAAACAAATTGATGATGTGAATGAGCTTGGTGTGCGGCAAATGGCTTTACACAACCTTTGATATCTCAAGCCTACGAAATTATTACGAGCGAATAAATCGTTCTGCAACATGTTATTTTTTTGATCCGCAGATTAACCGGGAATTTAATAAATAAAGCAGGCGGCTCATCCGGATTTTTACTTTAGCTTTGCATGTAAAATCTTCAACACTGATTCCGCATCGGACTCAGCACCTAATTTAGCGCCTGATATTTTTTACGCGCTGAACCTGACTAAGCGGTGCAGCGCCGCTCATTCTTCCTGAAATGCTTGTTCACGTTTTTTGCGAATCGCGGGAAGCAGGATTACGATTAGCAGTAACAGCGCGATTGCGAGCAGCGTTGCCGATAACGGGCGTGTAAAGAAAGTCGTGGCGTCACCGCGCGACAACAGCATTGCCCGTCGCAGGTTTTCTTCCATCATCGGCCCAAGAATAAAACCCAGCAGCAACGGCGCGGGCTCGCATTCGAGCTTCACAAACAAATATCCCAGGAAACCAAACGCTGCCGTAATGACAACATCGAACGACGCATTCGACAATGAATAGACACCAATCGCGCAGAACACCAAAATCGCGGGATACAGCAAACGATAGGGCACAGTGAGCAGCTTGATCCAAATTCCGATTAACGGCAGATTGAGCACGACCAGCATTAGATTGCCAATCCACATGGATGCGATCATGCCCCAGAATAATTGCGGGCGTTCCGTCATCACCTGTGGGCCAGGCTGAATGCCTTGAATAATCATAGCCCCGACCATCAACGCCATCACCGGGTTAGGCGGAATACCGAGGGTGAGCAAGGGGATGAAGGAAGTCTGCGCCGCCGCGTTGTTGGCTGATTCAGGCGAGGCCACACCGCGAATATCGCCCTTGCCAAATTTGGATGGATCTTTGGCAATTTTTTTCTCCAGCGTATACGCCGCAAACGATGCCAGGACAGCGCCACCACCCGGCAAAATTCCCAGCAACGAGCCCAGTGCCGTGCCCCGCAGCACCGCTGGTGTCGCGTCTTTGAAATCCTGCTTTGATGGCCAGAGATTGGTGACCTTAGCTAAAAATACTTCACGCTCTTCTTCATTTTGCTCAAGATTTTTCATAATCTCGGCAAGACCAAAAACCCCCATCGCCACGGCCACAAAGCCGATGCCATCGGATAATTCTGGCACCCCAAAACTAAACCTTGCCATACCGGAATTCACATCGGTGCCCACTAATCCCAACAGCAATCCCAGAATAATCATCGCTACGGCTTTGACCACCGAACCATGCGCCAGCACCACTGCGGCGATCAGGCCGAGCGTCATCAGTGAAAAATATTCTGCGGAGCCAAACTTGAAGGCGAGCTGCGCCAACGGCGGGGAGGCAACTGCCAGCAAAATGGTGGCAACCGTTCCAGCAAAAAACGAACCAAGGGCCGCCGTTGCCAGGGCTGGTCCCGCTCGACCCTGTCGGGCCATTTGATAGCCATCGAGGGCCGTCACCACTGAGGACGATTCACCCGGAATATTAATTAAAATGGCGGTAGTTGAGCCACCATATTGCGCCCCGTAATAAATACCGGCCAGCATGATCAGCGAAGATTCTGGCGGCAGCGTGAAAGTCGCCGGCAACAACATCGCAATCGTTGCCACCGGCCCGATCCCCGGTAACACACCAATCAATGTGCCCAACAGGCACCCGATCAGGCAATACATCAAATTATTCAGCGTCAGAGCAACACTAAAACCCAGCGAAAGATTGGCAATGAGCTGTTCCATGCTGTCCCCTTAACCGAAAAATTCGGGCCAGACCGGGAACGGCAATTTCAGGCCGTACACGAAGACAGCAACCGAGCCCGCCGCCAAAATTGCACTGGAAATAAGCGATTCTTTTAATTTAAATTCATGCCCCCCATAGGCTGAAATCATCACCAGTAAAATAATCGCGATCACCAAGCCCAGCCACTGGGCCGTCAAACCAAAAATCACAAATCCGCCCAGCACCCATATCAACGGTCGCCACGCAAATTTACTGATCGGCGTGCCTTTGGTCGCGATCGATTGACCAATGATAATAAATCCCAGCACCGCCATTACGCAGCCCAGCACAAACGGAAAATAGCCCGCCCCCATGCGACTTGCGGTACCCATCGGATAATCGTAGTGTTTAACCACAATCGCAAACGCCAATCCAAACGTAGCAAACATTACGCCCGACCAAAAGTCTTTCGGATTTTTGAGTTTCACTAAATGTTCCTCCCGCTATTTTTTGAAATTTTTATGGTTGTTATACACGTTTGATCTATGCTCGATTTATGGATACCATCGTCCTACTTTAGCAGACCGAACATGAACGATACTGGCTATTGTGAAACTTGGCGATTGATACGCATCAAATCGGGCAGCGCAAATTGCATGAAAGTTGCGCTGTGTAGCCAGATCGCCATTTGGCGGATATCTTCAGCCACTTATGCTTCAAATTCCCCGCTAATAAACGAGTTTCATCAAAAATAAATTATTGCATACTGCAAAGCAAAACAGTTTGTAGTCAGCCGCGTCGTCATGTGGGCGATAATCGCCCTACACCTCCGCACTAATATTTACCCACTTACTGCACATGCCTTCACCCGCCACCGTCAGCGCCCCAAGCTCAAGCCCTTCCCCACCCTGGATCGCCGCTGCACCGGCTGCCTTTGTGTTGCTGTGGAGCACCGGTTTTATCGGTTCGAAATATGGCATCCCCTATGCAGAGCCATTCACACTCACGGTATTACGCATGATGCTGGTAGTAACGATCTTGCTGGTGATGTCGCTGGCGATGCGTGCACCGTGGCCGAAAAATCCGCTTGCAGTGATGCACATTGCGGTTGCCGGGCTGCTGGTACATGCGACTTATTTGTCCGGCGTTTTGTACGCGATTGTGCATGAACTGCCGCTGGGTTTTGTAGCGATGATCGCGGGTCTGCAACCCGTGGCAACTGCGGTGTTTGCGCATTTGTTGCTGGGCGAGCGCTTGAATGCGCGGCAATGGTTTGGCATGACGCTCGGGGTGGCTGGCGTGGCGTTAGTGATCGCAAGTAAATTCAGCGTCGGCCATATGCATGGCGCAGGCCTGGCCGCTGCGACGCTGGCTCTGTGCGGGATCACGGCAGGCACGCTGTATCAAAAACGTTTTTGCGCGACCATGGATTTGCGCACGGGCGGGGTCATTCAATATAGCGCCACTGGCATAGTTCTGGCGGTATTGGCGCTGTTGTTCGAAACGCGGCACATATCGTGGACACCACAATTTATAGGCGCATTATTTTGGCTCGCTGTGGTGCTCTCGATTGGCGCCATCAGTCTGCTGTATTTGATGATTCGGCGCGGGGCTGCATCTCAAGTAGCAAGCCTGTTTTTTCTCACGCCTGCGGTGACAGCGGTGATGGCTTGGATATTGTTTGGTGAAACATTATCAATGCTGGCAATTGCTGGTTTGGCGGTAACGGCAATGGGTGTGGCGCTGGTGATGCGCAAGTAGTGGTTAGTAGTTAATCTTTGAGCGCGTTGTTTCGCAAGAGACACCGCGTCAGACGCAACATCAGACGTGCATTTGCTAAACTGCGGCTATTCACACTACTACTGAAATCGTCGCTAACTATGCGTAACCTTGAACAGCACATCACGCAATATGCCGCGTATCATCGTGATCGCCGCAATATTGCGACGCATTTTGTGGGCATACCGATGATTGTTTTCGGCGTCATTCTGGCACTGGTCTACATCCGTATCGGCGCCATCAATATGGGCATGGCGGGCGCACTGGTCGCGGCAATTTATTATTTGATGCTGGATCGACCGCTTGGTTTGGCCATGGTGTTTTATTTATTAATGAATCTTGTGCTGGCATCGATGATTGCCCTGGAAGCTAGTACTGGTGAGGGTCTTGGCTTGGCAGCCGGGGTTTTTATACTCGGCTGGGTGATTCAATTTATAGGCCACCAATTTGAAGGCTTGAAACCTGCGTTTGTGGACGACATCATCGGTCTGGCAATGGGGCCCTTGTTTGTGATGACAGAATTATTTTTTATGCTGGGCGCAAAAGCACCGCTTAAAAAATATGTTGAAGACCGTGTTGGCCCGCTGCTGGCAGCGCGCAACGGTGCGCTAATTGGGCCTGCCAGCCGCGCCCACGATGTCAGTCCCGACGCATGAGTGAAACACACAATACCTCACTCAATACGCTGGGCGACTGCGTTGAGTACGCCGAGCAGGCCTTCATTGAGGCTAAGTTATATTTTGGGCACGGCTCATTGAATGCATTCGACGAGGCGGTTTATCTGGTGCTGCATACGCTTCAACTGCCGCTAGATGAACTGGATGGCGTATGGGAGCGCCGCGTAAGCCCCGCCGAGCGGGATCAGATTAGCGGCATGATCAATCGGCGCGTAAGCGAACGCATCCCGGCCGCTTATCTGACGCATGAGGCGTGGCTGGGGCCACATCGTTTTTATGTCGATGAGCGGGTGATAGTGCCGCGCTCGTTTATCGCGGAATTACTGCGTGATGAATTGGCACCGTGGGTGGATGATGCCGCGACGATGACGAGGGTGCTGGATCTTTGCACCGGCTCTGCTTGCCTGGCCATTGTTGCCGCGTTAACGTTTCCAAACGCAACCGTTGATGCGGTTGATCTCTCGGACGATGCGCTCGAGGTGGCGAAAATAAACATCACAGACTATGCATTAGCCGGGCGCATCACGGTTATGCATTCGGATTTGTTCAGCAGTCTGGCAGGCCGAAAATACAACCTCATCCTGACCAATCCACCCTATGTGACAGCGGCATCAATGCGCGCACTCCCCGATGAATATCGTCGGGAGCCGGCCATGGCGCTGGCGAGCGGTGAGGACGGGCTTGATCATGTCCGCACTATCCTGCGCGATGCGCCTGCCCATTTGAGTGAGTATGGTTTGCTGGTCATGGAAGTCGGGTTTAATCGCGACGCCGTGGAGGCCGCGTTTCCGCAATTGGCGTTGACCTGGCTGGAAACCAGTGCCGGTGATGGCGTGGTTTTTTTAATTACGCGCGAGGAGCTGCAACGTTAAATAAGGCCATCGAATCTATGCCTCCATAAAATAGTGGCCGATCCATCTCGCTGGAATATATCCGCTGTTATGTCCATCCCGACCGGTTTGGCGAACGCTCCACCATTCCATTATTCAACCGTTCAACTACTCGTTGCCGTTATTTTCTTTTGGCGCCGGGGCGGGCGTCGCATGCTCTGTGCGTGGCCCACGCGAGGTGCGTCCGCGCAGGTTACGTCGCGATCGACCACGGCCAGCATGAGGCTGACGCGCTGTACCTAACGCGGCACCATCTGTAGCTTGCAGTGACTGCACGCTGTTGCCCCTATTGTCATCCGCCCCTGAAAAATCCTGCGCCATGCGGGGCGCCAATGAGCGATTCTGATTGTCGGCATCCGCATGGCCGACCGCATCATTACCACTGATATCCTGTGGGCCGCCGTCACGCTCACCGGTGCGAACATCTCGACCACCACGCGTGCCGCGACCGCCGCGTGAACGCCGCTTGTTGCGTTGCCCATCACGCGCCTCTCTGGGTTGTGCATCGCGCGGCCCTGCGGGTTGGCCGATTAAATGTGCAGCGCCTTCGACGCCATCAGGGGAGGCCAGAATCGGCGCACCATTTTCATCCCATTGAGCTGTTTGCGAAGCAGCAGAAGTATCGCCACCGGCCACAAAATCACGTGGCACCTGCGAGCCACGCGGCGGGGTGCGAGGATTACGCGCAGGTCTTGGATCGCGCGGCTCGCGTGTAGGACGCGTTCTTTGCCCTTGCCGCTGCCCTTGCGCATGCCCTTCTGGCCCTGGTTTTCCGTCGCGGCCACTGCGTCTGCTATTGTTCTTATCCAAACGTGCTCCTGCGCCAGCACCTGCCGGTAGCGGAGCGGCCGCACCTTCAATCACCATGCCCGCGGATGCCAGCACGCTCTTCACCTGTGCCGGTTCAAGCTCCATCATTTTGCCGCGTGCTAGACGCGGTGGCAGCTCGATTTTGCCGAAGCGAATACGGATTAAACGTGACACGGTAAGACCGAGCATTTCAAACATTTTACGAACTTCGCGATTACGACCTTCCTTGATGACGACGTGATACCACTGGTTAACGCCTTCGCCACCGCGTTTCTCAATCGAATCAAATCTTGCCAGACCGTCTCTGATAGGCGCTGCAGGCTTTGCTGCAAAACGTTGGGCATCGATCTGAACAGGCTTAATAGGTTGAGCGGGTTGCGCAACATTGCCATTAGTGTTGCCGTTGCTGTTGCCACGGCCGAAGTCGGCAGGCCGCTGATCGTAATCATCAAGGCCATCATGTTCATCTTGCGCGTTTTCGGCATGTTCAGCCTGCACCAACGCGTGAGCCACATGATCTTCATGGTCATCACGCTCAAATTCCGCATAATCTTCTAGCGGCTCATCATGATCCATCCGCTTCGCGTCATCACTATCAATGACAATGCCTTCAAGCAAACGCTTTCCCTGATCTTCGGTAAGCTCACCCAAAATTCGCACCGCATATTCACGCTCGACTTCATAACGCGGATGCATAAAACGATTGGCCAGTTCGCCACTGGTGGTAAAAATTAGCAGACCCGAGGTGTTGATGTCGAGGCGGCCCACCGACACCCATTTACCGTTTTCAACGCGTGGCAAATTATCAAACACGGTGATTCGATTACCTGGATCATTGGTGGTGACGATCTCGCCTTCCGGCTTGTGATAGAGCAACACACGAGGCAAATCTTCGCTGAATTTAAGTTTGATCGGACGTAGATCAAGCAATACATTGTCGCCCGGCGCGACCTGCGTACCGGCAGTGGCAACGATGCCATTGACCATCAGGCGGCCTGAGGAAATCAGTATCTCCATATCACGGCGTGAACCATGGCCGGATTGGGCCAGCACCTTGTGCAGACGCTCGCGCTTCACATTGGCACTCGCGGCCAATGCTTCAGCAAATTGACCGGATTTTGATTCATCCCCAAAACGCCGAATATCTGAACCCTGCGTAGGTGACATCAGCGGCTGCTGGTGATTGGGCGAGGAACGGAACGGGGTTTTTTTGGCACCACGGCTTTTACGCATCGGCGGACGACCATCAGCACCGAGCGCACCCGGCATGCCTGAGCCTGTCCTGCCGCCGCCTGCACCACCGCCGTGACCACCGCGACCTGTGGCGTTTATTCCGCCACCAAAAAGGCTAGCACCCTGTCCATTACCATTACCACTACCATTGCCATTCCCATCGGCGCGGGGTCGACCCTGCCCTCTGGCTTTGCCCTGACCTTGACCGCCTTGCCTAGGTCCAGTTTGGCTGCCAGCGCCTGGTCGGCGTCCGCGTGGCGCTTGACCAACACTTCCGCCTTCAACACCTCCGCCGGTATGAACCACGCCTCGTGGTCGTCCGGTTCGGCTACGGCGTTTTGCAGTCGTGTTGCCAATGTTGTCAGCGACACCCGCGCCGCCGGTAGCACCACCTTGAGCGCCACGGGGTTTGCCGCGTCCACCCGTACGTCCGGTGCCAGTACCTTTTCCGGCACCACGGCCTTTGCCGATTCCCGGCACGCTGCCTAAAATGCTGTCTGCGTTTGCGTTGGATTTACCGCGGCGTCCACGACCACCGGCTGCGCCATCGCGCGGCTCTTTCTCCTCGCCGATGAAACGCCCATCTACGTAGCCTCGCGCTGGCGCGCTTATGACGACTCGCTTAATCATGATGGGGCTCCGTTTGATTCAAGGTTAGGGTTAGGGTTTGCGTCAGCGTTTGCGTTAGGGCTAGCAGAGTGGCCCTGCGCTGGTGAGTGTTCAGCATGGTTTTTGTCCGGTATGGCAAGGGGGTCTTGATGAGCTTCGTGTAGTTGAGCGCTCTGTAGTTGAAGGTCATGTGATTGAACATCATGCAGTTGACCATCATCCAGCTTGATTTTTTCCGCAACATTTTCTGCTGCATACTCGGCCGCATCATGCTGATTGTTCGTTATGCCTGCATATTCAGCCACACCGGGTAGGGATGCGGTTACACCTCCTCCATATATAGCACCGACTACACCTACCTGCGACATATCAAGCGTGGCCTGCAGCTCATGCAGCGGTGGCAGCTGTTCGAGCGAAAGCAGATTCAAGTCGTCCAGAAAATGCTGCGTCGTGGCGAATAATGCGGGGCGACCCGGCGCATCTTTATGGCCAATTTCATCGATCCACCCACGATCCTCAAGGGTTTTGAGAATATGTGGCGAAACCGCTACGCCGCGAATATCTTCAATATCCGCACGCGTTACCGGCTGGCGGTAGGCGATGATGGCAAGCGTTTCCAGTACGGCCCGTGAATAACGCGGTGGCTTTTCGTTGGATAAACGATCAAGATATTTTTGATAATCCGGCTTGATGCGAAACCGATAACCGCTGGCAACGAAGGCCAATTCCACACTGCGCCCCGCCCATTCATCGCGCAATTCATCCAGCAGGCTGCGCACGATGTCCACGCTTAAGTCGCCGTCAAATATTTTCTTTAATTCCGGCAAAGGCAAAGGCTCCGAAGCGGCAAGCAGGACCGCTTCAAGCGCCCGTTTGGCTTCCGCAATATCGATGGTGGTATCAACCGCAAAAGCGTCTGCTGTTGCCACTTCCTGATTGGAATCGCCAGCCAGATCACCCGCGGACACCAAAGCAGTGGTGAGCTCGGCAGGCTCAGCAGATGGATTAAGCGGTTCAGGCGGAGATTGATTAGCGTTCAGATTAGCTTGTTCATTGGACATGGCGTTCATCACTTCTTGACAGCAGTTGATGTATTAAAAATGGGTTTAAAGATGGGGCTAAAAACGCGACTAAACCCGCGACTTAAAGCGCGGTTCAAGACACAAGCGCGGGCATTTCGGCGTCGCGTAATTTCACATAAATCGGTTCAAATGGCGAAGTTTGGGAAATATCCAGCAGCGATTCACGCGCCATTTCCAGCACCGCCAGAAACGTCACCACGACCATGGCCACGCCTTCTTCCGAGGTAAATAACTCTTCAAATAACACGTAATTTTTTCCCGCTAACTGACGCATGATGCGGCTCATCTGCGCTCTTACGGAAAGCTCTTCGCGACCAACCCGGTGTTTTTGCGTGGCCTTGGCGCGATTCAAAATCACCCGCCAGGCTTCAGTTAAATCCGCCATCAGCACCGTGGGTACGCGCTTCACCAGGCTGGTTTCAACCATCACATCGACTACCGAAAAATCACGGTTGATACGCGGCATGGTATCGATTGCCTGTGCCGCTGATTTCACCTGTTCGTATTCAAGCAGACGACGTACCAGCTCGGCCCGGGGATCTTCACCTTCCTGCTCAACTTCCTTGGGGGGACGCGGCAATAGCATGCGGGTTTTTATCTCGATCAACATCGCCGCCATGAGCAAATAGTCGCCGGCTAATTCGAGCTGCGTATCGCGCATCGCTTCGATGTAGGTCATATACTGACGAGTCAGGCTCGCCATAGGAATATCCAGAATATCCAGCGAATGGCGACGAATCAAATACAGCAATAAATCAAGCGGCCCTTCAAACTGCTCAAGAATAATGGATAGCGCATCCGGCGGAATAAATAAATCAGCCGGCATTTCTGTCATCACCTCACCTTTGATGCGGGCGAGCGGCATTGCCATATCCAGCGAGGGCTGCATGGCCTTATCCGCCGCAGCGTTGTTCACAACCAACTCAACCGTCATTTTGGCTCCGCTTTATGATTTGCTTTGTTGATCACATCGCTGCGTCGTTTTTGGTCGGCAAGACTTTCAGGGTGAGCATACATAAATTCAACCGCCGCCTTTGCCATTGCTGCATTGTCATGCGCCACGCCAGGCACGATAATGGATTGCCAGTTCCATGTTTGCTCAACATCAGCCAACGCACCAGCCTTGACTTCCGCTGTCGCCCGCAGATTTTGAGCCGCCGCTTTTGCGTTGAGCAAAAAATTCTGTCCTCGCTGAAATCGATCAAGGCCTTGCGCATCTGCCCCGGCGCTGTGATTCAGGCTGGCATCGTTGGCGTCAATATCTTTATCGCCCAGCATCAGTACAAAGGCGCGACTTAGCGCGGCCCGGGCGCGGGCTTCATCAATGCGTGAACCGATAGTGTTGTAGGGGAATTTAAATTTCGACGCGTCACCGTTTTTATCAATGCCCCATTCAAACTGTGTGTACCAGCCAGGGTTTGCCGCGATAATTGGGCTGGCATGATGATCCGGATAAAATAAATGCAGGCGATGAACAAATTGTCCACCCGCTGAATGACCGAATAAACGATAGCTTGCAGTCGTAAATCCATAGCGAGATTTCAGCTCATCAAACAAATGGTCGGGGGCGGCAAAGGCCCATTTATTGACATCCTTTTCAGTCGTTGAGCGACCTAAACTGTAGTCATCATCGCGGGGGAAATATTGCCGACTAAACTCGGGGGCGATGACAATAAATTTACGCTCTTTCGCAAACCCGCTCCAGTCATCAAGATAGGTCTCGCCGTTGCGCTGCGCCCCATGCATCACAAATTGCAAAGGACAGGTTGCATCACATCCATCCGGAACAAACATCCAGATGGTGACGGGACGCGCTGGATCGCCTAATTGATCAACAAAACTAAATCGGGTTTTGCCCGTAGGCAAAGATGAGGCTAAGGCATGGATGCTGATCAAGCTTACGCTTAACAATAGCGCACTGAATGCCAGCTGTGATGCCAACCCCAGCGTGAGTCTTGAAATCAGCCTCAAGGGCAGCTTCAAGGCCAGTTTCAATGCCCACACCACATGCCGCCAGTCGTTCATCGGTAATTCAAACCCATGGCATCACGCACATCACGCATGGTTTCCTCAGCGGTATCGCGGGCTTTTTCACAGCCATCTGCAATAATGTTTTTGACCAGCGTGGGATCTTCTTCGAAAGGTGCGGCACGCTCGCGCATCGGCTTTAATTCTTTGATGATGCCGTCAATCACAGGCTGCTTGCATTCAAGGCAACCAATGCCTGCCGTTTTGCAGCCTTGCACCACCCAATCACGGGCGGTTTGATCTGAATAAACCTGATGCAGCGTCCATACCGGACACTTTTCAGGATCGCCTGGATCGGTGCGACGTATGCGTGCGGGATCGGTCGGCATGGTACGAATTTTTTTGGTGACGCCCTCTTCAGATTCACGCAGATCGATGGTATTGCCATAGCTCTTCGACATTTTCTCGCCGTCAATACCTACCAAACGTGAGGTTTCTGTCAGCAAGGCTTGCGGCTCGGGCAATATGACTTTACCGCCGCCTTCGAGGAAGCCGAATAACCGCTCACGGTCACCCATGGATAGATTCTGCACATCACCCAGCAATTCATGGGCTATCTCAAGCGCTTCAGCATTGCCTTCCTGCTGATATTGCGTACGCAGTTCGTTGTAACGCTTGGCTTTTTTGGAGCCCAGTTTTTTGATCGCGGCTTCGGCTTTTTCTTCAAAACCTTTTTCTCGGCCAAATAAATGATTAAAGCGCCGCGCAATTTCTCGCGTCAACTCAATATGCGAAACCTGATCCTCGCCTACGGGCACCAAATTGGCCCGATAAATCAGAATATCGGCTGCCTGCATCAGCGGATAGCCGAGAAATCCGTAAGTCGTCAAATCCCGGCCAAACTGCGCTTGCTTTTCAACCTGATCTTTATAGGTCGGCACCCGCTCAAGCCAGGAAATTGGCGTAAAAAACGATAGCAGCAATGTTAGCTCCGCATGCTGCGGCACTTTTGATTGTACGAACATGGTCGCCTGCGAAGGGTCTACCCCGGCGGCGATCCAGTCGATCACCGTGTCGTAGGTATATTGCTCGATAACGTCGGGCGTCTCATAGTGGGTCGTTAATGCATGCCAGTCGGCGACAAAGAAATAACAGGGATGCTCGTGCTGCAGCTTTGCCCAGTTTTTTAATGCGCCATGATAATGGCCCAAATGCAGACGCCCGGTAGGGCGCATGCCAGATAAAACGCGGTCAGGAAACATAGTGAGGGATCAAGCCCTTTAGCACATTAAGCACATTAAGCAAAAAAATTTGCGTGCTGGTTTGGGGTGGCGATAATTGGAGTGATGGCGCTTAAAAAATTAATGCCGCGCAAAGCAAAAAAACAAAAATAACAACGGTATACAAGTATTTTGCTATTGGTTTTAGTTTTGATTGGGCGAACCGGTTGATGAAACATCGCGCGGTTTTTTTAACACCTAAACAGCCAACCTTTAAGCACCAAACCATCAAAAAAAATGGCGGATGCATTATCGCGAATTCAAGTTACAACCGGATTCGAATCCTTGCGCAGTCTATACATCGCCGGGAGGCGGATAGCTAAATTCTAGCGCTTCAGGAAATTCCTACAATAGAGTATACCGCTTTCAGGCTGCTGTCCACTAGGGGCGTCATGATGGAACCAAACGCGCCTGTTATGAGTAAAGCAATCAGGATGAACATGCCGTAGGGCTCAAGGCGCGAATACGAATACGCCAATTTAGGGGGGAGCAGTCCCGCCACGACGCGCCCGCCATCCAGTGGCAGCAATGGAAACAGGTTGAATATCATCAACAGCACATTCACAACAATGCCCGCCTGCGCGACCAAAGCGATATAGGCGAGCGGCCCCCCATTACTGGCTTCCGCACCCATCAGGAGCGCTACTTTAACCACAATCGCCCAGCCCGCCATCATCGCAAAATTCGCCAGTGGCCCTGCTAACGCGACCCAAATTGAATCGCGCTTGGGATTTCTGAGCGCGCCAAAGTTCACCGGAACCGGCTTGGCTGCACCAAACACAAATGGACTCGACATTAGCACCAGCACCAACGGCACCAACAGGGTCCAAATGGGATCAATATGCTTGATGGGATTCAAGGTCATGCGCCCCATCATGTAGGCGGTGTTATCGCCAAAATATCGTGCCGCAAACGCGTGAGCAGCTTCATGTAGCGTAATCGCAAAAATCAGCGGGATCGCGAAGATGGCAATTCTCTGAATAATTAAAGCTAAGTCCATGGACGCTTTGACAAAGTAAATAATGAAAATACGGAAACTAAAAAGAGAATATCGGAAAGAAAATGTCTTAGGCGCAGAAATCTGCGAAATTTACGTCAAATCGCTATCATCGAAGCCGAATACGGCCACATCACCTTTACCACGCCTTACTAAGATGGGTTGATCTTCGGATAAATCAATCACGGTGGTAGGCTCAATCCCGCAGGCACCACCATCCAGAATTAAATCGAGCTGATGATTTAGCTTTGCCCGAATTTCTTCAGCATCGTTTAATGGCTCATCATCTCCCGGAAGCATCAAGGTAGACGACAGCATCGGTTCGTTTAATTCTGCAAGCAGCGCCTGAGTAGCAAGATGCTGCGGCACGCGCACGCCGATGGTGGCCCGCTTGGGGTGCGCAAGCCGCCTCGGCAGCTCGCGGCTAGCTTGCAGGATGAACGTATAGCTGCCCGGCGTGTGCGCTTTTAAAAGCCGATATTGGGCATTATTTACTTTGGCAAAAGTGCCAATTTCGGAAAGATCGCGGCATACCAGCGTGAAATGGTGGCGCTCATCCACATCGCGAATTTTGCGTATACGCTCCATTGCTGTTTTGTCGCCAATATGGCAACCCAGGGCGTAACAGGAATCAGTTGGATAAGCGATCACTCCGCCACTGCGCACAATCGCGACCGCGCGTTTGATCAAGCGACTTTCCGGGTGCGTAGGGTGAAGAGCGAAAAATTGACTCATGGATTATTGAATGCCATCACAACACGCTCCAGACGGGCGTTAAATCATCCGGCAATAAGGGCACCTGACCCGGTTCATAATGGCTTTCTCCGGGGCCGTGATAATCCGCACCACGTGAAGCCAAAAAACCAAACTCTTTAGCCCGTAACGCATATTCGCGAAACTGTGGCGGCGAATGGCTTCCAGTCATCACTTCAATACTGCGCCCCCCTAAATCTTTAAATTCACCCAGCAACTGGGTCATTTCAGTTTTTTGCAATTTATAGCGTCCTGGATGCGCCATTACAGCCACACCACCCGCCGCCATAATCCAGGCCAGCGCATCACCGAGTGAAGCCCAGCGATGCGTTACAAATCCAGGGCGGCCTGGCGTTAGATAGCGATTGAAGGCTTTACCCACGCCATTGACTTCACCTCTGGCCACCAAAGCGCGGGCAAAATGGGTACGGCCAATCATGGATTTATTTTCAGCAAATTCATAAGCCGCTTCAAACATACCGTGCATGCCGATGCGCGCAAAATCATCCCCCATCAATCTGGCACGTGCCGTCCGGCCCTCGCGAATGCCATTTAGCCCTGCTGCCAAAACCGGGTTCTCCGCATCAAAGCCTAGCCCGACGATGTGCAACGTTGTAGACTTCGCGTCCGCATTCGGCGTCCACGAGACAGAAATTTCCACGCCCGGAATAAACCGGAGATTAAGTGCATCAGCCGCCTTTTGTGCCTCTACCAAACCTGCGGTGGTGTCATGGTCAGTCAAAGCTAACGCATCACAACCGTTGTTTACGGCAAGCGCAATGAGTGCGGACGATGTCAGTAGGCCATCGGAGGCAATGCTGTGGTTATGCAAATCAAAATTGTTCAAAATTTTCACTGCTTTTTTGTTAATTATTAAAACTATTCAGGCAACTATGCATCATAACAAACTGAATCCCGCACAAAGCAAACCGCGGCAGATACGATTAAAAGCAGCATTGACAGCAGGATTAAAAACATCATGACCACCATAAAGCCGATTCGATTGGCACTCAAAGATGCCAGCATCATGAACGCGCCAGCAGATAAAACGCTCGCAGTGCGGTTCATACCACTTGCCGCCGCCGTGAATGCGGCTTACCGCGAGCGCTTGAGCGGACTCAGTAACCACGGCGCAACTGTAGGGGCAAGTGACCCTATCGTACTCGTTGCTGCTATCGCGGATTTTTTAACGGTATCGGATCAACTAGATGCACAATATGGTGCCGATAGCCCTTTACCGATGGCCAATGCCGACGCAGCAGCAGATGAAACACTACGCTGCGCAACGGAGCTGGATCCATGGTTGGACCGGTTTGAATTGGCGACGTTCCGAGGCGAATTATATGCCGTCATGCTTGGAGTCGGGTTGTGGGCAATGCGTCATGATTTATCGATTGCCTCGCCTGAGCCCATTGTAAACGCGCTGGCGTATCGCGCTAACGAGGCGAGCTCTAAACAAGAAACCGCTGCCGCTTACGCGATGATGCAAGGCTTTATTGACCATTTGGCGCCCTCGCTTGCAGCCGACCTAGAACGTTCCAATCCGGAACGCCCGTGGCGACTATTGAATCTAAATTTTGCCATCACCGCCATTCGCACGGGTGATGCCGCACTGATGCGTTTTGCCTTTGATGTGTTCAACACCTATTTACCGGATGAGCGTGCCGGATTTTATGAAGAAGCCCGCACCGTAGCTGCGCAACCAGGATTTCCGCTAGATACGCGCGCTTTGATTGAGGCTGAACACGCTAAATGGACGCGACTGCATTAAATCTATTGCGACCTCCCTATTGCGATCGCCCCCGAAGTCATGAAGACGTGAATAATGGCGGTGGTCACACTTTGCCGAAAAATGCGATAATGCTAAGTTACTGATTATTCTCACGCAAACCACTATTTAATGAAACTGCTGTTCGAATTTTTTCCGATCATTTTGTTTTTTGCCGCCTACAAAATGTTCGACATCTACGTCGCCACGGCGGTCGCTATTGTGGCGACCCTGTTGCAGGTTGCCTATCTGAAGCTGAGTGGCAAAAAAGTACAGCTCATGACCTGGATCGGTCTTGGCATTATCGTTTTAGCCGGTGGTGCAACGATCATTTTCAAAAATGAAATGTTTATCAAATGGAAGCCGACGGTATTGTTTACGATCATGTCGATTGTTATTGGTATCGCCCAATTTGTTTTCAAAAAAAATCCTATCGCGGTGATTTTTAATGGCCAGATACAGGCCCCCGATATTATTTGGCGCAAGCTTTCACTGGCCTGGATGAGCTTTTTGATATTTGTCGCCTTGCTAAATCTCTATTTTGTTTATTACCAGTCAACTGATGTTTGGCTTTATTTCAAAACATTTGGCGACATGGCACTGTTCATGATTTTTATTGTTGCTCAGCTGTTTTGGCTATATCCGTACATGCCCAAAGATGAAGACGATAAATTGACTGCCGTTATTTCTGCCGATGCAGGTACAGCCATAAATGCGAATGATGTGGTTGATGGAAGAGCATCCAGTCAGCACGCAAATACAAAAGCAACTATCCATCCCGCCGTGAAAGAAATCTGATGTTTTATGCGATTATCTGCGAAGAGTTGCCCGGAGCACTTGAACGTCGCATGGCTAATCGCCCCGCGCACGTCGAGCGTTTGAAAGCCCTGCAGGCAGAAGGCCGCCTGCTATTGGCGGGGCCGCATCCATCAATTGATGCTGAAGACCCGGGCCCCGCCGGCTTTTCGGGTTCACTGATTGTGGCGGAATTTGCCTCGCGCGAAGTCGCTATCGCCTGGGCTTCAGAAGACCCTTACAGCAAGGCCAATGTGTATTCAAGCGTTACGGTTAAGCCATTCAAGAAAGTATTCCCCGCCTAAATGAGCTCTGTTCGCGAACAAATCGAGAGCCGTTTACAGGCCCTGAATCCGGCACGACTTGAGGTCATTGACGACTCCCGATCGCACGCGGGCCATGCGGGCGCTACGCAACACGCGGCACGTAACAGGCTGGCCGATCAGGATTCAGCAGAATCGCATTTTGAATTGATGATCGTGTCTGCAGCATTCGCGGGCAAACCGTTAGTGGCAAGGCACCGCATGATTTATGCATTGCTAGATGATTTAATGACAACCCAGATTCATGCTTTGAAAATTGATGCGCGCACGTTATAGGTTTATTACGATTTTTTAAGATTTTGTAGATTTTTATCGGCTGTTTTTGTATTTTTATGCTTTTTGTATTTCTGTATTTCTGTATTTTTGTATTTCTGTATTTTTTATCTTGTATTTGGTATTTTGCATTTCGTAATTTGTGTTTCGTACCGGGTAGCACACTCTTCGTTTTATTTTTTTGTTAAGGAAAACTCATGCAATTCAAAATGAAAACCATCACCGCTTCTATCGGCACTGCAGCTGCACTTGCTTTTGTTGTTTCAGCCCCTATTGCTTTCGCCCAGGCCAAAGCCGAAAAAGCGGCCAAAGTCGGCAAAGCCGCACCCGGCGCATCCAGCGGCCTTACCGTGAATGGGGTTGTCATTCCTAAGGCTTATTTTGATGCGATGAACCGTGAGCGCGAGGCTTCAGGCCAACCGTCTTCACCCGAAGTGGGCGCCGCTATTCGCGATGAATTGATCAACCGCGAAATTCTTTCTCAAGCGGCTCGCAAAAAAGGCATGGACAGAGACAGTACCGTTGCAGCGCAAATGGATATGGCTCGCCAAGCCGTACTTATCCGCGCTTATTTTGATGACTTTGTCAAAGCCAACCCCATTTCTGACGCACAGTTGAAAGCGAACTTTGATGCAGCGCTGGTACAGGCTGGCAGTAAGGAATACAAAGCACGCCATATTCTGGTCGATACAGAAGACGAAGCCAAGACCATCATCGCCAACCTCGGCCGTGGTGAAAGCTTTGAGAAGCTTGCCAAAGAAAAATCGAAAGACACCGGTTCCAAAGACAATGGTGGCGATCTCGATTGGGGTCCTGCTGGACGCTATGTGCCTGAATTCGGCAATGCATTGAAAGCGCTTGCTAAAGGTGGCCTGACCACCACACCCGTCAAATCACCGTTTGGCTATCACGTGATTCGCCTGGACGATGTGCGAGACATGAAAGTGCCCGCGTTTGACGAGGTTAAAGAAAATATTCGTCAGCGCGCCCAGCAAGAACAAGTCTCCGCACTGGTAAAAAGCCTGCGCGAAAAGGCAAGTATCACGCAATAATTTGCCTAACGTAAAACGGAGTAATCCAGTTTGTCTGTAGCATTTATGCAGTAAATAAAAAGCGACCTGTATAGGTCGCCTTTTTATTTGTTCAGGCCCTTTATTCACGCACTTTATTAACGCCCTTTTTAGCTGATTCAAATAAACCTAACGGATTTGCCGCCTGGCATTGCGCCGCCAGAGGGTTTCGATTAACGTATAAACATGAGTAATCAAATTCAGGTGCAATTTGCCAGAGCAGGCAACCTATATCGATTGGAAGTATCGGTATCGCCATTGTTGCCGCGTGAAATCCCGTCAGTGGTTGAGGTGTTCACGACTCACTGGAGCAAGCCTGAAGAGGTTGATCGCGCCCGCGTCAACGACGCAACCGCACTGGTGTTGATTGCCGATCATGAAATTCGCGCGGGTGAGCGCCCTGCCGATATTGCCCGCACCTTAAGCTATGCCATCTGGAAAAAACTGGATCGCTATGTCAAAGTTACGGTCGAGGCAACCTATCTGGGTGAGCATCCTGATTTGCATTTCGAGTTTGGCGAATCGCAATATGCCGACGCATTCGGGGCGCGGTTTGAAAATTAGCCGACTTGCCTGATCGATCAGATTGGTTCATTTACCGCCGCAGATGCAGATCTAGCGGATCAGACTCAAGCCACCCAAGCTCGCGCATTCCTGAACATCCGCATCCACGGGCTTTCGCGCGATGCGCTGGCCCACGGTTTAGGATGCCATGACAAATTCACATTCAACGCCACCCGTTCCGGATGCGGCATCATAATCGTGAAACGTCCATCGGGCGTGGTGAATGCCGTCATGCCGAGCGGTGAGCCATTCGGATTCGCAGGGAATGATTCCGTTACACATCCGTAGCTATCTACAAAATGGGCTGCTGTCAGCCACCGCACGGCATCCTGCTGAGCCTGATCTTTAAACACCGCCTGACCTTCACCGTGTGCTGTTGCAATCGGCAAACGCGAACCGGCCATGCCGGCAAACAGGATGGAAGGTGACTCGCGAATTTCCAGCATGACGGTGCGGGATTCATACTGCTCGCTTTTATTACGTTCCATATGCGGCCAGTTTTCAGCGCCCGGAATAATGGTGTGCAAATTTGACATCATTTGACAGCCATTGCACACACCAAGCGCAAAAGAATCGCTGCGATTAAAAAATCCTTCAAATTCATCACGCGCGCGGGCATTGAATAAAATGGATTTAGCCCAGCCCTCGCCCGCACCGAGCACGTCGCCGTATGAGAAGCCACCGCAGGCCGCGAAGCCTTTAAAATCCTGCAGGCGCACTCGCCCGGCAATGATGTCGCTCATATGCACGTCATGCGCTTCAAAGCCTGCTTTGGTAAAGACATGGGCCATTTCAAGCTGGCCGTTCACACCTTGTTCACGCAGTATCGCCATCTTGGGACGCGCGCCCGTAGCAATAAACGATGCGGCTGGATTCTCGGTTACGTTGTAGGTCATTTTGGCGTTCAGGCCAGGATTTTTAACATCCAAAATCCGGTCATATTCCTGCTTCGCCGTTTCGGAATTATCCCGCAGCGATTGAATTAGATAGCTGGTCTCGGACCATGCGCGTTGCAATGTGACACGTGCTTCAGCCAGCACGGGCTTGCTGCCACGAATAATACGTAGCTCATCAGTGACATTCAAATGGCCGATGATATGGCTCATACGTGCCAGACCGGCATCACGCAAGGTTTGCATCACGTCGCCACGATCAGACTTGCGAATCTGGATCACTGCACCGAGCTCTTCGTTAAATAGCGCCGCCAGCAAGGCATCGTTCTCACCCAGCTTTTTGGACGTTGCGGTCACATCGTAATCATCAACATCGGTTTCTTTTTCGCTGAAGATCAGGGTATCCATATAAATGGACACACCGACATGGGATGCAAACATCATCTCCGCCAGCGTGACCAGCAGACCGCCATCCGAGCGATCGTGATAACTTAAAATTTTATGGTCGCTCGCGAGCTCACGAACGGCGCTAAAAAACGATTTGAGTGCATGGGCATCATCCACATCGGGCGCATCATTGCCGACTTGCCCATACACCTGTGCAAGTGCAGAGGCACCCAGACGATTTTTACCGGCGCCGAGATCAATCAGAATGAGCTCGCTGTCAGCATCGCTAGTGGAAAGCTCAGGAGTGAGCGTCGCGCGCGCGTCCTGCACGGGTGCGAAGGCAGAAATAATAAGGGAGACCGGCGCAATCACCTGCTTTTTTTCATCCTTATCAAGCCAGGCGGTTTTCATAGACAGTGAATCTTTGCCAACTGGAATCGAAATGCCCAGCGCCGGACAAAGCTCCATGCCAACGGCTTTCACAGTGGCAAATAATTTTGCATCTTCGCCGGGCACGCCGGCAGCGGCCATCCAGTTTGCAGAAAGTTTGATGTCTGAAATATGTTTAATGTCGGCAGCGGCAATATTGGTGATCGCTTCGCCCACCGCCATCCTGCCCGAAGCAGGCGCATCAATAATCGCAATCGGCGTGCGCTCGCCCATTGCCATGGCTTCGCCCAGATCAGCGTTATAGCCCATCAAGGTCACCGCGCAATCAGCGACCGGTATCTGCCAGGGGCCAATGAATTGATCACGTGCCGTTAACCCGCCCACGGAGCGATCGCCGATTGTAATCAAAAATGATTTATCGGCTACTGTGGGCAGACGCAAAACCCGATAAGCCGCATCCTTTAATTCGATACTCGAGATGTCCAGTGCGGCCAAATCAGGCGGCACCGTGACCACATCACGATGCATACGCGGCGGTTTGCCGAGCAAAACATCCATCTCCATATCGACGGCATGGTTGGCAAACAACGGGTCTGCCACGATTAATTGCGGCTCTGCGGTGGCGGTACCGACCACGGCAAACGGGCATCTTTCGCGCGCGCAAAATTGTTTGAACAGCGGCAGTGATGCCGGCGCAATCGCCAGCACATAACGCTCTTGTGACTCATTGCTCCAAATTTCTTTCGGGCTCATGCCGGGCTCTTCGCTGGGGACGGCGCGCAAATCAAATTGCGCGCCCATGCCACCGGCATGCGCTAATTCAGGCAGGGCATTCGAGATGCCACCGGCGCCCACATCATGCAACGACAGAATCGGATTAGCTTCACCCATCTGCCAGCAGGCATCAATCACTTCCTGGCAACGTCGTTCCATCTCCGCATTGGCACGCTGTACCGAATCAAAATCGAGTGCTTCGGTATTCGCACCGGAGGTCATTGACGAAGCAGCACCGCCACCCAAGCCGATACGCATACCCGGCCCACCTAGCTGGATCAGCAGCGTGCCGGGGCCAAATGGTTTTTTATGGGTGTGGCAATCCGAAATATTACCCAAGCCACCGGCGATCATGATTGGTTTGTGATAACCGTGCATCACGCCATCAGTCTGTTGTTCATAGGTGCGAAAATAGCCGGTCAAATTGATGCGACCGAATTCATTATTGAAAGCTGCGCCCCCTAACGGGCCCTCAATCATAATGTTCAGGGCCGAAGCGATTCGCGATGGCTTGCCATAGGCATGCTCCCAAGGCTGCGTCGCGCCAGGAATATTCAAATTCGAAACTGAGAAACCGGTCAGCCCGGCTTTCGGTTTCGCGCCAATACCGGTCGCGCCCTCATCACGAATTTCACCGCCTGAACCTGTCGCGGCACCGGGCCAAGGTGCAATCGCGGTGGGATGATTATGCGTCTCGACTTTCATCAGGATGTGAGTTTTATCCGGGTGAAAATCAAATAGGCCATTGATCGGATAAAACCGTTCAATCATCGCTCCTTCCATCACGGCGCAATTATCGGAGTACGCCACGACCGTGCCCTGTGGGGTGACGGCGTGCGTATGACGAATCATCGCAAACAGGCTTTTTTCCTGAGCTTCGCCATCGATAGTCCACGATGCATTAAAAATTTTATGGCGACAATGTTCTGAATTGGCCTGCGCAAACATCATTAGCTCAACATCGGTTGGGTCGCGTTCAATCCGGGTGTAATAGTCAAACAGGTAATCAATTTCATCCGCAGATAACGCTAACACCATGTCGCGATTGGCGTGCTCAAGCGCTACCTTTCCATCACGCATCGTCAGTACGGTGGTAAGCGGTTGCGGCACTTGAGTCATAAATAATTCAGCCGCATCATCAAATGAGAAACGCACGGTTTCAGTCATCGGATCGTGAATGACGCGCACGATGCTGTCGCGCTCTTCAGGGCCGAGGTTAGCGTTTTCCGTATTCATCTCAATATAAAAAGCCGTGCCGCGCTCGATGCGTTTGATCTTGCTGAGTCCACAGTTATGCGCAATATCGGTTGCCTTCGAGGCCCATGACGAGATGGTGCCCACTCGAGGAAGAACCAATATCGGCGAGGCATTTGAAGCAATTTTGCCTGAATCACCGCTCCCAGAGCCGAGTTTTGTCTGTGCGTTTGATTTCAACTCCCCATAGGCCAACAACTGTTCCAACACTGATTGTTCACTCGCCGTGAGTGTGGCGGCGACCTGCACAAAATGAATAAATTGCGCGCGGATAATGTTGATAGCGGGCTGCTGGGCACGCAAAATAGCTAGGAGTTTTTCAACCCTGAATGCGGACAGCGCCGATGAGCCGTAGAGAGTCAGCAACGGCAAGGCAGGAGCTAGGGCGAGAGCATCTACGGACACAGACTTAGAAGCAGATATGGAAGCAGATAACGGGACAGATAAAGAAGCAGACATGGCGGCGGGGCGTAGGGGGTCAATGACAGTAAACGTAGGCAAGAAATAAAAAACCGGCTTGCGCAATGACACGCCAAGCCGCAATCATAATCAAGCTCGAATTATACGGGACTCGCCGCCCTCTAATCGACCGATGTGCCGCTATGTCCAACGTAGTCGTACACGTACTGCACGAAAATCTTCAGCGTTCATACTGTCCCGCCACAGCGGCAGTGTGCGTGGCCAGATTTTTTTTAGCACACCGTCACCTGGCAGACGGTAGGGCACGGTCGCAAACCAGGGCATCACAAAGGCCCCCGTCAGCACCTCGCCTTGTAGCGGGTCAAGCTGGTTAATACCGCCCTTTTTTAGGCGGATACCCAGCTTTACCGCGCTGACCGTAGTCTTTTCGATCTGCATTTTTTCAATATCAGGATCAAGCTCGATAAAATAAAATGCATCCGTAGACCATTGATCGCGCCGCCCATGACGCCACAACGCCCAGGCTATTTGCAAGCCCACCGCCACGATTAGCACCCAGCGCCAAACGCTTGGCAACCACGGCGGAATATCCATAAGCCATAAAATCGCCATAGCGAGCGATGCGCCAAAGAGCGTCACCGCAAGCTGCATGCGCGACGCACGAAGCTGAATCCAGCGGGGATCTTGATTATCTGAAGTCTCGTCCATGCGCTCTAAAATAACGGTCTGAGATAATTGCAAGTTTGAAGATAGGCTTAAAGATGGGCTTTAAGAAAAAATCAACTATGATCGGAGTATGAACGAATCCTGGGCAGCCACACTGACACAACACGGCGCGCAGTTTTGCGATGGCCGCGTCAATACCTATTCCTCTTTAGCCACCGAGCTTGCTGCTACCTGCGACGGCACAATCTTTTGTGACCTTTCTCATGAGGGCTTGATCCTCGCTTCGGGTGACGACGCCAGGGCATTTCTGCAGGGCCAGTTCAGCAATGATGTGCTGGCACTTACGGTTGGCGATGAAAAAAATAATGCGCAATGGAACAGCTGGAGCTCGCCCAAAGGTCGCATGCTGGCAACATTTTTGATGTGGCGTGAGGCGCAAGGCGTTTTCCTGCAACTGCCACGCGCTCTGCAGCCAGCCATTCAAAAACGACTGAGCATGTTTGTATTGCGCTCAAAGGTGAAGCTCGAAGATCGTAGCGATCAAGGCATAAAACTGGGCGTGGCAGATCGCGATGTCAAACGGCTGGAGGCCAGTATCCATGAGGGTCTCGGGGTAACGGGTGCGGCTGAATTGATACCCATGCAAACCCTCGATAGCCCACTTGGCCGCATTATTCGTTTGTCGCCCCATCGTTTCGAAATCATTACCGAAGTTAAAAATGCTTTGATCATTTGGCAAAAATTAAGCACCATTGCAAAGCCGGTAGGCGCAGCTGTTTGGGAAGGTTTTGCAATACGTGAGGGCATCATTACCATCCTGCCCGAAACACAGGATGCGTTTGTGGCGCAAATGGCAAACTTTGAATTAATCGGCGGCGTTAACTTCAAAAAAGGTTGCTATCCCGGACAGGAAATTGTTGCCCGCACACAGTATCGCGGCATTTTAAAGCGGCGCATGGCGTGGGTACATGGCGATACTGCCACCCTGCCCAAGCGGGGGGATGCTGTTTACGCGCCCGAATTCGGTGATCAGGCTGCCGGACAAATCGCCCAGATCGCACCCAGTGCGGAAGGTGGATTTGATGCTTTGGTGGTTGCGCAGCTCGAAAGCATTAACGCTAATTCATTGCGGCTAACGAATATTCATGGCGAAGTCCTGATGATCCGACCGCTGCCCTATTTATATGCAGCCTAGTTATCAGCTGCGAAAATCTGAGTTCAAGCTAAGGCGCGGCGCATCTCAAGATGCGGAATACCGGCTTCAGCAAACTCGGAACCATGTGATAAAAATCCGCGCTTGAAATAAAACGGTGCCGCATGCGTTTGCGCATGAATCATCGCCTGGCCATAACCACGACGTTTAGCTTCATCGCACAATGCCTCAAGCATTGCGGCACCCACACCAGCGCCACGCCATTTTTTCAGTACGGCCATGCGGCCGATCCGGGCAAAATGCCCAGTCGACTGCTCCAAAATCAGGCGTCCGGTGCCGATAATATTGCCCTCATCATCGTGTGCGGCTGCATGCAGACATTTTTCAGGATTGGCATCGAGCTCATCAAGCTCAATTTCGGGCGGCACGCCTTGCTCGCGAACAAAGACCGTAAAGCGAACCTGCGACAATGCCGCGCCCACCAAATGCCAATCCACCATTGAAACTGTAAAAGAATTTGCGTTGTGCATGCGTCATTAAAAATAATTTGCGAAGGGCAAATCTTACAGCGTCATCGCCACTAAAAAATTTCCGACGCAATTTTTACTTTGTTTTTTTGCACAGACGTAGCGCAATAGCCAATGGAGGGCTAAAGAACAAAGAAAAGCTGACTGGTTACAACCCACTTTCAGTTGAATTTATCGAAGCCGGGTTGGGTATTAACCTTATCCATCAATATTGAGGCTTGTGAGGCGCATCATTGTATTTTTTAACACCGTCTAAAATGGCTTTTTTTGCCTCATCGGCACTGCACCAGCCTTCGAGTTTGACCCATTTGCCGGGCTCAAGGTCTTTGTAATGTTCAAAGAAGTGCGCAATTTTGGCAATTGTAATATCGGGCAAATCCTCTGGCGATTGCACATTGCGATAAATCGAAGTGAGCTTGTCAATCGGTACCGCCAGCAACTTTTCATCGCCACCGGCTTCGTCCGTCATCTTCAGCATGCCAATCGGACGACAGCGCACCACCACGCCGGGAATCAAGGGATATGGCGTTAACACCAGCACATCAACCGGATCACCATCGTCGGACAGCGTATGCGGAATGTATCCATAGTTACAGGGATAATGCATAGCAGTGGACATAAAACGATCTATGAACAAAGCGCCCGTCTGCTTGTCCAATTCGTACTTGATGGGATCGCTGTTCATCGGGATTTCGATGACCACATTTACGTTATTGGGTACATCCTGACCAGAATCAACACGGTCTAAATTCATGGGGGCTTCTCAAAGGTTAAAAAATGGATTAGCCTCTAGCCATGAAGGCGCTTTCACACCGCTTGTGAATGATGCGTCGGCAAGACTGAAGCAGTTTTGCAAGTTTGTAGTTGTGCTAGGTATATTTTACATCACCGTTGTATATATCACTTTCGCCATCCCGCCTTGCGCGGATTATTGGAGGCATTGTGCATCAGAGGAAGCAGGCAGGACACCATTTGAAGAACGCGAAAACGCGTGGGCCTTCATTATCTTCAGCGTCTTCATTTCCTTCAGCGATCTCAGCGCAGACTCAGCCTGCGGGGACTCTTGACACGATGATCGGCAGCAAGCATGAGGCTATAGAACCGGCTTTTTCGATTTTTTCTGCAGAAGCGAAACGCTTTCCCCTGATACTCACGCTGGATCAAAACGGCATTCCCCACCGCTGGATTACTTGGCAACACGCGGTCTGGTATTACGCCAAACAACGCATCGCCTGGGAAACCGGCACCGAAGCCTTCACCGTCAACGGTGGCAAGTGTCGCAACACAGGCGAGCTGTCCAGCGTTACGGCCGCCTCGATCATCGCGATCAAAGGTAAAGCCATGGCGATCCGCGGCTTTAACCAGACGCCACCGCTTAACAACCGTGAACTATTCCACCGTGACCGTCATGTATGCGGCTATTGCGCGGGCATCTTTTCACATTCAAAACTGACTCGCGATCACATCATTCCGTATTGCCGCAACGGCATCGATACCTGGATGAATGTGGTTACGGCCTGCCGGCCGTGCAACGAACGCAAAGGTTCGCGACTACCGGAAGAGGCGAACATGCAGCTGGTGTACGCACCTTACATCCCCAACCGCGCTGAATTTTTAATTCTCGCCAACCGCCGCATTCTTGCTGATCAAATGGAATTTTTAAAACTGCATGTAGCTGCGCATAGCCGGGTGCATCTGGTTTCATGAACGCAGCGCTCGTTAACTCTTTACGTCACCTTGCACTATCGTCTTTAAACTGCCCTTGAGGTGCCCGCTCCAGCAGCATCGCATCGCCATAGCTGAAAAATCGATAGCGAGATTCAACCGCATGGCGATAAGCCTCAACGATATTGTGATGCCCGGCAAATGCTGATACGAGCATCATCAGCGTTGATTTGGGCAGATGAAAATTGGTGATCAGCCGATCCACGGTTCTGAACTCATAACCGGGCGTGATAAAAATCTTTGTTTCACCCGATCCGGATCGCAACACGCCGGTGGCAGACGCTGCCTCAAGCGTACGCATGCTGGTGGTGCCAACTGCAATTACGCGCCCGCCTGCGGCTTTGGCGTGCGCGATGGCGGCAACCGTTTCGGCGGGCACCTGATAGCGCTCGCTATGCATGATGTGTTTCGACATATCTTCATCGCGCACGGGCTGAAAAGTGCCCGCCCCCACATGCAGCGTTACATACGCCAGCGCAATGCCCTGATTCATCAGCGCCGTTAACATCGGCTGATCAAAATGCAGGCCCGCGGTCGGTGCAGCGACTGAGCCTTGATGCTTCGCGTAAACAGTCTGATAACGCGCTTCATCCACCTGGTCGGCGTCATGGGTAATGTAGGGCGGCAGTGGCACCGTACCAAAATGCTCAAGAATTTCGTACACGCTCAAACTCTCACCGGCAACGCTTTCAAAATGCAACTCAAACAAGTCATCAACACGCCTGACCATGGTGGCTATGACTTGCCGGGTGTCTTCACCAAAAATAATCCGCGATCCCACTTTGGGTGATTTACTGGCTCGCATATGCGCGAGCGCCTTGTTCGATGGCGCATACGCAGCAGTTGCATCGTTATCCAGCACGCGCTCAATCAATGCCTCAACACGACCGCCCGTTTCCTTGCGCCCGGCCAAGCGGGCTTTGATCACCCGGGTATTGTTGAACACCAATACATCATTAGCGCCGATAAGTAGCGGTAACTCGCGAAAGGTGCGATCAATGCGCACACCGTGAACACCGTCAACATGCAGCATGCGGCTGGCGGTGCGTTCGGCGGCGGGATACTGCGCAATCAGCTCGGCGGGCAAGTAATAATCAAAATCGGATAATTTCATAAGTGATGGATGGTTTTAAACCAGAGGTCAGCGATGGGTGGCCGCGCAGGACTAGTATCGTGACGGCTGGCTGTCAGTAATTTTTATGGCAACTGGCGCGAAGATTACGCTATAATCTTGCCTCTTAAAAGTTCTTCATAATTTTCACAGTTTTTTACAAGTTGTCGGTATCAAAGACGGCTTGGCATCAAAGCTGTGCCTCGGTGGCGGAACTGGTAGACGCGCTGGACTCAAAATCCAGTATCGCGAGATGTGCCGGTTCGATTCCGGCCCGAGGTACCAACACAAAAGGCATTGACCACTGGTCAATGCCTTTTCTTTTTTACAAATTGACCCAAAAAACCAAAACGACAATCAGGTTGTGATAAAAATTAATTTCTTTACCCGCCAAGTACGTCTTTAATTTATCCCCTGTAGTCCATTTCAATTGTATATTGCCTATTTCCCGAAGCCAGTTGAGTACGCTATCTACTCTCTACTATCACTAAGCCCCCTACCGCATGCCAACCGTCACAGACGCCACCGCCGCCACGGCCATCACAGCCACCGCATTTGATAGCGGGCCACTGTCTTCGATTCGAGCGGAGATCGGGCATTCATTGATAGAGGCGAGGGTCGCGCTGGATAAGGTTCGGGTGGAACCCGCAGACGCGGCGGCTCTCGAACGCGCGCTCTCCCAGCTGCATCAAGTGACGGGCGCACTGTCAATGGTTGGCTTGGCTGCCGCTGCACGAACCAGCCTGGAATTGGAAAAATTGGTCGGCTCAATAAGCGCTGAACTGTCTACCGAGCTTGCGCAAAAAATAACTGCCGCTAAAAGCGCGATGGACATACTCACCAAGTATTTGGATGAGCTGATTGGCGGCCAGCCGGATCGACCACTCAAACTGGCGAAGTGCTACGCTCTGCTGAATACGTTGCGCGGCGCGCAGGATGCGGCTGACAGCGATTTATTTTTTCCCGATCTCATGCTGCCTACGCCGGCACCTGACCCTGCAGATCTGCCGCCGCCGAACACCATATTTGTTGACGCGATCAGGCAAGCGCGGGCGATTTTTCAGTGGGGCCTGTTAAAGCTGCTGCGCGAAAAAGACCTGGTCAATGGAGTGCGTGAAATGCGCCGTGCTGCTGCGCTAATTGAAGCACTCAAGGCCAGCTCGCCGTCACGCTCTTTCTGGTTTGCCGCCATGGGATTTTTTGATGCAGTGGCGATTGAGCCTTCAAGCGCGGGCGCGTTGGCGGTGCAGCTATTTGGCAAAATCGACCAGCAAATCAAGTTACTGATCGATGGTCCGCGCGATGCGCCGGAACAACTGTTTAGAGATGTGCTTTATGTGGTGGGCAAATCAGGGGCACGCAACGAGCATATTCGCCAAGTGCGCGATATATACAACCTTGATGATTTATTGTGGCTGCCCGAGATCACCGCTGATAACAACGCTCGCACTACTGAGCTCATCAACACGCTGCGAGACCAGGTGCGCGCACAAAAAGAAACCTTTCTGGCGCTCACCAATGGCAATCGTGCTGCGCTGGAGCCATTTACAAAACAGGCTGAATCCATCGCACTCAACGGTGAACAACTGTCTAACCGCGATCTGGTGCAGTTATTGCAAATATTGAGCGCTGTCGGCAGGCATCTCGGCAAGACAGACAAACTGCCTAGCCAAACCCAAGCCCTCGAAATCGCGACCGCCATATTGTTTGTGGAATTATCACTTGAAGATTATTTTCGCCTGACGGCTGAATTCGCACAGCAGGCTGCAACCATTTGCAAGCTGTTACGAACCGCGATGACCGGTGCCGATTTGCAGATGCTCGAAAAACCCGCCAGCCAATTTGCGGACACCATGACCTTGCGTGCGCAAACCCATTTATTGATATTCCAGGTTGGCCGCGAAGTGCAAATCAATCTCACCACAATTGAAGGTGTGCTTGATGATTATTTTAGGGATACCACCAAAGGCCTCACGTTAACTTTGATCGAGCCACTGTTAAAGCAGGTACATGGCGCGTTGGCCATGCTTGATCTGGACGAAGCTGCCTCATTAAGCAAACTATTGTCAACGCATGTGATAGCTCTGGCTAAAGCGGTTGCCGCCGCTCCAGCAGCCGACCGCAGCACTATTAACGTAGCCGAAACTGCTGAAGCTATTGCGGCGGTAGAAGGATTAACCGCGTTGGGATTGTATGTGAGTGCGCTGCAACAGGGGTCAGCTAATCCGCGCACATTGCTGTTGCCAACATTGATCCGATTTGGCTTGGCTGAACAACCGCTTGCCGTGCAAAAAACCCGCACCAAACGCGCTACCGAAAAAAACACATTGGCCGTGCCGCGCGCGCAAACCAAAAAGCCGGACATTGATACCACGCCTGCAGCGACGGTAGAGATTATGGCCTTGGCATCGTCCGTTATCAATACGAATACGGGTGCAATGACCACCACAGACTCAGCAAAAGCCCAGCACGAATTACAGCGACTGACCGCATCTGAAGCCGAGCTGAAAAAGATTATTCAGGATCGCAATAAGCGCATTAATGCATTGGAGCTCGTCGTGGCCAGTCTTACCGAAAAAATAAAAAATAGCGGTTTGATAAAGTCTTGACTCTGTAAAGCCATAATGTTGATTAGGTTGCAATAAACTAAAAATATCTATCACCAAATTTTTCCTCAAAGGGCAACATATGAAAATTTTTCGTAGCGCAATCTTATTAGTCAGTCCCTCCGCAATCCTTGCAGATTTCTTGATCATTTGCTTGATGCTGCTGATGATTATCACCGCGACGATAATTTCTTCACCGCCCGCACAGGCCCAAGTTCAGACACCCTCTTCGGTCACGCCAGAAAAGAAAAAAGACGAGCCCGCCTCCATTGAGACTGTCACCATCGTAGGCTCGCGCCGCGCTAATGCTTCGTCCACTGATACCACCGTGCCAGTCGATTTTATTCCGATGGCTAAAATCAGCGAGCAGGGCGGGCAATTTGATCTTGCGCAAACCCTGCAATCTATTTCACCGTCTTTCAACTCCACCCGTCAAACCGGTGCTGACGGTGCGGACTTGATTGATTCCGCCGCCTTGCGCGGTCTGGGGTCTGATCAAACTCTGGTATTGGTCAACGGCAAACGTCGCCACACCACCGCGTTGGTGAATTTATTCGGCGCACGCAATCGCGGCAACACGGGCACTGACATGAATGCGATTCCGTTGTTGGCGATTGAAAACGTGCAGGTGCTGCGCGATGGCGCTGCGGCACAATACGGGTCCGACGCGATTGCAGGCGTGATTGATATCAGCCTAAAAAAACGCCTGGGCTGCGAAGCAGTAGCAGGTTATAGCCAGTATTCAGCCGGTGATGGCAAAAATTATTTAGCCTCCGGTTACTGCGGCTTTCAGGTAGGCGAAAAAGGCGTCGTCGGTGTTACCGCTGAATATGTGGATCGCGGCCGCTCCAATCGTGCCGAAGCTGGCAACCCGCGCATTATCGGCGACACCAAAGCAAAAAATGCCACGGTTTATATCAACGGCGAAGTACCGTCCAGCGCGGTCGGCAAATATTATTTCACGCTCGGCACGCAAACACGCGATGCCTCATCTGCCGCCTTTGCACGTGGTGGTTTGGGTTCAGATGATATTCCGTCACGCAATTCAGCCGCGCAATATCCGAACGGTTTTGTGCCCTTCATCAACGGCGATATTACGGATCGCTACCTTACCGTCGGGCATCGTGGCCAGTTAGGCGAATGGAATGCCGACCTTTCCCAGACCTACGGCTATAACCGTCTGGATTACAACATCAGCCATACCCTGAATGCTTCGATTGCGAATCGCGATTTATTAGCGGGTGGGCGCGGCCTTAGCCCTAGCGCGTTCGATGCCGGTGGTTTTTCATTCGGCCAGCTCACCACCAACCTCGATTTCAGTCGCTGCTATAGCGGGATTGCGAATGGAATGAATATCGCTTTTGGCGCGGAATATCGGCGGGAGAATTATAAAATTTCGGCCGGTGAGCGCGGCTCGTATGTTGATGCGGATGGTGTAGGCAGCGGCGGCAACGCAGGCAGCCAAGGCTTTCCGGGTTTCCAGCCAGGCGATGCCACTGACCGCAATCGCAACAGCGTTGCCGCTTATGTTGATATAGAAACCGACATCAGCAAATTATTTAAAATTCAAACGGCCTTGCGCGCTGAAAAATTCAGTGACTTCGGCTCAACCGTTACGGGAAAATTGGCAGGCTCCTACAAAATCGGCGAGCAATTTTTATTGCGTTCATCGGCCAGCACCGGCTTTCGTGCGCCGTCACTTCAGCAGGTTTATTTCTCGTCCACTTTCACTGATTTCATCAGCGGTAAACCACAGGATGTAGTGCTTGCGCCCAACGGCGGCCTCATTGCCAATGCGGCGGGCATCCCCAAACTGAAGGAAGAAAAATCGAAGAACTATACGCTTGGTTTTACCTGGAGCCCAACCCCGGTCATCGCCATTACCGCCGATTTATATCGCATTAATATTGATGATCGCATCGTGCTGTCAGGCCGTTTTGATGCCGACAATTTCCCCGCACTGGGTGCCACTCTGGCCGCATTGGGTGTGGGTCAGGCGCAGTTTTTTGTGAACTCGGTTAATACCCGCACTCAGGGCGTTGATCTTACGGTGGCGCATAAAGCGGATGTTGGTCCCGGCCGACTTTCTACCTTCCTTGCCTATAACTACAGCAAAACCGATGTCACCGGCATCAAGGCACCACCATCATTGCGCGGCTTTGAAGATGTGCTGCTATCCGAGCGTGAGCGCCTGTTTATTGAGCAGGGTGGCCCGCGCAGCAAAGCGACGCTGGGTTTTGAATACACGACCGGACCAGTCTCAGGTGATTTCAAAATTATTCATTTCGGCGAACAAACCCTGGGCACATTTTCGGGCACGGCAGCCGGTGTACCCAACGCCCACTACGCGCCCAAAACCTCGGCTGATTTGAGCCTCACTTACAGCTTCGACAAAAACACCAAAATCACGATTGGCGGCAATAATATTTTCAACGTCAAGCCCAGCAAACAAGACCCGAACGAAACCGATAACGGATTTATTTACGACAGCGTGCAGTTCGGACTTAATGGCGCGGCGTATTTTGCGCGGTTCTGGAAACGGTTTTAATCGCTGAAAAAAGCACTGCGGAAAATACTGAATGAAAGCGCTTACATAATCTGCAAATGAAGAAGTCCATTCAGCGCGGCGTTTGAAGCAAAAATGGGCATGTATCCCCTGACGACAAGTACGGCTAAATCAGTCGTTAGCCGGGTTCAAGCACAAACAATAACGCGCCTCCCAAAGCAAGAACACGAACCGCGCTCCACCATGGGCCAACGATAACGCCTATACCTGTAGTAATAAATACCGCCCAAGAGAGTGCGATGCGAACCTGTCTAATGAATTTCTTCATGCCTCAAGTCTAGCATGCAATAAAAAAGCCGCTGGTTAAGCGGCTTTTGTTTAAGGAGTTGGCTCGGCTGGGAGTTTCCGGTCTGTTCTTATTGTTTCCGATATTTTCTCAAAGTCGGAACTGCGCTCGTCTAGCCGCGAAAGACGATATTTCTCGTATTCAGCCAAAGCATGTTGCTCTGCTTTGTCGCGTTTAATCGAACCATAGGTTGATAAAACAGTGAAGCCGTTGAATACCAAAAAGCTGTCTAACTTTTCTACCCAGTCTTGCATTCGCATTGGTGTCCCGCTAGCGCGATTTCGGCGAACAAGGTTTTCAGCAAAGTCTAAGTACATAGTAACCAAGCGATTCAGATCGCCAGACTCTTGGTAATTCAGGTAGTTCTTTCCAACCTTGGTATCCGCTTTCGTTACGCGCTCCCCTTCGAATGTTTGCAGACCCATATTGGGCAATGATGCATTCGCGCGCAGCTTAATCAACTCCGATGACGTATGTCCGTGCACCGCGAAGTGCAACTTGTCCTGAACATGGGCATAAAAATGATGTGTGATTGGCGCGTGCGGGTCATAGTCAACACTGCATTGCGAATAGAGGTCGGTTATCTTTTTATAGAACTGTTTTTCAGACGCCCGAATCGCTCTGATTCGATCAAGCAACTCGTCAAAGTAGTCTCGATCAAACAGCTTGCCGCCCTGCTTTAGACGGGCGTCATCTAAGGCGAATCCCTTGATAAGGTACTCCCGCAAAATCGTGGTTGCCCATCTGCGGAATTGAGTTGCTTGGTGCGAGTTGACCCGGTAACCAACGGAAATAATCGCGTCTAGGTCGTAAAATTCCACTGCCGATCTTTGGACAGTTCTATCACCTTCTTGTTGAACTATTGGAAATCTTCCAATAGTTGCCTCATCTAACTCATTGTCTTTATAGATATTTTTCAAATGATAATTGATAGTTGAAACATCAACTCCGAAAATATCAGCCATGCCGCGTTGCGTAGTCCAGACCGTATCGCTCCTAACGAGCACCTGAACTTTCATAGGGCCATTGGCAGCAGCGTAAAACAAGAATTGGCTAGTGGCAGGCGTCTCGCTAGCAAACTCAGCCGTAGAAGCGCCTTGCGCCGAGGCTGTGGCTTCAATAACTATTGGCTTTGGCCCCTTCGGGCCATCAAAAAAATCGCTAGCTGACAAATTTAAGTTTCTATCATTTGCTAGCTCGATAAGGGTAGGCACCCATTTGGAAGGGATGACACCTGACTTTGCCCAGTACGCCACTGTGCTTTGTCCTTTGCCTATGAGCCTTGCCAGCGCAGATTGGCCGCCAAATCGCTCGATAATTGCCGTTGCTCTCATGCTCTTCTCCCAGTTTATTTTTGATAGACTATCAAAAAAACTGTTTATTGTCAATCAAAATTTGATAAGATGGTATCAGATTCAGGGAGACAAGCATGGCCGAAAAATACACTTTCAAGCAGTTCCAAGCCCAATAGGCCGATGACGACGCTTGCTTGCTGGCGATCTTCAAAAGGAAATACGGCGAGATTGATTGCTGCCCGTCCTGTGGCGTCGTTTCTAAGATGACGAAGATCGAAGGTCGCAGGGCTTTCGCCTGCCAAGAGGGATGCCATGTTTATCCCTGCGCGGGAGCCGTGTTTGAAAAATCCCGTACAAAACTCAAGCTCTGGTTTCACGCCATGTACTTGTTGACGGCAACGCGCAATGGCGTATCCGCTAAAGAATTGCAAGGTCAACTTGGCATCACTTACAAATGCGCGTTTCGCATGGGGCATCAATTGCGTGAACTCATGGCAACAAGGCTCGAAGCCGCCAAGACAAAACAATTGTCCGGCCATGTTGAAGTTGATGAAACTTACATCGGCGGCTATCAAAAGCACGACAAGAAAACCACATCAGCAACAAGACTGTTGTCATGGGCATGATTCAACGTGGTGGTGCTTTCCGTGGCGAAGTAATTCCCCGCGCCTCACGCGCAAGGCTGGTTCCCCGCATTCAACAGAACGTGGCGCTTGGCTCTACCGTCAACACAGCCAGCCTGCGCAGCTACAGGACACTCGGCAAACTCGGATACAACCACGTAAGCGTGAACCACGAAATCAAACAGTGGGCTATCGGCACCAATCACACAAACAGCATTGAGGGCTTTTGGAGCCACGTGAAGCGCGGCCTGTCATCTACCCATTGCGCCGTGTCACCAAATCGCTTGCAAGCCTACGTCAACGAGTTTGCAGTCCGTTTCAATAACCGCGATGAACCCGCCCGTATGTTTGGAAGGCTTCTCAACCAAATCAGTTGCGTTTAAGAACGCGGCGTTTTTGGAGGCTTGATCGCCATGTCTAGCAAGCCGTCAAAGTCCGACTTGTGCTTCGGATTCGGCGGTGGTGTTGGCGTTTTTGGTTTCTTGTTCATAAAAAAAATGTGGGCTGTGCAGGTTGCCGCTGGCGTCTCCTAAAATCCTCGCGTCGGGCTCGACTCCCGAACAGTCCACCATAAATTTATCACTAAGGCTTGCTTGGTGATGAAGGCGATACAGGTGCCGGTGCCGTTTGTGATGGGGTCGGCATTTGCACAACTATTGGTTGTAGCTGCGCTGATTGAGGCACAGTTGGCGCGGTAATCTTTTGCACGATTCCAAAAGCTACGGCAACTGCGATAAAAGCCATAATCAATTTGTTCGCGGCCTTTTCAATATCTACGCGCACTTCGCCTAGACCTTTTTCTAAATCGGCTTTTGTAGCGAGATTAGATACTGTCGCCTCTAGTTTAGCTATGCGTTCATTATCCATTCCGCCACCTCCATCCCCTCCGTTGTCCAATGACCTCATACGTCGACTCAGTAGGCGCACCCCTTCATCGGATAACTGATCCGGCTTGATTGGGCTGACACTCATTTTTCTTGGTCTAAAGTAGCATCGGGGTCATTGTCGAATAATTCAACATATCCGCATGTCGGACAAACATACAATTCAACAAAAAAACCGAAACCGGTTATTCGGGACCCTAAGGCGTGGAGTCCCCAAAGCGGCACATCCCCTCTGCTTGTAACTCGCGTAAGGATGCCATGCTCATAACGGCATTTGGGAATAACTTTGATTTTCAGCATTCATGCATATTACCTTACTTAAAATCTTTGCGCGCGTTCGTACTTGTCGTCAGGGGATACATGCCCAAAAATGCTTCGAGGGCCGCGCCCGGGCTAGAGTTTGCACAGAACTTTGACATTAGCGCGTTACATCGTTATTCATGCAATCTGAACGAAAACGGCGCTTCAACAGCGACCTCGTGTCCCTGACCTGTACAGCGAAATTGCGCAACAGCGCTAACCACCGCGCGATTCAGGCTTGAACTTGATGATGAGACGATGGCGATATCGCGAATTGTGCCATTTGCGCTAACCAGAAAACGTGCGATGACATCGCCCTGAACGCCCGCCCGGCGTGCCGCCGCGGGGTAAGCCATGTTGGACTGCACCTCTCGTGAATTAGGGCAGACAACGCCTACTGTCGGCACGGCAGTGGACATGCCGATCTCGCCACCGCTGGCAGTTGTCGGTCCGGCGCCCTGAGACGGTAGGCCATCGCTTGCTGATCGTGTATCAACAATAGCCGTGGGCGGCAGATCGATGGGGAAATCAGGAACGGGAATCACCGGCAGCGTTAGCACACGAGAGGCAACCGGCAGCTCGATTGATTTGGGTGTGAGCTGCGGTGGTTTGATCACGGGCGGCAAAATAACAATCGGCACCGGCTTGCCCGGCGGCACATAGGTTTGAGTAAGTCCGGTTAGAAGTACCGCGCCTAGTGTTAAGTGGATAGCCACGACCAGTGCGAAACTGGAAAATTTTTTACGATCAAGTTTGTTGCCTGCCTTAGTGTCATAAGTTTGCTGTAAGCCATAGTTCATGTTGTTTGTCATGTCGGTTGTCATATCGCACTCCCAATGGTGTGGTGACTGCTACATTAACGGCTGCATCAACTGCATGATTTATTGCTGAAGCGTTTTGATTGTGCATTAAAATTTTAAACTTGCCAACCAGCTTCTCCTGGACCATCTGTTCACGACGGCAGCACATATCCCGAACCCCTCAGGAAACGTATTTGCAGACCCAGCTTATGCAGAGTGAGTTTCCTCAATACCGGCGGTGGCTGGAAGAAAAAGGTAATGCGCGTCTCGCCGCTTATTTACAGCCGGTGAATAGTGATCGGACTGTCGCCGACATTGCGCTGCGATTGCAGATGGATCGCGAACTGTAGTCATGACCGCGATGATCGGATGGTGCACATTGAAAGTCGATTAGCGGTAGCGCATGCCTGGCCGGATGCGCGTTTCCATGAGACCCAAAGGCTAGGTCATCAGCGCATGCTTCGTTATCACCGTGTCGTTCAAACCGTGATCGATTTTTTAGGGGGCCGCATCAAATTTCAGCGCATTGCATGTGGGAGAAAAAAGCAACCATCTCCAACCCGCACCGCTTTACGGAGCAAGAAACCCCGCCGTAAAAATATTTGAAGAGAAAATGGTATCCGATTCATTTGCGTAACCGTGACCAGCTAGGCATCATGTTTAAAATAGAAATAGCTAAATATATAAACACATCACGGAGGATGCATGAGCGCATATAAAAGTTCAGATGCAAGTTTAAATCCAGGTATTGATGCGAGCACACGAGCGGGCATGATGCAGCGTCCGCTGTTAATTTCATCGCTGATTGAGCACGCCGCCAAAAATTTTGGCGATACCGAAATCGTTTCAAGAATCGTGGAAGGTAATGGAATTTCAGTTACCCATCGCTACACCTATCGCGATGCCAATCGTCGCGCTAAAAAGCTTGCTAACGCACTTAAACATCTGGGCGTTACAAAGGGTGACCGTATTGCTACGCTCGCCTGGAATGGCTATCGCCACTTTGAAATTTATTATGGCGTATCCGGAATGGGCGCCATTACGCACACCGTGAATCCAAGGCTGTTTCCGGAACAAATCGCCTACATTATCAACCATGCGGAGGATACGTTCCTGTTTGTGGATCTCACTTTTGTGCCGCTCATTGAGACCCTGATGCCGGGTCTTGAAAGTATAAAAGGCGTGGTGGTTATGACTGACCGTGCCCACATGCCATTCGCAAAAATACCGAATCTGCTTTGCTATGAAGATTTGCTGGCTGCTGAAGTCGATGATTTTGAGTGGCCGCTATTTGATGAAAGTACCCCCTCCGGACTTTGCTACACGTCGGGCACTACCGGCAATCCCAAAGGTGTGGTGTACACCCATCGTTCAACGATTTGCCATACTTACGCCGCGATGAGCCCGGATGCTTTTTGCCTGGATTCACGCCAAGTGGTGCTGCCAGTGGTGCCCATGTTTCATGTCAACGCCTGGGGTACGCCATTTATGTGCCCTGCTGCAGGCTGCAAAATAGTGTTCCCCGGCGCTGCGCTCGACGGCGCAAGTCTGTATCAACTCTTTGAGCAGGAGGGCGTTACGTTAAGCGCTGGCGTACCTACCGTATGGCTGGGTCTGCTCAATTATATGAAAACCCATCATTTGAAATTTTCAACCTTCAAAGAAACTGTGGTTGGTGGATCAGCGTGCCCACCGGCAATGATCGAAAGTTTTGAGCGTGATTTTGACGTAACCGTTATTCATGCTTGGGGCATGACCGAACTTTCACCGCTGGGCAGTATGAACCGTCTGCGCACCAAGCATTTGCAGTTATCCATTGGTGAGCAACTCGCCATCAAAGCCAAACAAGGCACGCCGATTTTTGGCCTCGAGCTTGAGATCATGAATGCTGATGGCAAGCCGTTACCGCATGACGGCCTGGCGTTTGGCGATTTAATGGCGCGTGGGCCCTGGGTGGTCGAACATTATTTTAAAGAAGAGATGTCACCCTTACGCGATGGCTGGTTTCCGACTGGTGATGTCGCCACCATTGACGCGGATGGCTATATGCAAATCACGGATCGCTCAAAAGATGTCATCAAATCCGGCGGCGAATGGATTTCATCCATCGAGCTCGAAAATATTGCGATGGCGCATCCGGCTGTGCTGGAAGCGGCGGTGATCGGTGTTGCGCATCCAAAATGGGATGAGCGACCCTTATTGGTGGTGGTAAAAAAACCGGGTGTCACCGTTGACGCTGAAGAGCTTCTGAATTTCTATGACGGCAAAATCGCCAAGTGGATGCGGCCTGATGCAGCCGCTTTTGTGCTGCAACTACCCCATACCGCCACCGGTAAATTGCTTAAGACCAAACTGCGTGAGGATTTTAAAAGCTATAAATTACCGGATGCTTGAGTTGCTTTGGCTGCGTTGGCTGCACAACCTGTTCAGCCTGCATAACCTATTCATGGGGATATACGAAGCGTCTTCACCCAAAAGAACAAAAACAAAAACGCCGGGTGACCATCAAGTCGTCCGGCGTTTTTTTGATACCCTAGATAAATTGCGATCATCTACCAATGATGACGGTAAGGTATGGCGAAGCCTCACGCATCATTCATAGGTGCGGCGATGGCACACCCACCCTGTTACTTGATGCCAATCTCGACACGGCGCGCTTCGGCATTGTCACCGGTACCCAGTACAATTTCGGGTTTCATCATCTCGATACGATCTTCAACGATACCCGCCTGTTTCAGCGCTTCGCTCACCGCTTTGGCGCGCTCTTTGGCAACTTCTGCATTTTTAGCGGCATCGCCGGTAACATCATGAAAACCGGAAACCACAACTTTGGCTGACGGGTTTTTGTTAGCCGCTGCCACTGCGATTGCAATGTTATTGGCCGCCGCTGCTGGCAGCGTATTGACGCCTGCCGCAAAATAAACTTTCGCGACAATTAAGGTGGCGGGCATAACCGGCACAGTAGTTGTCATCGTCACTACCGGTGCGGTAGCTACGGGTGCGGCAACCGATGCCCCAACCGCTGGCGCTTCCACTTTTATGGGCGCGCTGGCGGCTTTTGGTGCGTCGTGATCCGAGAAGCCAAACACCGGCACAATCATCAGCGCCATGATGTTAATAATCTTGATCAACGGGTTCACTGCAGGGCCTGCAGTATCTTTGTAGGGGTCACCCACGGTATCGCCAGTTACCGCCGCTTTGTGGGCGTCAGAACCTTTACCACCGTAATTGCCCTCTTCGATATATTTCTTGGCGTTATCCCACGCTCCGCCGCCAGTACACATCGAGATCGCAACAAATAAGCCGGTCACGATTGTGCCCATCAACATACCGCCCAGCGCTTGCAAGCCAGCATCCCAACCCATCAGGAGGCCCACAATCACCACAATCAAAATCGGTGCGAGTACGGGCAATAGTGATGGGATGATCATTTCCTTGATCGCGCCCTTAGTCAGCAAATCAACCGCGCGCGAATAATCCGGCTTACCACTGCCATCCATGATGCCTTTGATTTCACGGAATTGGCGACGCACTTCATCGACCACCAGGCCAGCACAACGGCCAACGGCTTCCATCGCCATCGCGCCAAACAGAAACGGGATCATACCGCCCGCAAACAAACCGATAATCACTGCCGGATTGGATAAATCAAACGTCAGGTGACGACCGGTTTCTTCCAGCTTGTGGGTGTAATCCGCAAACAATACCAGCGACGCCAAACCAGCCGAGCCAATCGCATAGCCTTTGGTAACGGCTTTGGTGGTGTTGCCAACCGCATCAAGCGGGTCAGTTACGTCACGCACCGATTTTGGCATTTCAGCCATCTCAGCAATACCACCTGCGTTATCGGTAATCGGGCCGTATGCGTCGAGGGCAACGATAATACCGGCCATCGACAACATAGAAGTGGCGGCAACCGCAATGCCATATAAACCGCCAAGCGTAAATGCCGCATAAATCGCCACGCATACGGCCAATACCGGCCACGCAGTGGAGCGCATAGAAACACCAATACCGGCAATGATATTGGTTGCGTGGCCTTTGGTGGACGCTTCAGCCACATGACGTACGGGTGCGTATTGGGTGCCGGTGTAGTACTCGGTAATCCAGACCAAGAAAGCAGTCAATACCAAACCTACCACGGCCGAACCGTATAGTTTATTGATCGTTAAATGGGGATAGTTAGCCACCACGTCGGTCATGATCCATGAAGTCAATGGATAAAACGCGATCAGGGCGATAATACCTGCAACGGCCAAACCACGGTACAGCGCATTCATGACATTGCCGCCGTCATGGGTCTTCACAAACATGCAACCAATAATGGATGCCAAAATAGCGAAGCCGCCCAATACCAGCGGATACACCACCACATTACCCACCGTGCCCGGCGCCGGCAACAACAATGCACCCAACACCATCGTGGCAATAATCGTCACGGCGTAGGTCTCAAACAAATCAGCAGCCATACCGGCACAATCACCGACGTTATCGCCGACGTTATCGGCAATCACCGCAGGGTTACGCGGATCATCTTCGGGAATACCGGCTTCAACCTTGCCGACCAAATCAGCGCCGACATCAGCACCCTTGGTAAAAATACCGCCACCGAGGCGCGCGAAAATTGAAATCAGGGATGAGCCAAAAGCGAGCCCAATCAGCGGCTTTAGCACATCGCTCATCTTCTCACCATGAACTGCGCCACCGGCCAAAACATAGAAGAACCCAACCACGCTCAGCAGCCCCAAACCCACCACCAGCAAACCCGTTACCGCGCCGCCTTTGAAGGCGATATTTAATGCCGGGTTGATGCCCAAGCGTGCCGCTTCAGCCGTACGCACGTTTGCCCGCACCGAAACATTCATGCCAATGTAGCCCGCCAAGCCAGATGCAATCGCACCCACTGCAAAGCCCGCTGCTGTGGTCATCCCTAAACCTGGCATCACCAGAATAATCACAAATAGGACAACACCGACCATGCCGATAGTGGTGTATTGGCGGTTCAGATAGGCCTTGGCGCCGGCTTGAATAGCGGCGGCGATTTCACGCATGCGGTCGTTGCCGTCAGACTGCGAAATAATCCATTTGGCCTGCCACGCACCGTAGAGCAACGCGATAATCGCGAAAGCCAGGGCAAACAGTAACCCCCCGTTAAAAGCACTAGTCATTTTTAGATCTCCCGTTGAGCGTTCATTAAATCATTGAATTAATACATTGCTTTGCTGCAAAATTTAGAAAGAAGTTTGGAAACACCCATTGGCATTAAAGCAATCGATGAATATAACAAAACAGGCGATTTTACCATTGTGACGGTGGCTTACGGTAGCCCATTGCCTACAAATACAACCACAAACACTCTAACGCGCTATTTTCTGAAAAACCGCTCAACACAATGTTCGCGCTACGTTGCTTCATGGCAGCAATCCTGTCTAGCAGGCTGCATTTTCAGCCATTATCTGACGACACGATTAAACCATCATTAAAGCGAAAATGGCGGCAGCTTTTTCTTCACCGCCTGGTTTTTTAACTGTACATAAGCGGGCAATCCGCCTTCGTATGGGGGATAGGCTTCACCGTCAATCAGCGGCTGCAAGTAGTTGCGACACTTTTGCGTAATGTGAAAACCATTCGCCGTAATAAAATCACGCGGCATTTTCTTTTCGTGGTTGGCGATCTCGGCCAGCGGAGCCGCGACAATATCCCAACGGTAGGGCTTGGATGAGAGGCGTCGCACCGCAGGCATTACCCCGTTCATGCCCTTGACGGCGTATTCCACCGCCGCTTTGCCCAGCGCATAGCTTTGTTCCACGTCGGTTTTCGATGAAATATGACGCGCGGCACGCTGCAAATAATCGGCAACGGCCCAATGATTTTTTAGCTTCAACTCACGCTTGACCAAGTCTGCAATAACGGGCGCCACACCGCCTAGCTGCGCATGACCAAAGGCATCAATCAGACCAGATTCTGCGACAAATTTTCCGTCAATACTGCGAATGCCCTCAGACACACCAATGGCGCAAAAGCCATCCCGCTTGACCACACGATCCACCTCGCTCAGGAATTTTTTGGGCTCAAACACAATTTCAGGAAACAATAAAATCTGTGGCGCAACATGGCCAAACTTGTTGTTTTGCGCTAACCCACAGGCAGCCGTGATCCAGCCAGCATGGCGGCCCATGACTTCCAGAACAAATACTTTGGTCGATGTTTTCGCCATCGAGGCAACATCCAGGCCCGCTTCCAGCATGCTCACCGCTACATATTTTGCGACAGAGCCAAAACCGGGTGAACAATCGGTAATCGGCAAATCATTGTCTACCGTTTTCGGCACATGCACGGCCGTCAAGGGATAACCCATTGACTGCGATAGCTGCGAAATTTTTAAACAGGTATCGGCCGAATCGCCACCACCGTTGTAAAAAAAATAGCCAATATCATGCGCCTTGAATACCGCAATTAGGCGCTCATATTCGCGGCGGTTTTGGTCCAGCGATTTCAACTTGTACCGGCAAGAGCCAAACGCGCCTGATGGCGTAAACCCGAGGCCTTTGATATTGGCAAGCGGCTCTTTTGAGGTATCGATCAAGTCTTCGGTGAGTGCACCAATAATGCCGTTGCGCCCCGCATACACTTTGCCAATTTTTTGGGGATATTTGCGGGCGGTTTCGATCACGCCCTGTGCGGAAACATTGATCACCGCCGTCACGCCGCCTGATTGTGCGTAGAAAGCATTGCGCGGTGGGGATAACTTCAGCGATTTAGCGGAACGAGTTGCCATTTGAAAATTCCGTTTTGTATTTACGTAGAGATTATGTTGATACTATTTTGCAAGCGCCGCAAACACTGCATCACGAATTTCATCTACACGGCCCACACCAGGAACCCGACGATAAATCGGCGCATTGGGCTCGGTGGATTTAGCCCAATTACTGTAGTAAGCAATCAGCGGTTCAGTTTGCAGATGGTAAACATCAAGACGCTTTTTAACAGTCTCTTCCTTGTCATCCTCACGTTGAATCAAACCTTCACCGGTCACATCATCTTTACCCTCGATCATGGGCGGATTAAATTTGATGTGATACGTGCGCCCGGAGGGCAAATGCACCCGCCGGCCCGACATGCGTTCAACAATTTCAGCATCATCCACGGCAATTTCCACGACAAAATCAAGGTTGATACCGGCCGCTTTCATGGCATCCGCCTGAGGAATGGTGCGCGGGAAACCATCAAACAAAAAGCCTTGCTGGCAGTCCGGCTCGGTAATGCGTTCTTTCACCATGCCGATGATGATGTCGTCTGATACCAGCGCACCAGAATCCATAATTTTTTTAGCCGCGAGCCCGAGTGCCGTGCCGTTTTTTACATGAGTACGCAGCATGTCGCCGGTCGAAATTTGCGGGATACCAAATTTTTCTTTGATGAAACCAGCTTGTGTGCCTTTGCCTGCACCAGGGCCTCCTAGCAGAATCAACCTCATTTTGGGTTAACCTTTTTTAGTGTGGACTGCAAAATACAGAAAACGAAAACGCGAAATACCAAAGCACCGCAGTCGCGATTTTACCTGTTATTTGAAAAGTAACCGGACTCTTGCTAAATCGTCGGGCGTATCAACACCAGGTGCGACCTCGCCTTGCCACTCATGTACGGCAATGCGATAGCCGTGATACAGGGCGCGCAATTGTTCCAACGTCTCCCATTGCTCGGTTGGGGCTGGGCTCAATGCTGCAAAGCGTTTCAGAAATGCCGCCCGATAGGCGTAAATACCGATATGGCGTTGCGCTATAAAGCGCGCGGGCAATATGCTTTTATCAAGCTGAAAAGCGTCGCGTGCATAAGGAATCGGCGCACGGCTAAAATAATGCGCGTATCCCGCCGCATCGCAAACCACCTTCACCACATTGGGATTAAAAAACTCGGCCGCATCCATGATCAAATGCGACGCCGTGGCGATAGCGGCCTCCGTTCTCAGGGCCAGCGTAGCAGCGACCTCACGAATCAGCGCGGGCGCAATAAGCGGCTCATCGCCTTGCACATTAACCACGATCAGATCGTCGGACAACTGCAATTGCGCCACGACTTCAGCCAATCGATCAGTGCCCTGTGGATGGTCGGCGCGTGTGAGCAGCGCCATCACGCCATGCGCTTGGCAGGCAACCATGACATCGGCATGATCGGTTGCCACATAAACCTGCGCAGCCCCGCTCGCCAGCGCACGTTCGGCGACGCGAACACACATGGGTTTGCCCGCAATATCAGCCAGCGGTTTACCAGGCAGCCGCGTTGACGCCATTCGTGCTGGAATGACGGCGATAAATGCTGTAGGCGCGGTGGATGCGTTGGAGGGCGCGTCAGCGGTCAACATTACTTCCGGTCTTCTTCCGGCCGCAATGCGCGTGCTTCGTCGACCAACATGATCGGGATACCATCTCGAATTGGATAGGCCAAACGCGCCGCATAAGAAATTAATTCCGATTTATCGCCAGACATAATGAGCGGGCCTTTGGTAACCGGGCAAACGAGAATTTCAAGTAATTTCGGATCAAGCGACATGGGAAATTTTTTCCAGTTGGGCGACAATAAATTCGTAAAAAGGCTCTGGCAGCAGCGCGTCAACTTGCATTTGCCAGACGCGGTGCGCAGATAACAGCATCAAGTCTGCGCATTTTACCGCGTCCTTCTCGGTCATCAATATGAGATCAGCATCAATTGTGTCCAGATCGCTCGCCACAAACGGATGATGGTCGGGAAACGCATGGCGCGAATCGAGCGCGATACCCAAAGTTTCAAGATGGGTAAAAAACCGCTCCGGATGGCCAATCCCCGCCACCGCTGCAATACGCTTGCCGCGTACCAAAAGATGAAACGGTTCGACGGCCAAATTCTGCTGCTGCATTAACGGGCTAAAACTTTCATGGCCGTAAGTCATGTGAAAAACAGGTTTGCCGGTGGCGGCCAATAGCTGCTTCAGATTATGAGCCAAGGTAGGTTTTTCATTATGCAAGCGCAAGCCTTGGCGAGGGTTTTCAGCCACTTTTGCCGTGAAAACCTCGCCAATACTGGGGTTTATATTCGTATCATTAACGACAATGCAATCAACGGATCGTAAGCGCGCCAGATTTTCGCGTAACGGCCCTGCAGGCAATAGATTGCCGTTGCCAAAACCGCGAGTGCCATCCACCACGGCAATTTCAACATCCCGGCCCAACGCATAATGCTGCAAACCGTCGTCTGAAATGACAATATTAGTCGCCGGATAACGCGCTAACAATTGTTCGACCGCAGCCACTCGCCGCGCGTTGGCAACCACCGGTGCCGCGCTGCGCCGCGACATCAGCGCCACCTCATCGCTCACTGAACGATGCGATGCATAACCGCGCGTAACTATACCCACGTGGCGGCCTCGCGCGAGCAATGCCCTGCCGAGCGCGATCACCAGGGGGGTTTTGCCGGTACCACCAACACTGATATTGCCGACCACGATAACGGGCACAGTTGATGGTATTGATTTGAGGAATTTAAGGCGATAGAGCAATCGGCGCGATGAGGTCAGAACGGCAAACAACCAAGCGAACGGCTGCAGTAATAGTTGCCAGCCTGATTTGCGTTGCCATTCCCGAATCAAAAAACCTTCAAATTGCGCACGCATCATGATGATGTGCATCCGGTTGGCATGCATCCTGTCGAGATCGTCGCGGTTATCACGAGCCCCGCTACTTGCCCGTTTTGGCTTGGGTAGTAAAGGAGATTTTAGTGTAGCCAACGAGACGCGCGGCTTCCATGATATTGATTACCGCTTGATGGGTAGCACCCGCATCTGCGCCAATCGCAATCACCGGGTCTTTCATACCGCCGGCCGCGGCAGATTCTTTAAGTGAATTAGCGAGCGATTCAACATTTGCATAAGCAATCGGCGTACCGTTGATCGCATACTTGCCACCCGCATCAACACCAATGGTCAGCACCTGTGGGCGATCAATCGATTTTTCAGCGGTCGCCTCAGGCAAATTAATCTGCAGCTCAGCGAATTTGGAATAGGTAGTGGTGACTAAAACGAAAATCAGAATAACCAGCAGCAAGTCGATCAATGGAATGAAGTTAATCTCTGGCTCTTCACGCACACGGCCCCGACGAAAATTCACTTGCGATCCCCATGCAGGGTTTCCACCAGCTTGATGCCCTGCTGTTCCATATCGACCACCATCGTATCAACCTTGCTGCGGAAGTGTCGATAAAAAATCAGGGCCGGAACAGCCACCGCAATACCACCCGCCGTGTTGTAAAGCGCGACTGAAATACCGTGCGCAAGCTGTGCCGGATTCTGGCCTTGCGGCGTGCTGGCTCCAAAAATATCAATCATTCCGATGACGGTTCCAAACAAACCCAGCAATGGCGCGACCGTCGCAATCGTGCCCAAGCCATTAAGGAAGCGCTCCATCTCCACCATCACGGCGCGTCCGGTTTCTTCCATGGATTCTTTCATCACTTCACGCGAACTTTTGACGTTTGCAATCCCGGCGGCGAAGACTCTGCCCAAAAAAGAGTTTTCACTAAGTTTGGCAATCAAGTCAGCGGACGCGCCTTGCGCCTGGAAGGCTTGCACCGTGTCGCTAAATAAATTGCCGGGCAATACGGCGCTGCGGCGGAGTGTCCAAAAACGTTCGCCGATAATTGCCAACGTAATCACTGAACACAAAATAATCAACCAGATTGTCCAGCCAGCAGCATGAATAATAGACAGCAATTTAGACTCCCGAGAAATTTCTGCCTGCCAACATGACATCAGCCAGTGGCAGCACAAATAAAAATACAAACATGATTAAAGTAGCCTAGCACTTTAGCGTAAGCAGGCCCTCTTTCACAAGAGCCGCGAAAGGCAGCTGACATCAACAAAGCTGCAGCGGCGCTCGCAAAAAATCTCTATGCAAGCCCCGTATACACAATACTTCCACCTGAAATGGCTTTGAAACACAGCACTGGCGGGCACTTTAAGCCACAAGCCGCACACCGCTTGGGATTTCGGGCTATTCCTGAAAATCATCCACAATCCCTGTGGATAACTCTGTGAGTTTAATTGGGGGACATTACCTAAGTCACGAAACTGTAAAGGTTTTTTGTTCCCCGCCTAATTTTTGCGCGTTATTGAAAAGCGATAATATTCAAATGCTTATATCAATCTTGCCATTGTATGACCGATTGCACAAAAACGCGTTCCCGCATTTGATCAGTCTTGAATGGCAGTGCATACTCAGGAAACCTTACCCAAGAATGATATTGATTTATGAATTCTGATGATGATTTACCCCTTTTTTCACAGCCATTAGCATCAAGTTTAACCACGGTTTCGGCTACTTCAACGACTCGTTCACGCGAAATCACAGTGATTCAAGTTTCCGAACTCAATCGCCGCGCCCGTAATTTGCTGGAAGCCAATCTCGAATTGCTCTGGGTTTCGGGCGAGCTTTCAAATGTCATTCGTGCGGCAAGCGGTCACTACTATTTTTCACTCAAAGATCATGCAGCCCAGGTGCGTTGCGTTATGTTTCGCCAACGGGCTTCAAGCTTGTCGTTCACTCCTGAAAACGGCCTGCAGGTTGAGGTTCGCGCCCTTCCCTCCCTGTATGAGCCTCGCGGTGAATTTCAGCTCGGTGTTGAAACCATGCGGCGGGCTGGTTTAGGGTTGCTGTTTGAGGCTTACGAACGACTAAAGACACGCTTGGCAGCAGCGGGTATGTTTGACGAGGACCGTAAAAAAACGCTGCCCGTTTTTCCGCGCACCATTGGCATTGTCACCTCCCCGCAGGCCGCCGCATTGCGCGATGTGCTGACGACTCTCGAGCGCCGCGCCCCCATGATTCGGGTAATTCTCTATCCCACGCTGGTGCAAGGTACAAATGCCGCAAACGAGATTGCAGCCGCCGTTGATCAAGTCAGACAACGTGCAGAAGTCGATGCATTGATCATTTGTCGAGGGGGCGGAAGCATTGAGGATTTATGGTCTTTCAATGAAGAAATCGTCGCGCGCGCCATTTTGCGTTTGCAAAACGACACCACCATTGCGGTGGTATCCGGCGTAGGCCACGAAACCGACTTCACTATTTGTGATTTTATCGCTGATCAACGCGCACCTACGCCGACGGCAGCCGCTGAATTAGTCTCACCGGATACCGCACAGCTAAGAAGCCAGGTTGATGTCACCAAGCAGCAACTGATGCGTACACTGCGCCGTAAAATTGAAACCCTGCAACAACATCTGGATCACGCCGCACGCGGTTTGTTATCGCCCGGAGAACGCCTGGCCCGCGCGCGCGATCAAGTGGCACTCGCCGCCGCACAAATCCGCCATGCCATGACGACACAACAAAGTCGCGCTGATAATCAATTGCGCTTCATCGCCCAACGGCTGGCCAATATTAAGCCGGATATAACAAGCTACCAAGCGTCGTTGAATCGGCGCCGTGATCAATTGAAAATCGCACTCCATCGTCAATTATTTGACCGTAAAACAGGGCTCGAAAACATCCGTCGCAACCTTCATCTGCTGTCACCCGAACTGGTGTTGCAGCGCGGCTATAGCATCGTGGAATACGATGGCGCGATTCTGCGCAATGCGGGCGATGTCGAGACCGGAGACGCCTTGTTAGTGCGGCTAGCGGTAGGCCGTATTGAAGTCGCCGTTACCGGTAAAGCCGACGGCAATCCACTTTCACGTCTCTGAAATTCAGTTGAATTACTCATTTTAAAATGGGGCCGAATTTAATAAAAGATTTTAATCTCAAGCTTTAATCTTGCTTGCAAGCTGTTGACAGTTGGCGTACTGTTTCTAGCCGACACACCACTATTTGGAGCACAGCATGGCCAAGAAAAAAGAAATGACTAAAAGCAAGAGCGCTTCCGTCTATAAAGTTATCGAGCTAGTTGGCATTAGCAGCGTCTCCTGGGCGGACGCCGCCAAGAACGCTATTGCGAGTGCCAGCAAATCATTACGCGATCTCAGAGTTGCTGAGGTATCAAAACTGGATGTCAAGATCGGCAAAGGTGGCGAGCTGGTCTATCGCGCCAAGATGAGTCTTTCATTCAAATATCACGGCGAATGAACATCAAACATAAGCTCAAACCATCCGTGCCAACAATCGGCACAAGCAAATTAGTGTTTTAGAAACCGTTCTACACGATCAACGACTGCCTCGGCCAAATCAGGCCTAAAGCAGTCGTAGGTTTCTACCTGGCGCATGCTGCGCAGCCAAGTGAGTTGGCGCTTGGCAAGCTGACGGGTCGCGGCAATACCCGTTTCACGCCATACTTTCTCATTGATTTTCCCCTCCAGAAAATCCCAAGTTTGCCGATACCCAACTGCTCGCATGGACGGCATATCAGGCTTCAGCAAATATTGTTTGCGCAAAGCTTGCACCTCTTCAATCAACCCCGCCTCGAGCATAAGATCAAAGCGTACGGCGATTCGCTGATGCAACACCGTCCGATCCTGAGGTATCAAACCGATCATCAAAGTGGGGAAAGGGAACGCCACATTTTCCTGATTTTGAATTTTTATTTGTTCTGATGCTTGCTCTTGCCTTTCCTCACGCACTTCGTCCTGCGCCACCACCGGCGCTTGCGCCCGCGTCTGCAATTTAGAAATAGGTTTTCCGGTAATCAAAAAAACTTCCAGCGCGCGCAAAATCCGCTGCATATCTGCCGGCTTCAAACGCGCCGCAGTGATCGCATCTACAGCACCCAGCTCGGCATACAGGGCGGCCAGGCCCTCTTGTTTCAGGCGCAGATCCAGCTCATGCCGGATGACCGGATCGGCGGGCGGCATAGCACTCAAACCTTCAACCAAAGCCTTCACATAGAGCATCGTGCCGCCTACCAGTAGCGGCGTATTACCGCGAGCTTGAATCGCCTGAATCGCATGCAGGGCATCGGCACAAAACCGCGCCGCAGAATAAGCTTCAGTGGGATCGATCAGATTGATCAGGTGGTGCGGATATTGCGCTAACGTAGACGCGTCCGGCTTGGCCGCGCCAATATTCATATCGCGATAAACCAGCGCGGAATCCACACTGATCAGCTCAAGCGGAAAACGGTTCGCCAGATGCAGTGCTAACGCAGTTTTGCCAGATGCGGTAGGGCCAAGAAGAAAGATGACAGGAGGCAGCATGGTGGCCGGGAATCTTGCGATTACCGTCCCCGCATGAACAATTTATCTAAATCGCCCAGCGCAAATTGATACCAGGTTGGTCGTCCGTGATTGCATTGTCCAGAACGCTCAGTGGCTTCCATATCACGCAGCAGGGCATTCATTTCGGGAATGGCGAGCAAACGATTCGCACGCACTGCGCCGTGACAGGCCATGGTACTTAAAATTTCATCGCGCTTTTCGGTCAAAGCGCGTGACGCGCCATGCTCGGCCAAATCATCCAGCAAATCACGCACCATCGCAGTCGCGTCCAGATTGGGCAACATGGCCGGCACAGCGCGAATCACCATTTCACCCGGCGATAATGCCGCCAGCTCAAAACCCAATTGCGCAAAAAATGGCTGATGCGAGTCGACCAGCGACATCTCGCGTGAACCCAGCGTCATGACAATCGGCGCGATCAGTGGTTGTGAAGCGAGCGTAGTTAAATCGAGGGCGTTTTTGAGCTTTTCATAGACGATACGCTCATGCGCAGCATGCATATCCACCAGCACTAGGCCATGCGCGTTTTGCGCCAAAATATAAATGCCGTGCAGTTGCGCCAGCGCGAAGCCCAGCGGTGGTAAATCATCACGAGCTGATGAAGATACCGCTCTGCCAAGATCATTTGCAGCCTGCGCGGCCGCAGTGGACCCACGTAATGTTTCATAAAATGCATGGGCCTCGCGCACGGTGTTGGCACTATGGGTCGTGCTGTAAGCGGCATTAAAGCTGGCAAACGCGGGTTGACGTGCGGTTTGCCATGAGGGGGAGTGAACAAACGGCTGGGCTAAAGTGGCAGCAGCCTGGGATGACAGCAAAGGCGGCGATGTGAATGTTGGCGCGCCTAGTTGAATCAATCGGTCAGATGAGGTAGCCGCATCACGTCCGCTCACCCAGTCACCGGGGTTGACCCAGGCTGGTGAGGTTTCAGCGGCCGTTCGCGATAAGGCTTTATTGAGCGCATGGAAAACAAATTGATGCACCGCACGCGAATCACGAAAACGGACTTCTGATTTGGCAGGATGAACATTTACATCCACCATCCCCGGATCAAGCATGATGAAGAGCGCATAAGCAGGTTGACGTTGATGGTGCAAAACATCAGCATACGCGGCACGGATGGCGTGCATAAGCAGTTTATCGCGGACAAAGCGGCCATTGACGAACAAATACTGACGGTCACGTCCGGCGCGTGAATAACGCGGCAGCGCGATCCAGCCTGAAATCGAAAAAGCGGGCGTGCGTTCATCAACGGCGACACTGGCTTCTGCAAACTCGCTTCCCAATACGGCAGCAATGCGGGGTGATGCCTGCACCCCCGCCAACGATTGCAGTAGCTGCGGCTGGCCTTCATAACGCCACACCCGTCTGCCATTGTGGGTGAGGCTGATGGTCACTTCCGGTACCGCGACTGCAATGCGCAGCGCGACATCTTCGCAGTGACCGAATTCGGTGGCTTCCGATTTCAAAAACTTTCGGCGGGCAGGCGTATTAAAAAATAAATCTTCCGCACTGACTACCGTACCTTGTTGCAGTGCCGTCGGCTCTACCGGTGAAATCTCACCGCCCAGCGCCTCAATTCTGGCGGCATGCGGTGAACCTGCCGCTCGACTCGCAATCGTCAGGCGCGAAATCGCCGCCAGGCTCGCCAGCGCTTCGCCGCGAAAGCCCAAACTCACCACGCGCTCCAAATCCTCAAGCAGACGAATTTTGCTGGTGGCATGCCGCGCCAACGCAAGTGGCAATTCATCGGCGGCAATGCCACGGCCGCTGTCGAGCACCTGTAAACGCTTGACCCCGCCCTGCACCAAGTCGATCTCGATACTCATCGCCCCGGCGTCCAAACTATTTTCAAGTAACTCTTTTAGCGCGGCAGCAGGACGTTCAACTACCTCTCCTGCTGCAATTTGGTTAATGAGCAGTTCGGGGAGTACCTTGATCGCGGGATGGGCAAATGCGGCAGACACAGGGATTTTTTGGGATAGTAGGCACTAGGCATGCGCCAAGCAAATAGAAAGAAAAAAATAACCTCAATATTTTAGCCTGTCTGCGCAGTTGATTCGAATAAGAAATTTTTAAGCATGATGAACGGGTTTTAATTCAATACAATTTAATGCGTAAGTAATTTTATGTTACCGATAAAAATTGGAAACCAATGGATATAAGACTACGAAAAGGCAAGCTGTCGCATGGCTGAAATTGATTTTTATCAACATTATTCGTGGATAAATTTGTTTCAAAAATTCATATGTCTTCACTGCTTGACGGAATCCTGCTTAAGCCTTATGTTGTTCTTATCATTCAAGAAAAAACAATAAGATATAAGTTGTTTACAAGGTAACCATTAGCTTTGCTGAATATTTATAAAGCTCGCTTAATACAAATGAAGCTGGGCTAAAAATACCAAATATTCTGTTTAACCGTGCACTGCTTTCGCCATAAAACAATCGCGTGCGAATTTTACAACGCACTCGGTGTTGCAAGAACTGGGATAAAATTGTTATCACGTAAATCTTTCATCGCCCCCACCTCGGCCCCCGTATCAGACACCAATGCGAATTCAGGACTCGCCTTGCCTAAGCCGGTGTCTGCCCATGACCGTATTTTTGTAACCAAGCATATTTATGCGGAGCAAGTACGGCTGCTATTTCGATTTTCACTAGTCGGCTATCTGGCCGAACTGTTAGTCACATTTTTGCTCGGCGCGATCTTGTGGAATGAGTTCGGCAACCGACCGGATTTATTCGCCTGGTTCGCAGCGGCTTTTTTTGTAATGGTGGGACGCTACGGTTTGTATAAATGGTTTATTGCATCAAATCCCGCGCAGGATAGTTTGCTACGCTGGGAGAAGCGTTTTTTTATTGGCAGCCTAATCATGGCAGCACTGTTTGGCGTGATGGGCTCGATATTATTGCCAAAAACAGGCCCCACCCAATTACCGGTAATGATGCTGGTGGCGTTGTTGTCCACCGGCGCAGTGGCCTACTACGCACCGCATAAATCTTTATTCAGTTACACCACGTTCGTGGCGCTTCTGCCAATGGGCATCATGACGATGGGATTTGGTGACCGCTACGGCACCCTCCTTGGCGCGGCTATTTTGGTATTGATGGGAGTGCTGGTGGCGGTGCACAGCAAAGTCCATCTGGCACTGCGTGATGCACTGGCGGCCAGACTGGATAATGTCTTGATTGGTATGCGCCTTGAAGAAGAAAAAGCCAGAGTTGAAGCCGCGAATAAAGCGCTTGAGCAGGAAGCGGGCGAACGACGTAAAGCAGAGCGTGCGGAATTGATGGCGCTACAGCGCCTGAAGCTGCATCTGGAACGCACCCCATTGGGCGTAATTGAATGGGATATGGAGTTTCGCGTAGTGACGTGGAACCCCTCTGCCGAAGTGATCTTTGGTTATACCGCAAGCGAGGTTTTTAACGAGTCGGCTTATATCTTGGTGCAGGGTGAAAGTGGCGGCGAGCGTCTGGCAAGCATGTGGATGGAACTTTTGCAAACCAAAATTTCCACCCGAGTTTCGCTTTCCAATAAAACCAAGCGCGGCGAAATCATCCACACCGAGTGGTACAGCACGCCGCTGGTGGACAGCAGCGGTGTCATGGTCGGGGTGGCGTCGCTGGTCCAGGATATAACCGAGCGTTTGAATACCGAACGGACTATTCATTACATGGCGCACCATGATGCGCTGACCGGTTTACCCAATCGTCGCCTGATGCAAGATCGTTTGAATCAAGCCATTCTGCAGGCCCGTCGTACTCAAAAACATGTTGGTTTATTGTTTGTAGATTTGGATCGTTTCAAGCTGGTTAACGATACCCTCGGCCATGAAACCGGCGATTATGTATTGCGCGATATCGCAAAACGTCTCAGCAAAATTGTGCGCGAAGGCGATACCGTCTCGCGCGAGGGCGGCGATGAATTTGTCATTGTTTTGCCGGACCTGGATAAACCTGAAGCCGCGCAACTGGTGGCCAACAAGATTTTAATGGAGCTCACCAAGCCGTTTGAGGCGTCCGGACATGAGCTAACCGTCACCGCTTCAATCGGTATTTCGCATTATCCGAACGATGCAACTGATGTGCAGCAATTGCTCAAACACGCCGATTCGGCGATGTATCAGGCTAAAGACGCGGGCCGCAACACAGCCCGTTTTTTCACCAGCGATCTTAACTTTCTGCTCTCCAAACGTCTTGAAGTCGAATCCCGCCTCAGGCGCGGAATTGAGCGCAATGAATTCTTTTTGCGCTATCAACCACAGGTCGATCTGCGCAGCGGCAAGATCACGGGCCTGGAAGCGCTGCTGCGGTGGAACGATCCGCTGCACGGGGAAATTTTTCCCAAGGATTTCATTTCAGTCGCCGAAGAGTTGGGGCTGATTGTACCGCTGGGCGAATGGGTGTTTCGCACCACCTGCCAGCAGATCAAGGAATGGGATCTTGAAGGCCATCGTGACTTTACCGTCTCGATTAATTTAAGCCCACGCCAGTTTGTCTCACGTAAATTATTGCCATCCATGAAAACCGCGTTGCTCGAAACCGGTGTCGATCCCAAACGTATTGATCTTGAGATTACCGAGTCCATGGCGATGCGTAATCTGGAGCAATCAATCGAAATATTGTCCGAGCTGCGTCGCATGGGTACCACCATTTCGGTCGACGATTTCGGGGTGGGTTATTCATCACTCGGGCAACTCAAACGTCTGCCAGCGCAAACCCTCAAAATCGATAGAAGCTTCATCTCCCAAATACCTGACGATGCGAACAGCTGCTCTATTACTGAAGCGATCATTGCGATGGCGAAGCGTTTGCATTTATTGACTGTCGCCGAAGGGGTCGAAACAACCGCGCAGCTCGAGTTCCTGCGCGAGAATGGCTGCGATTCATTCCAGGGCTATTTGTTTGCGAAGCCGCTGACGACTGCTGAGACCACGGCCATGCTGAAGTCACAACGGATGGCAGCTTGAGCACAAAAAATTAGCTAGATCGCCATTTAACGGGCATCTTGAGAAATTTTTTGCTCAAAACCCGCGCCCTACCTAGAGTCTAAATTATGAAAATCGGGCTTATTAGGCTCTCGCCAAGGCCGGGTTTTTCTTGAAGTAACCACGAATACCATCGGCAATCGCTTCGGCTAATTTATCCTGATAAGCAGGATCGCGGAGTTTGTTTTCTTCATCGGGATTCGAAATAAATGCCGTCTCGATCAGGATGGAAGGAATGTCTGGCGCTTTCAGTACCGCAAATCCAGCCTGCTCAACACTGGCCTTATGCAGCCGATTAAATCCACCCAACTCCGCCAATACCATCTTGCCGATTTTCAGACTGTCGTTAATTTGTGCAGTTTGCGAAAGATCGAGCAACGTACGGGCGAGATTGGCATCACGTACATTCAGATTTACGCCGCCAATTAAATCAGCATCATTTTCTTTATTGGCCAGCCATTTCGCGGCAGTCGAGGTGGCGCCGCGTTCTGATAGCGCAAACACGCTGGAGCCATTCGCCTGCGGCTGAATAAATGCATCGGCGTGGACGCTCACAAACAGATCCGCTTTTAGCTTGCGCGCACGCTGCACGCGCATATGCAACGGTACAAAAAAATCGGCATCGCGAGTGAGGGCTACGCGGTATTGCGGGTCATCATCCAGAGTGTTCTTGAGTTTCCGGGCAATGATAAGCACGATATCTTTTTCACGTGTACCACGGCGACCCACGGCGCCTGGGTCTTCACCACCGTGACCCGGATCAATCACCACGATAAATGGCCGCAACAGCGAGGGCGCTGGTTTGGTCGCGCCTGGCTTGGGCTTTACATCCAGCGGCAGCTTTTCAGCTGAGCCGGTGCGGCTATCTTTGGCAAGCGGAGCCGGATCTACCGGCGTTAGCGGCGGGCTTGGCTTGGTCTTGTCAGCGCTCCCTAAATCACGACCAAACACAGCAATATCTTCATTCAACAATGCGAGCATCGGATCAATCGGTTTGGCCGGATATATATCGAGCATCAACCGATGCGCAAACTCGCCGGCGGGCGGCACCGCAAAGACTTGAGGCTTCACTTCTGTTTTCAGATCCAGCACCACGCGAACCACGTTTGGGCGATTCACCCCGACGCGCGCACTCTGGATATAGGGATCATCTTTGCCGATTTTATTAGCGAGTTCTTTTAGTGCCGGACCCATCTCGATATTTTCAATCTCGATCACCAATCGCTCAGGATCTTTGACAAAAAAAGTTTGGTATTTGAGCGCAGCAGGTGATTCAAACGTCACGCGCGTGTATTCGTTGGCCGGCCAGACGCGAGTGGAGCTGACCTTGCTGGCGGCATAGGCATTAACGGGCGCAGCAAGGAGTGGCGAAAGCAATAACGGGATTGATAAAAACCGGCGCCGGTGGTTGCTTACTAAAACCGTATTTATCAGCTCCACGCTTTCAATAGGTGCTGGCCGCGCGGTGTGTGCGCCTTCAAAGTCGCAACTCTTCTCGCGTCCGGCGTGGGGCTGAGCGTGATGTTCAGGTCTGGCAGAGGCAACAAGTCCTGGGCCTTTTCCGGCCACTCCACTAGGCACATGTTCTGTGGATTGAACAGGTCGCGAAATCCGGCTTCTTGCCATTCTTCTGGATCGCTAAAGCGATAAAAATCAAAGTGATATAAGTTTAACTTAGAAACTACATAAAGTTCAACCAGAGTGTAAGTCGGGCTCTTCACGCGGCCTTCAAATCCCAACGCCCGCAATAGCCCGCGTACGAGCGTGGTCTTGCCCGCACCTAAATCGCCGGATAAATAAATCACCATACCGGGCAGACGTGTCGGATCCGCGGCGAGTGCTGCACCCAGCGCCATCGTGGCTGCTTCGTCAGCCAGTATTACGGACGCTGCTTCGTCAGCCCGTGTTACGGACGCAGCTTCGTCGGGCAATGCTATTTTCATTAGCGCTTCAATCCCATCAGATTCAGGCATCCTAAATATTTGCTATGCACACTCACGATATACACTCACCGTATGAAATCCGGCATTAATTTTAAAACACTCGCTGACCAAATAAAAACCTGGGGCCGTGAACTTGGCTTTCAGGAAACAGGTATCAGCGATACCGAGCTTGGCGTTGAAGAAAACTATCTTCAGCAATGGCTGCAACAAAATTATCACGGCGAAATGGATTATATGGCGCGTCATGGTACCGTGCGCACCCGACCGCAGGAATTAGTGCCCGGCACGGTGCGGGTTATTTCCGTCCGGCTCAATTACGTGGCGGCAGACGGCAAAGAAAGCTGGAGCGTGATCGATGATAGTGAAGCTGCATTCATTTCACGCTACGCTTTGGGCCGTGATTATCACAAAGTGCTGCGCGCAAAATTGCAAAAGCTCGCGGATAAAATTCAAACCGAGGTCGGCGAATTTTCCTATCGGGTTTTCACCGACTCAGCGCCGGTCATGGAAGTTGCTCTCGCCCGCAAGGCCGGTCTTGGCTGGCGCGGCAAGCACACACTATTACTCAGTCGCGATGCTGGCTCCATGTTTTTTTTAGGCGAGCTCTATACCGATCTACCCTTGCCGGTTGACAGTGATACCACCGAGCATTGCGGCAGTTGCACCAAGTGTATGGATGTCTGTCCCACCCAAGCGATTATTGGCCCCTACCAACTCGATGCACGGCGCTGTATTTCTTATCTCACTATCGAACATCAGGGCGCGATTCCTGAACAGTTTCGTGAGGCGATGGGTAACCGCATTTACGGCTGCGATGATTGCCAGCTCATTTGCCCTTGGAATAAATACGCACGATTGACCACCGAAACTGATTTTCAAATTCGACATCAGCTTGATGACGTCACGCTCGTCGAATTATTCAACTGGACAGCGCAACAATTCAGCGATCGTATGGCCGGCAGCGCGCTTCGACGGATCGGCCATGAACAATGGCGACGTAATATCGCCGTGGCAATGGGCAATGCACTACGCAGTGATCTGGCAGAGAGCCGCAAAGCACCCATACGTGCGGCACTTCAAAATGCGCAGGGCATGGCATCGGCACTGGTGAGCGAGCATCTGGAGTGGGCTCTAGGTGGGCCTTAGCCGTATCTTGGGCAGCCCAGTCGGCCACAATCAATACTTCAGTCGCGTTACCGTCGGCGCAGCGCCTGGCTTTGGCACCACCATGAAGAGATTGTCATACTCGTCTTCAGTAATCTTCACCTCTTCAACAGCACCCAGCCCTTTTAATACCAGCGGCACTGTATTACTGTGGCCCACTACCAACACCGTCTCATCCGCACCATGCGAGGCAAGGCGCTTGATCAACCCAGCCGTATCAGCAGCGGGCACGACAATCGGCGTAATACCTTGACGCTTTGCCAGCGGTGTCGCGTGCATAGCGGTGCGCCGATACTGCGTCACATAGATCGCGTTAATCTTCGTAGCTGATAGCATCTGCGCTAATTTTTCTGCTCTCGCCATACCGACCACAGATAACGGGGGATTTTTGGCATCTTTGCCAATATCCCCGCTTTCAAGCTTCTCAACTTTCTCACCGTGACGCACAATTATCACGGTCTGTTGGGCAGCGCTTGCCTGAGGCAAACACGCTACAATTATCATCAGCACTTGAAAAACAGCGCCGCTAAAAATGCGGATTTTAAAGCCGTATTTGCGCATGGATTATTTTTTCCGCTGTGTTCAAACTTTGATGATCCAAAACCTGGCTTAACTTCAACATTGGCCTCAGTTTCAGCCTTTGGTGCGTACGCGCGAACGGCCACCATCCACCGCGAAAATTTGCCCCGTGATCCAGCTCGCTTCAGGCGACAATAAAAAATCCGCCAGCGCGGCATGATCGTTGGCTTGGCCCAAGCGCGGAATCGCGTGCATGCCCGCGATGGCTTCTGCCATGCCGGCATTGGCCGTTAGCTTGGCCGCGAGCGGCGTATCAGTCAGGCTGGGCGCAATTGCATTCACGCGCACATGCGGAGCCCACTCTGCCGCTAGCGCACGCGTGAGCCCTTCGACCGCGCCTTTTGCGGCAGAAACAATAGCGTGGCTGATAAAGCCCTGCGCCACGGCAATGGTGGAGAACATCACCATCGCACCTTTGGCGGCTTTCAACGCTGTTGCGGCTTCGCGTGCGGCAATAGCCGCGCCGACCGTGTTCAAACGAAACGCATTGACCATCGCATCACCCGTGAGTTGGCGCAACGGTTTCAAGTCAATCGAGCCTACGCAGTAGGCGAGACCGATGATATCCGCGCCGTCACAAGCCGCTTTGATCGCACTGGCCAGTGCGGCCTCGTCAAGCACATCGGCCAGTGCATATTCGCCTTGCTGAGCAGCGGCCACTTCGGCTAAAGCGCTGTCGTTTCGTCCGATCAGGTAAGGCTGAATGCCACGCCGTGCAACACGTTCTGCCAAAGATTTGCCAATGCCACTGTTGCCACCGACGATGATAATACGATTCATTTTTCAGATTTCCATGAGGGTTAAATATTCCGGAAAGCCGCGCCAGTGCTGGTGATTCAGCCAGTTCGCTGCAATAATTACAACCTCGTTCCGTTAAAAATTCAGCGCTTAAGCATCAAGCTATTCAGGCGTTTCACAAACCCTGCCGGGTCTTCGAGCTGGCCGCCTTCGGCCAGTAATGACTGCTCAAACAGCAGATGGCTCCAGTCGCTAAATTCATTTTCAGCCACACCTGCTTTCAGTTTTTCAAGCAGGGGATGGGTGGGGTTGATTTCAAGAATCGGCTTGCTCGCATTTACTTTTTGCCCGGCCGCTTTGAGCATGCGTTCAAGATTACCGGACAGCTCGTTTTCGTCAACTACCAGACAGGCAGGCGAATCTGTCAGGCGATGAGTTACACGTACGTCCTTTACCAGCTCGCCCAGGCTGGTTTTTATTTTCTCAATCAATGGTTTTAATTCCTCCGCAGTTTGCTCTTGCGCTTTTTTCTCAGTCTCATCCGCTAACGAGCCCAGATCCAGATCGCCCTTGGCAACGGAGACTAATTTCTTGTTGTCAAATTCCTCAAACTGGCCCAGCCACCATTCATCAACCGACTCGGTCAACAGCAAAACCTCGATGCCTTTCTTCTTGAAAATCTCCAGATGAGGGCTGCTCTTGGCGGCAATATAGCTTTCACCGGTGACGTAATAAATTTTTTCCTGGCCCGCTTTCATGCGCGACACATAATCAGCAAATGAAACATTTTGTGCATCGTCGGTATTATGCGTGGAGGCAAATCGGCTAAGCTTGGCAATCCGATCTTTGTTGGCGGCATCTTCGCCGATACCTTCTTTAAATACGCGGCCGAACCCGCTCCAGAACGTAGCGTATTTTTCTTTATGGTGTTCGGCCAAATCATCCAGCAGGCTCAATACTTTTTTCACACACCCATTTTTAATCGCATCGACATCTTTGGACTGTTGCAAAATTTCGCGCGAAACATTCAGCGGCAGATCATTTGAATCCACCACGCCTTTTACAAAACGCAAATAACGCGGCAGCAATTGTTCGGCATCGTCCATGATAAACACTCGGCGCACATACAGCTTGATACCGTGCTTGCGTTCACGATCCCACATATCGAACGGCGCTTTGGCGGGTATGTACAGCAGTTCGGTGTATTCCTGCTTGCCTTCAACACGGGCATGCGTCCAGCCGAGTGGCTTTTCCCAATCATGCGAAACATGTTTGTAAAATTCTTCATATTGCTCGTCGCTAATATCGCTTTTCGCGCGCGTCCACAATGCGCTGGCACGGTTGACGGTCTCATCTTCATCGGTTAATACGTTCTCGCTTTTTTCCTGATTCCATTCGGATTTTTTCATCACAATAGGCATCTGGATATGATCCGAATATTTGCGGATGATCGATTTGATCTGCCAGTCATCCAGAAATTCCTTAGCATCGTCTTTCAGGTGCAAGATCACTTCAGTACCTCGTGCAAGCTGCTCAACCGGTTCAAGCGTGAATTCACCGTCGCCTACGGACTCCCAGCGAATGGCTTCGTTGGCGGCCACACCAGCACGGCGGGTCGTTAGGCTAACTTTATCGGCCACAATAAACGCCGAATAAAAACCAACCCCAAACTGGCCGATGAGATGCGCATCTTTTTGCTGATCGCCGGTGAGTTTGGAGAAAAATTCTTTGGTGCCCGATTTCGCAATCGTGCCAATATTGGCGATCACTTCATCACGCGACATACCGATACCGTTATCCGTTATGGTGATTGTGCCCGCCGCTTTATCCACCGCGATGCGGATTTTCAGATCGCTGTCGGATTCAAACAGTGCACTATTCGTGACCGCTTCAAAGCGCAGCTTGTCGCAGGCATCCGAGGCATTCGAAATCAATTCACGCAGAAAAATCTCACGATTTGAGTACAGCGAGTGAATCATTAACTGAAGCAGTTGTTTAACTTCAGTTTGGAAACCCATGGTCTCTTTAACGGTTTTTACAGTCTCGGCTGTTTCTGGTGCGGCGGTCTGAGTTTGGGTAGTAGTCATGCTGTCTCCATAGTTAAATATCTGCCATCCGACCTAAAACACCCATAAAGCGCGATTGAGGCACGATCGAAGTGTGAATAAAGTAAAAGTCGGCAGATGGTGTTTTGTTTATCAAATTTAAATGAGGCTCAAATTTTATTTTTCAAGCGCTGCCACAGATGCATGCCTAGGGCGTGGCTCAAGTGAGCCGATTAGCAAGTGTCTGATTTTATTTAAAAATTTTTGCTTGATCTCACTATATGCCGCTAGTACCCCTCGGGTTCTGCTTGAATGCCGATTAAATAGCCGCTGGACAACGACATATTTGTTACCCGAATAATGAAAATACGTTTGAACTAATTTATTTTCCCGACGACTAAAAGATAATTAAGAGTTGTTGTGAGTGTTGTTCTGTTGGAGTGAGTAGTATCTTCAAGGCCCCAGGCGACTGGGGCCTTTTTTACGGCACGCCCCAGGCGACTGGGGCCTTTTTTACGACACGACCCAGGTGACTGGGAGGGAGTTAGCGTTAAATGCTATTAACGAGAATTGGCCGCTTCACGAATCGCGCTCAAGGTGGTGTTGGGCGTAATCGCTTCAGCATCGATACGAACTTCAATTAACGCAGGCTTGCCAGATTGGACGGCGCGCTCAAATGCGGCGGCGAAGTCCGCAGTTTTTTCGACTATTTCGCCATGCGCACCGAATGATTTTGCAAATGCCGCAAAATCCGGATTGACCAAAGCGGTGCCGTACACATGGCCTGGAAATTCACGCTCCTGATGCATGCGAATTGTGCCATACATACCGTTGTTGACCACAATAAAAATCACATTGAGATGGTACTGTACCGCCGTCGCCAGCTCCTGGCCCGTCATCAAAAAGCAGCCATCACCTGCAAAACAAACCACGGTGCGTTGCGGGTACAGAACCTTTGCGCTAATCGCTGCAGGCACGCCGTAGCCCATCGCGCCTGAAGTCGGCGCCAGCTGCGTGCGAAAGCCGCCATAGCGATAAAAACGATGCACCCAGCTTGCATAATTGCCCGCACCATTGGTAAGAATAGCGTCGCGGGGCAGCACCGATTTCAAATGCTGCATCACATCCCACATTTGCACCGCACCCGGCGTTTCACGACGGCCCTGCCATTCACCATAATCGCGCCTAGCGTCGGTCGTGAGTGCATCGACGCTCGCGTTGGTTATCCGTGGCATGGCCGCGATAGCGCGGGCAAATGCAGAAACGGTGGAATTAATCATCAACTCTGCCTGATAGACCCGCCCCAACTCTTCAACACCGGCATGCACATGGATCAAACGCTGACGCGGAATCGGCGCCTCAAAGACGGTATAACCGCCAGTGGTCATTTCGCCCAATCGCGCACCGATACACAGCACCACATCTGCGTCTTTAATGCGCGTAGCCAGCTTGGGGTTAATGCCGATGCCCACATCGCCTGCATAGTTTGGATGCTCGTTATCCAGCAAATCCTGAAAACGAAACGCACATCCTATCGGCAGATTTTGGGTCTCGGCGAAGCGCTGCAAATCGGCACACGCCGCAACGCTCCAGCCGCTACCACCCACCACCACAAACGGCCGCACAGCACCTGCCAACAGGCTGGAAAGACTCGCCAATGCTGGCTCTCCGGGCGATGGCCCGATGGCGGCGGTGGCCTGACCGTGTTGATATTTCAGCGCATCGGCCACCATCACCCTGTTTGATAACGTATCTTCCGGCAGCGCCAGCACCACCGGCCCCATGCGGCCGCTGGTTGCCACCTGAAAGGCGCGGGCAATAAATTCCGGAATGCGCTCAGTGCGATCAATCTGCGCGACCCACTTTGCCATTTGCCCAAACATGCGGCGATAATCAATTTCCTGAAACGCTTCGCGCTCGATAAAATCGTTACCGACTTGGCCGATAAATAAAATCATCGGCGTTGAATCCTGAAACGCGGTGTGCACACCAATTGAGGCATTGGTCGCGCCCGGCCCACGCGTGACCATGCAAATACCCGGATTGCCGGTTAATTTGCCATAGGCTTCAGCCATATTGACTGCCCCACCTTCGTGGCGGGTGGTGATGAGCTTGATACTATCGCGGGTTTTATAAAGCGCATCGAGTACGGGCAAATAACTTTCGCCGGGCACACAAAACGCCAACTCCACACCATGAATTTTAAGTTGATCAACCAGTATTTGCCCGCCATTGCGCATGCCGTTCATAACTATTTCTGCACTCATAACTGCCTCACCTTGTAACCCTTCATTTTTAATAGCTCAATCAAACCGCGCGAGCCCAGTAAATGAAGCGTACCCACTGCCACAAAACAGGTTTTATCTTCCGCCAAATAACCTTCAATTTTTTTCAGCATGCCCGCATGGCGGCTGTATAGCAGCACATCATCGAGTTCAACGCCCAGCCGCGCGTCCTTATTCACGTCCGCCGTCACATCCTGCATCAATTTCGCGTCGCCACTTTGCCATGCGTTCACCACCCCGGTCACCTGATCTGCTGAGCGGCCCGATTCAAGCGTGGCTATCGCGTTATCAAGAAAAGCCTCCTGCAACGCGGGTGACATATTGTTAAGCATATTGATCTGACCAAGCTGTGATTCCAACTCCAGCAACGGCTTTTTATTCTCTTTTGCGAGTACGGTCAGATAACTTTCAACACCATAATTCATGTCGTAACCGAGCCGCGTAAATTCCGAAATCGACAGTAGCCCACCGATCAAAAACGGCTTCATCTGCTTTATGCCTTCCTGAGGCAACTTCAAGCGCGCAGCTTGCTGCTTCAGACGTTCATAAAGTGCGGCGGGAATATGCTTGTCCAGCGAGTCGGGTGGCGCGTAAGCAATCAGCTTGCCGATCTCTGCTGCGCCATCTGTATTTGAAATATCAGCTTCCAGCACCAGCTTGCTGGAGCGTTTAAACGCGTCTTCAACCGCAATGGGTAACGGATAAAAACTTTTCTTCCCCACATGGATGGTGCCGAATAAAAAAATCGTATTCGTGCCGGATTTTACTTCCCAAATAAATGATTTTCGCTCGCCGGATTTAATCAGCTCTTCAGCCTGCTTCGGGTTCGGCCTGGTGGGGTCATAGGTTGCATCAGGTGTGGCGATAACGGTCTGTGCAAAAGATGGAAGCACATGAATGACCGCAAATAACCCGAACAACATGGTGCTCGCCATGCACAACATGCCAGATCGAATAGTAGTAAGCAAAATTGAAAGTTGCATTAATAACCTGTCTTTGAAAAATTTCTGCGAATTTGCGATTATCCCAGAATCGGCGGTAATGGCTGCATACTTGCAATCTATTCAACCACCGCAAGCTAGCAGTCCATTGAATCACAAGCTTGCTAGAATACGACATCTTTCATGCGTGCCATCATCCGGCGCAATTTAACAAGCCTGGTGTCATCTATTGCCAGCTTCCTAAAATAACAAAGGAATAACAGATGCAAATCGGCATGATTGGATTAGGTCGGATGGGTGGCGCGATGGCAAGCAAACTTTGCGACGCAGATATTCATGTGGTGGGCTATGACGCAGACGGTAAATCTGTCGATGCGCTAATCAATGTGGCCGGCTTTGATGGCGCCTATTCGCTCGATTCATTGTTGAACGCCATGCCCACGCCGCGCATTATCTGGCTGATGTTGCCAGCCGGTAAAGTCACCCACAGTACGCTTGAGGAGCTGCGTTTAAAGCTCGCGCCGGGCGACCTAGTGGTGAACGGCGCCAATCATTTTTACAAGCACAGCGTAGCCGAAGCGGAAATGCTTCGCGAATTAGGCATCTCGTTGATAGATGCCGGTGTATCCGGCGGCATTCATGGCAAGGAAAACGGCTATTGCCTGATGCTCGGTGGAGAAGCTGTGGCAATTAAGCGCATTGAACGCGTCCTGAATGGCCTGGCACCCAAGCCAAGCCAGTGGCTGCATTGCGGGCCGTCAGGCGCAGGTCATTTTACAAAGATGGTTCACAACGGCATCGAGTACGCGATGATGCAAGCCTATGCAGAAGGCTTTTCGCTGATGAGCGCCAAGCGTGAGTTTGATCTCGATATCGCAGCTATCGCCGACACCTGGCGCCAAGGTAGCGTGTTGCGCTCCTGGCTGCTGGATTTAACCGCCGAGTTTTTAAAAGTGGATCGCGCCCTTGACGGTGTAGCGCCTATCGTTCCCGACTCCGGCGAAGGCCGCTGGACTGCGCTTGAAGCGATTGAACTGGGTGTGCCTACACCGGTGATGTCGTTGGCACTCATGTCGCGTTTCGCCAGCCAAGGCGAGGATGAATATAGCGCCAAACTGCTGGCAATGATGCGCAAGGGTTTTGGTGGGCATGAGGTTACGGGAATCGATAAAAAATAATGTTGGCCCTGCATCATCTTTATGGCATCCAATGTCCGTGGTTCTCGTACTCGGTTGATCTCAACATTTCAAACACGCCGATATGACCGCTTGGCTTATCACCAAATATTTCATCACCGCCGCCGTGGTCGTGCTGATCTCTGAATTAGCAAAACGCAGCGACCGGCTTGGCGGCTTTGTGGCGGCACTGCCGCTGGTCACTTTCTTGGCGCTGATCTGGCTCTACATTGAAGGCCAGCCTGAGGAAAAAATTGCCAATCATGCGTGGTACACATTTTGGTATGTGCTGCCGACGCTGCCAATGTTTTTGCTTTTTCCAATGTTATTGCCACGCTTGGGGTTCTGGCCAACCTTGCTGGCGAGCGTGGCTGTTACCGTGATTTGTTTTGGCCTGTTTGCGCTGCTGATGCGCCGGTTCGGGGTCGAGTTGCTATAGCCGGATAGGCCAGCGTCTGCGTAGGCCGCCTGCCAGGTTCTGCACATTAGACTGCTGGCTCTTCGCTATCCAGATTACCGATCGCATCGCTGTTAAATATCGCAAGATTAGTCTCGCCCATGATGCGACTGGTCACAGTGCCACGGCCAGATTGATCAAAATGCAGAGGGTGACGTGATCAGCCATTTATTTATTTTATTAAACGGTCAAACTCATAACTTGGGAATGCGGATACGGCTGATCATCAACGATCCGGATAACGCAAACAGCAGCACAAGCGGATGAAGCTGCAACCCCGCAATTTCGATTACACCAAACCATAGATTGCTCTGCACCGCATCAAAATACGCCGCCAATGTCAGTACGCACACCAGCATCACCGATGTTGGAATCGGCGTGCCCTCAAAATATTTCACTTTATCGCCGCCCTCCGACAGCGCTTCAGCAGTAACGTTATAGCGCGCCAGACGCGACACCCCGCACGCCACAAAGTACGCCAGAACAATACGATCATAAAAGCCCTGCATGCCACAACCATAGGCCATGATGGCCGGGGCCACGCCAAACGAAATCACATCTGCCAACGAATCCAGCTCTCGGCCCATCGAAGAAGTTTTCTGACGCCACCGCGCTACCCTGCCATCCACCACATCAAAAAATAATGCCGCCAGCACCAGCCCACCCGCAATATAAATATGTTTGACGTTATCGGTTTCCAGAAAAGTCATCACCGAAAAAAGCGCACCCATGCCGCAAAGCGCATTGGCAAGCGTAAACCAATCGGCGAGATGAAACTCACGGATCATGGAAAACGGCTTATTTGATTTAGGTGGATTCATGTGTGAATGATTCAGCTTTTCGTAGGCTGCCGTCTGTGCGAAAGCGATCATAGTGGCACCACTCGAAATGGCATCAAGCAAATTACTGATCTGCATTGGGTAATGAAACACCAGCATTAAAGCGCGTTTACAGGCATTTTAGTGTCAGGACGCCCGCCCATAAACGAGTTTGTCCATTTGAGTTACGGCGAATGGCCTTGAACTGCAGCGACACTCTCTCGCATCACGAAACGCCCATGACGATTTAAAGCCTATGTTACGGCATGACCATCAAGATCGTCATTTAGAGCCATCATGGAAGCATTCAGCGTCGCTGAAGCAAAAGCATCATTGAGCGCCATTATCAAAATGGTCGAGGCGGGTGAGACCATTAGCGTTACAAAACGCGGCAAGCCCGTGGTCAAAATGATCCCCACCAACGCGTTGCCGACCAAGCCAAAAATGGATTTGGAGAAGCTGCGAAAACTACCTGCGCTCACGCCAATAATGAAAACAAACTCGGTGGAGATTATTCATCAGACGCACGACGGCAAAATTGCTGAATGACCGGCAGGTGACTTATCTGAATACCAATATCTTGGTATTGATGTTAACCGAGAATGCCCTTTTTGCGCGCGCGATTAAATAGTTTGAATAATAAGTTGAGCCATTTGCGATTAGTACATGGGTATGTATTGAATACAATGCCATTGCGGGTGTAAACAAACGCAAGTGCGAGCTGCGCGCCGCCGTGGTTAAAGTTGAGATCAAGACACTTCACGAGCGCGCAGAGAAAAATTTTCTGATGTTGAATGTAAGCAACGAAGCTGCAACGCTTGCCGCATCGTGGCTGCGAAATACTGACTGCAATCTGTAAACCGGTGACGCCCTCCATCTCGCCATTGCCCACACCGCCGGTGCGACCGTGCTGGCCACATGTGAAGTGCGTTTCGCCAAAGCCGCGCAGAAACTTAAATTAACGAATCTGAAAATTGTATTGATGGGAGAAAAAGTACAATGGGCGGAGCAAGCGGGTGCAGTATGTAAGGTTGCGAAGCCTAGCGTAGTAAAACCGTCAGCGCGCGCGGTAGCTACTTGGAAGAAGATTAAACGCTAAACCACGCAAATACTGGACCAAGCTAAAAAAGCGGTTAAAGAAGAAAGGTAGTGAGTGGGTGATAAATTGTTACCCACTGAAACTGTATCAAACGAAGACGCAATGCTTTGATGGCGCGAGGTACGCCAGGTTTGGATAGCTGGATTTAGCTCATGACGATGGCTTCTGCGTTGCAGCAAGTCGCGGCGGCTAACGACTTGTCGGGCTTTAAGAATCGATGATGAAAATGAGCTGAACGAGGGCAGAGTTGCACCTCATTACCCATGAGGCAGATTACTACAATCTGCTGCCAAGCGTGGCGCGTAACGAAACAGGGGGCCGCGGATTTTGTATGTGCTAGTAGACGCGAAAGAAGTCGCTCTCGACCACCACAAAGATCACGGCTGTGCGAGCACTGCAGGCGCATATGATCGACTATATGGGGTGATACGCAAAAAATTATTCATGTGCTCGATATACCAGATGAGTACAAGTTTATGCCGCCGGAATGGGTATGCGGTAGCCGACTTGCAGGCATCGGTCAGCGCAATTTTGGCTCTCGATTGACGCTTGGTCTCAACTGGATGGATGCCGCTGACTTTTAACCTTCAGTCGACTTCACTACATTCAAACTAATCGGTGCCTGCGGCACAAAATCATCGGTGTGAATGGCGCGATATTCGACGGCCAAAATATCGAGCTCCTCACGCCCGCCCGGTGCGTTTAAGATGACAGCATCACCTTGTTTTGCTTTCATCAGGGTCCGGGCCAGCGGAGAAATCCAGGTGATGTAATTTCGCGGTAAGTCTAGCTCGTCAATGCCGACGATGGTGACGGTTTTTTCTTCGCCTGCTTCATTGGCGTAGGTAACAGTGGCACCAAAAAAAACACGTTCGGCAGCCTCGTCCTCACGCGGGGCGGCAGGGTCGACGACTTCGGCGTTGTCCAGGCGTTTGGTTAAAAAGCGCAAGCGTTTATCAATCTCACGCAGGCGTTTTTTTCCGTATTGGTAATCGGCATTTTCGCTGCGATCGCCATTTTTGGCCGCCCATGAAACCGCAGATGTGACGGCGGGACGTTCCTTATGCAGCAGGTAGGTGAACTCGTCTCGCAGACGTTTGTGACCGCCGGGGGTGATGTAGTTTTTACTGCCGACCGGGGTCGGCGGCATGCTCACATCGATCTCATTAGCTTCGGCTTCATCGTTTTCTTTGGTGAAGGCTTTGCTCATTTTACGAATTCACCTTTCATACTCACTTCGCGAACTCAGTCAAGCCCAGCTCAGCGCGCAACTTGCGCGTCAGCTTGGCGGTAATCAAATCGTAGGAGCGGCGAATCAGCGCCTTCAATTCTGCATCACTGACTCTGGAAAGATCAGTCACCTGCACCCATTTTGCACGCGCCAGATAAGGTGCCGGGATGAAGCCGGGGCGATCTGACATCTGCAGGAAAAGATCGTCGTCCACTTTGAACGAGACGACGGGTTTAGCGTTGCGATTGAGCATTGCCACCGCGAACATTTTCGCGCCGATGGTATAGACGTGATCGGCTTCCCACTTGATCTCGTTTTTAGCTTGTGGGAGTGAATGGCAGAACTTTTTGATCGCAGCGATATTCATTTTATAACGATATAAACTCGTTTATAGGCGGGCTTCTTCAGCCACAAATTCTTCAAACGCCGCTCCAGAGCTAGTGCTTTACTTTGGGAACGGGGTGCGCCCCGCTGGGGATTTGTCAATAATTTGATAGAAAGTTTCGTCTGACTTGATCATGCCAAGCTCAACACGGGCGCGCTCTTCAACCGCATCAATACCCTGCTTCAAGTCGCGCACTTCTGCATCGAGTCCGGCATTACGGGTCGTAAGCTTTAGGTTTTTTTCTTTTTGCAGATCAACCTGCTTCGACATCTCCCACACCCGCAACCAGCTACCCTTGCCGATCCAGAGTGGGTACTGGATGACAATGAGGAGAGCAATCAAAGTGTGGGGGAGATATTTCATTTTTGCTGTTGGCAATCAAACGACAATACGAAATATATATCGCTGTGCGCTGCCCCGACCCGACCTTCGCATTGCTGCGAAAGAAATTTAAAGGGCGATGAGGTTGAGAACATGGTTTTGCAATGCGTTAGATAAAGATTAACGCAAATTATAAAACGCCGATTTACCGGGATAGCTGGCCGCATCGCCTAACTCTTCTTCAATGCGCAGCAACTGATTATATTTCGCCATCCGATCTGAGCGCGATGCCGAGCCGGTTTTGATTTGCAGCGCGTTAGTAGCGACAGCTATGTCGGCAATGATCGTATCTTCAGTTTCTCCTGAGCGATGCGAGATCACCGCGGTGTAGCCTGCGCGTTTGGCCATTTCAATGGCGGCAAAAGTTTCGGACAGCGTGCCGATCTGGTTTACTTTAATCAGGATGGAATTAGCAATCCCTTTGGCAATGCCTTCGCGCAAAATTTTGGTATTGGTCACGAACAAATCATCACCCACCAGCTGGATTTTTTTGCCCAGTTTTTGCGTCAATGTTGCCCAACCGTCCCAATCATTTTCGGCCATGCCGTCTTCAATTGACACAATCGGATATTTGTCCGCCCAAGTCGCCAAAATATCGGTGAACTGTGCTGACGTGAACGATAATTTTTCGGCTTCAAAACGATATTTACCGTCTTTGTAGAACTCACTCGCGGCGCAATCAAGGCCGATCAATACATCTTGCCCCGCAATGTAGCCGGCTTCTTCAATGGCTTTTACCGCGTATTGAATCGCCGCTTCATTGGTTGGCAAATTAGGCGCGAAGCCGCCTTCATCGCCGACATTGGTGTTGTGGCCTTCGGCGTGCAGAATTTTTTTCAAGGTATGAAAAATTTCCACGCCCGCACGCAGCGCTTCGCGAAAAGTCGGCAAGCCAGCGGGGATAATCATAAATTCCTGAATGTCCAATGGGTTATCCGCATGCGCCCCACCATTGATGATGTTCATCATCGGCACCGGCATTTGCATCGGTGCTGCACCACCCAAATAGCGATAAAGTGAGAGGCCGGATTCATCGGCAGAGGCTTTGGCGCACGCCATGGAAACGGCGAGAATAGCATTAGCACCCAGACGCGCTTTGGTCTCGGTACCGTCCAGCTCGATCATGGTTTTATCAATGAAGGCTTGTTCGGATGCATCGAGACCGATAATGGCTTCGCAGATTTCGGTGTTGATATGTTCAACCGCTTTTAGTACACCTTTACCCATGTAACGGTTCGGGTCCTTGTCGCGTAATTCAATCGCTTCGCGTGAGCCGGTGGAGGCGCCCGATGGCACCGCCGCACGACCGATGATGCCGGACTCGAGCAATACATCGGCTTCCACTGTGGGGTTGCCGCGTGAGTCGAGAATTTCGCGGGCGATGATGTCAACAATAGCAGTCATAGTTCATTCGTCAAAAGGTGAAAACCGGTTTTTTCCCGTCTTGTTAAGCGCCTGTCGGCGGAATTAAAACCACATAACAAAACCACATAACAAAACAACGTAAAAATTCGATTTTCGGGGTTTCGGGGATTATAGAAATAACTTTATATTGCATCAGGTCGAAGCAGGTAGTGCGTAGGTTACGTTGCGCCGCTACGTGACGTTTTTTGTTCACCCAAGGCTGCATCAGGTAGCTCACAGTAACTAAAACACCGCCTGACCTACAACATTATTTCACTTCATCAACGCTTGTTCGGCGAAACCGTTTTTCTTCACCAGAAAATCAATCTCTCTAAGCACATAAAGCAAATCGCGCATCATCGCCAGCGGCCACGCATTGGGGCCGTCAGACATGGCTTTGGACGGATCAGGGTGGGTTTCCATGAACACACCGGAAACACCTGACGCTACCGCGGCGCGAGCCAGCACGGGCACAAATTCACGTTGACCACCGGAGGTAGAACCTTGACCGCCAGGCAATTGAACCGAGTGGGTGGCATCGAATACCACCGGGCAGTTCGTGTTGCGCATGATCGCCAGCGAACGCATGTCCGATACCAGATTGTTATAGCCAAACGAAGCGCCGCGCTCGCAGACCATGATGTTGTCGATGCCGCTGGCTTCACGTGCTTTATCGACCACGTTTTTCATATCAGACGGCGCCAGAAACTGGCCTTTTTTGATATTCACCGGCTTGCCGCTACGCGCAACCGCATGAATAAAATCGGTTTGACGGCACAGAAATGCCGGGGTTTGCAGCACATCCACAATGCTTGCCACGGTCGGCACTTCCTGCTCGGTATGAACATCTGTCAGGATCGGTATGCCAAGCTGTTTTCTGACTTCCGACAAAATCCGCAAGCCTTCTTCCATACCGGGACCACGGAATGTTTTACCGGAACTGCGATTGGCTTTATCGTAACTCGATTTAAAAATGAACGGGATAGCGAGTTCGGTGGTGATTTCTTTGAGCGTACCGGCGGTGTCGATCTGCAACTGCTCAGACTCGACCACACAGGGGCCTGCAATCAGAAAAAAAGGTTGGTCGAGTCCGACTTCAAAGCCACAGAGTTTCACGAATTTTCCTTACGAAGATTAAGCCTGGCTCGATACTTTACTGCCAGCCACCACACGCAAACCGGTTTCGCCGTGTACGCGTTTGTGCTGCTCCAGTGCGGCTTTGATATATGAAATAAACAGCGGATGTCCTTCACGCGGGGTCGAGGTAAATTCAGGATGGAATTGGCAACCGTAGAACCACGGATGCTGATGTTTTACCGGATCAAGCTCCACCATTTCAGTCAGCGATTCCGAATCGGTACGCGCTGAAATCACGAGACCCGCCGCTTCCAGGCGTGGCACATAGTGGTTGTTTACTTCGTAGCGATGGCGATGGCGCTCGCTCACGTGCTCGCTCTGATAAATACGATGCGCCAAGGTGCCGGTTTGTACCGTGCACGGCTGCGCGCCCAAACGCATGGTACCGCCAAGGTTTGAGCTTGCATCGCGCTTTTCAACTTGCCCATCACGGTTCTGCCATTCGGTAATCAGCGCTATCACGGGATGCGGCGTATCGGCGTTAAATTCGGTGGAGTTGGCGTTCGCCAGTCCCACCACGTTGCGGGCAAATTCGATGGTCGCAATTTGCATACCCAGACAAATACCCAAATAGGGAATCCTGTTTTCGCGCGCGTATTTCACAGCCGCAATTTTGCCTTCAGTACCGCGCTTGCCGAATCCACCCGGCACCAGAATCGCATCCATATTTTGTAGCGCTCTGGCCACACCGGCTTCGCCCTCTTTTTCAATATCTTCGGAATCTAAATAATGAATGCGCACCTTGGTGCGAGTGTGAATGCCCGCGTGGGTGAGTGCTTCGGATAGTGATTTATAGGAATCGGCTAAATCCACATATTTGCCCACCATCGCCAGATCCACCACATGCTCCGGGTTCTCGAGCGCGTTAACGATGTTTTCCCACACATCCAGATCAGCCGGACGCGGCGTGAGATTTAATTTCCGGCAGGCGATTTCATCGAGCCCCTGCTTGTGCAGCATCTCCGGAATTTTATAAATCGAATCGGTGTCGTAACAAGAAATCACCGAGCCGACGGGGACGTTGGTGAATAGCGCAATTTTGCGGCGATCTTCTTCGGGCAGGGTACGGTCGCTGCGACACATCACCACATCGGGCTGAATGCCGATTTCGCGCAGCTCTTTTACGCTGTGCTGGGTCGGCTTGGTTTTGATTTCACCGGCCGATGGCAAATACGGCACCAGCGTCAGGTGGATATAGCAGGTGTTTTCACGGCCCAGCTCTACACCAATCTGGCGAATCGCTTCCAGAAACGGCAGCGATTCGATATCACCCACTGTACCGCCGATTTCGATAATGCCGACTTCAGCGCCGAGGGTGGCAGCGTGAATAGAAGTTTTAATTTCATCGGTGATATGCGGGATCACCTGAACCGTGCCGCCAAGGTAATCACCACGACGCTCTTTGTTAATCACCCGCTCGTAAATTTGGCCCGTGGTGAAATTATTCGCTTTTTTCATCTTCATCGAGACGAAGCGTTCGTAATGGCCCAAATCAAGGTCAGTTTCGGCCCCGTCTTCAGTGACAAAAACCTCGCCATGCTGAAACGGCGACATCGTACCTGGATCGACGTTGATATACGGATCCAGCTTAACCATGGAGACTTTAATACCGCGGGATTCGAGAATGGCCGCCAGCGAGGCAGCGGCGATTCCCTTGCCAAGAGATGAAACGACACCGCCGGTGACGAAGATATACTTTGTCGCAGGAATCGGCTGGGTCATGGAAGCCATGAGCTATACCCCAAGTAAGAAACTAAAATTATACCGCAACCGACATTTTTACTCCACCAAAAAGTGTCCATCTTGGCCGAATCCATTAAACTAGTCCCATGAAAATTCACGGTAAAGCCCGCACCAGCATTTGGACCCATGAGGCGCGTCAGACGGTCTTCATCATAGATCAGACACTGTTGCCGTTTGCGCTCGAAGAGCATGAAATCGTTTCGCTGGATCAGACCTGCGAGGCCATCCGTGCCATGCGGGTACGCGGGGCCCCATTGATTGGTATCACTGCCGCCTATGGTGTGGCACTGCAGATGAAAACCGATTGTACCGACCACGCACTCAATGAGGCTTGCCGGGCCTTACTGGCTACCCGTCCGACTGCGGTTAATCTGGCATGGGCTCTGACTCATATGCAGCAGGTGTTAACGCCGCTTGATGAACTAGAACGCGCTGATGCGGCCTGGCAGGAAGCCAACAAAATGGCGCGTGATGATATTGCCACCAATGCCGCTATTGGCGAGCATGGGCTCCCGCTCATCCGCGCCCTGCATACCCGACATCAACGCACCATCAATATCCTTACCCATTGCAACGCCGGTGCGTTGGCCGCCGTTGATTGGGGTACCGCGACCGCGCCGATTTACCAAGCACATGATGGCGGCGTGCCGGTGCATGTGTGGGTTGAAGAAACCCGGCCACGTAATCAGGGCCTGCTCACCGCCTGGGAGCTGCGCGAACACGGCGTGCCACATACCTATATTGTGGACAATGCAGGCGGACACTTTATGCAGCAGGGCCGGGTTGATATGGTCATCGTCGGCGTAGATCGCGCCTCGCGTAAGGGCGATATTGCGAATAAAATTGGCACCTATCAAAAAGCCTTGGCAGCTCACGATAACGGCATTCCATTTTATGCGGCAACGCCTTCGTCCAGTATTGATTGGCAGCTTGATAACGCGCTCACCGAAATTGAAATTGAGGAACGCAGCGGTGATGAGATTCGTCATTTACGCGGACTTTCGCATGATGGTCTCACCCGCGACTTTCGTCTACTTGACGAGTCCAGCCCGGTGGCGAATCCGGGCTTCGATGTCACGCCGGCGAGGCTCGTTACGGGCATTATTACCGAGCGCGGCATCGCGGCCCCTGCGCAGCTTGCTGCACTGTTCCCGCTTGAAAGTCAGCGCTTATGACATTTTTAAACCTCAACCATCACCCGGATACAGAATTACGCCGTCAGATTATTACGACTGCGCTCGACATGAACCGGCTTGGTATTAACCAGGGAAAGTCGGGCAATGTCAGTGCACGCCTGGCGGTTGGGGTCGATGGTGCACTTAACAGCTTTCTCATTACGCCCACTGGCATTGCGTATGCAGAAACGCGTCCCGATCAAATCGTGGCGATGCAGTGTGACGGCAACCTTATCAACCATAGCGGCGATATTCTGCCCTCATCCGAATGGCGGTTTCATCGTGATATTTATGTCTCACGTCCCGACGTACACGCTATCGTCCACACCCACGCCGCCTACTGCACCACGCTGGCCTGCATGAGCCGCGAGATTCCCGCGTTTCACTATATGGTAGCGGTGGCGGGTGGCGACAATATTCGCTGCGCACCCTACGCCACCTTCGGCACTCAAGCACTCTCGGATCACGCGGTCACCGCACTCATTGACCGTAAAGCCTGCCTGCTCGCGCAACACGGGATGATTGCAGTCGGCGAGACCCTGGCGCAGGCGTTATCGATCGCGATTGAGGTCGAAAGTCTTGCCCGGCTGTACTGGCAGGCGCTGCAAATCGGGACGCCACCCGTGCTGGACCAAGCCGAAATGGCAACGGTCATCGAAAAATTCAAAACCTATGGGCAACAAAATGCATAAACCCCAACAAGCGCTTAAACCTGAATTGAACTAATCCGTCGCTTTCCCGCACGACTGGGCCACGGTTGATATGGGATAATATTTGATTAAAATTGTTGCATCGTGCCGGTCGCAGAACGACTATGCGCCACCGACAAATGCAGTCACTCACCCGTATTTATAATTCGTATCTGTAATCCTAAAATGATGTCGCAAGGCAAGCGCACGACGGTCAATTTTATGTCTGATCGCGCCGCACCATTAGCCTCCAGCGCACACTGCCATGAATTCCCGGAGATCAACATGCATGCTCTTTCCAAACCCGTTCTTGTCAACCAAGCCCCTACCCGTCATCGGAAATTACTGGCCTGGGTCGACGAGATCGCGGCGCTTACTCAGCCAGCTCGTATTTACTGGTGTGATGGCTCCGACGAAGAATATGCTCGGCTGTGCGGCGAATTAGTGGCGGCTGGCACGTTCCGCAAACTCAATGACACTTTGCGGCCGAATTCATATCTGGCCTGTTCAGACCCCACTGATGTCGCCCGCGTGGAAGACCGTACTTTCATTTGCTCTGAAAAACAGGAAGACGCGGGCGCCACCAATAATTGGCTCGCACCCGCCGAGATGCGCATCAAATTGTCCGGCTTGTTCAAAGGCTCGATGCGTGGCCGCACTTTGTATGTCGTACCGTTCAGCATGGGTCCGCTGGGATCACACATTGCACATATCGGGGTCGAGCTTTCTGATTCACCGTATGTTGCCGTCAACATGAAATTGATGACACGCATGGGCCGCAAAGTATTAGATGTATTGGGTGATGAGGGAGAATTTGTCCCGGCGCTACACTCGGTTGGCGCACCGTTGGCCGAAGGTGAAAAAGACGTTGTGTGGCCGTGCAACAAAGAGCATAAATACATCGTGCATTTTCCGCAAACGCGCGAGATCTGGTCCTATGGCTCCGGCTATGGTGGCAACGCGCTGCTCGGTAAAAAATGTTTCGCGTTGCGCATCGCCAGCGTGATGGGCCAGCAGGAAGGCTGGCTCGCCGAACACATGCTGATACTTGGCGTGAAAACACCGCAGGGCAAAAAACACTACATCACGGCGGCCTTTCCTTCGGCCTGCGGCAAGACCAACTTTGCGATGCTGATCCCTCCTGAATCGTTCAAGCAACAAGGTTGGGAAGTAACTACCGTTGGCGACGATATTGCGTGGATCAAGCCCGGCGCTGACGGAAAAATGTTTGCGATCAATCCTGAAGCCGGTTTTTTCGGTGTCGCACCCGGCACCTCATACGAAACCAATCCCAATTGCATGGCGTCGCTGAAGTCCAACACCATTTTCACTAACGTCGCGCTGACACCCGAAGGTGATGTGTGGTGGGAAGGCATGACCAAAGTGGCACCCGCCAAACTGATCGACTGGCTGGGAAAAGACTGGACCCCGGACTGCGGTCGTTTGGCGGCACATGCCAACGCACGGTTTACGGTCGCCGCCACGCAATGCCCGTCGCTGGATCCTGAATGGGACAATCCGGCAGGCGTGCCAATCACGGCGATGATTTTTGGAGGACGCCGTTCAGACACCGTACCGCTGGTGACCGAAGCCGCCAGCTGGAACGAAGGCGTTTACATGGCCGCCACGCTGGGCTCGGAGACCACCGCCGCCATCACCGGGCAAGTTGGCATTGTGCGTCGCGACCCATTTGCGATGATTGCTTTTTGCGGTTACAACATGGCTGATTATTTTGCACATTGGCTGCAGTTCGGCAAAACCGCCGGTGCGGCATTGCCTAAAATCTACTGCGTCAACTGGTTCCGCAAAGATGAAAACAGTAAATTCATGTGGCCCGGTTTTGGCGATAATATGCGCGTATTAAAATGGATTGTTGAACGTGTTGAAGGAACGTCATCCGCCCATCAAACCGCGCTGGGTAACATCCCCGATTACAGCCATCTCGACTGGACCGGTCTGACCTACTCGCCCGAAAAATTTTTAGCCATTACCGCTATCCATAAAACCCAGTGGACGCAGGAACTCAAATTACATCATGAATTGCTGAGCAAATTGCAGCATCATCTGCCCACAGAATTAACCAACCGCTATCAATCCTTGCTGGCCAGCATTTGCAACCAAACCGATTGATGTCTACTTACCCGCTTTGTCAGCATTCCCACAGGTCTCTGCAATCTTCTTGCCTTCCACCACCATCTTTATGGACCCTCTGGCCGAATTAATATGGGTCACCATGGTGTAAGCGTCTTTGCCGTTATGCGTAACCGTGCCGTCGCCCGCGGTACCATCAACGCATTTCATCTTCCAGCTGACAGTGTTGCCTTCAACTTTCTTGTCGATGGTCTCGCAATTTTTTGCGCCGCGCTCTGAAGGATTTTTTTGTTCTGACCACTTGTTCAGCGCGCCTGGTTTTACACAATGCGTCATCACCCTTGAACCCATTTTGGCGGCCATTTCGGGCGGCATACCGGGCATGTCCATTTTGGTTTTCAATTGCCAGAGGCCCGCCGGCATTTCCTCGCTGGCCGCATAAACATGGTATGCACTGCATGACAAACCGGCCAATACTGCACCGGCAACGATCTTTTTAATCTGATTCATGGCAACTCCTTGGGTTGTTCTACATTAAAACCAATATTATAAAGTATCCGTCCAGCTTGCCGTTTGGGACATTTATGCTTGAGGAATGCTGTGTTTGCTAGTGGTTGGCTGCCAGAAATTGATCAAACATCATGCGCGTACATCCTCGCTTTAAACCTGACCTCGCCTCATTTTTCCACAACGTCCTGCACATGCGTGTAGTTGCGAGTCTTGAGCACAAACTCCTCATGGTGAGCGGGTGTCTTTTGCGCTGCTTGAATAGTGTGCAAAGTAATGATTTATATTTTAGGTGATCCATCGGGGTTATCGCGATAATTTTACGCCGCAGTGAGCGCACCCTGTGTTTACGCGAATTGAGCTACTATCATCCAGCGCTTTATGGTGGGGATACAGTGATAGGGAAGCCAAGCGCAGCAAGCATGAGGCACGAAACAAGCGACACATGCAATATCAATGAGGAAAAAATAATAATGCAAACTGCGCCGGCGTCATTATCCAGCCTTTCAAAATTCACTCAAGCGGCATCGTTGTTTGATCCGGCCGATTCATTGCTGCCGTTTACGGTCGAAGGCGTACTCGCGGGCTGGATGAAGCGTTCATTCGCCGAGCATCTGGAAAACTGGCCGGAACACTTTGCCGTACGTTCACGCGGCGTGGGCTTGCTGGGGCATTTTGAAACCGCTGAACATCGTAGCGCGGCCTTGGTTGAAGTCGTTGAAGAACTCGCCAGCGCAGGGGTGATTCGCGGTTGGCGCGGTGAGCTGGTGACGGTTGCCGAAAGTTTTTATGCGCCGCCTTTATTTCATATTGAACGTGCGGCTTCACGCTATTTTGGCCTCACCGTATATGCCTCGCATTTAAACGGACTCACTTGGCGCGACCAAGCACTGCATATGTGGATCGCGCAGCGCGCAGACAACAAAGCCATCGATCCTGGCAAGCTCGATAATCTGGCCGCGGGGCGCATTGCGCGCGGCTACTCGCCGCTGCAAACCTTGATAAAAGAGGCGGGTGAAGAGGCTGGGCTTTCTGCCGAATTGGCCAAGACTGCGCTTTCAACCGGCGCGACCCGTTGCAAATATTTAGTCGATGAGGGTCTGCATCAGGAAATCATGTTTGTACACGATGTGATGTTGCCCGCTGATTTCACGCCCACTAATCAGGATGGTGAAGTCGCTCGATTTACCTGCCACCCCATTACCGAGATGTTGAGCATGCTGGAAAATCCTGCGCAGTTCACTGTGGACGCGGCACTGGTGATTATTGATTGCTTGATTCGTCACGGCTACATCAGCTCTAATCAGGATGATTATCTGGATTTAATCCACGCGATCCGGCCTTGATGTTTTGGATCGAGGGGGTGAGGCACGAATAGCGGTACCCTTTTGTTTCTAAGCCGAAAGGACATTGCCATGAAGCGCACTCACCTCACCCTGAACGAACGTTACCTCATTCACGCCGAGTTTCGGCTTGGCAGCAACCGAGTCGGTCAATACTGTCGCCACCACGCCCCTGGCAGGGCAAATCAACGTCCATTCATCAGCGTGATCCAGAGGTATATTTGCGCATCGAGATGGGGCTAAAAACCTCTCAAGCCCTTTTACTGTACTTTAATTATATTTTATAATGTTCAAATCGCAAATCTTTTAAGATACCAAGGGGCACAATATCGGTATTGTTTTACTTTAGATGAATCCCATGCAATTCGCTTCTCGCTTGATCCAGTTCCGCAAGGCACAGAACCTCACGCAGCAAGGCTTGGCCGAGGCTGCGCAAATCCACGTAAATCAAATTAAACGGTATGAGGCAGGGACAGCACAGCCTACTTTGGAAGCATTGGTTCGCTTGGCAAAAGCCTTGCATCTGAGCCTGGATGTGTTGGTGTTTGCAGAAACTGATCGCGGCCCTTCTGATGACATGGCCTTGCAGTTCGAAGCGGTCTCTCACATGCCCGAAGAGGAGCGTCGTATTATCAAAGCGCTGCTTGATGGCATGATCATCAAATACCAGACCCGCCAAATCGTCAGTAACCTAAGCAGCTAAGAAAGGATGAATCTATGAACACCGTCGTGATTGAACATGTTGCACTCAATGAATTACCTGCCGCCTGGCGTGCTCAACTACACGTTGCAAAGAATACTCGCGTGACTGTACGCATCGAGGAAGAAGAGACCGAGCCAGCGGCGCAGGCTGCACTGGCCGATAACCCGCTGTTTGGCATGTGGCAGGATCGTGAAGCAACAGCCGATGTTGCCGCTTATGCGCGTGAGCTACGCGCACCGCGCTATAACGTCGATGGCTCTCGCCGCGAGGATTGATTGATGCTGATCGATACCGATCTGCTGATCTGGATGACACGCGGCCACGCTGGCGCGGCCGCCAAGTTGCAGACGATGACGCCGTGGCGTATCTCTGCGGTGACGTACATGGAGCTGGCGCAGGGTTGCCGCAGCAAAGAGGAATTGGCGCGTATCAAGAAGGGGCTGGCCTTGTGTCAAACCGATATTGTGCCGGTCAGCGTAGCGATCTCGGATCGTGCGATGCAATTGATCGACGCTTATGCGCTGTCGCATAGTTTGCAATTGGGCGATGCGCTTATTGCTGCTACCGCGCTAGAACACGGCCTGGCCGTCCTTACCGCCAACACCAAACACTTCGGCCCAATCGACGGCTTTCACATCGAGGCGTTCGTGCCGTAGCCGAGATTTTTTTAACAGCTAAAAAAAGCCGCTCTACGACCCCCATGCAGCAGTTGGGGTTGGGAGCGGCTTTTTTAGTTTACAAAAGAAGAGAGAGCAACAGCATTCCACGCAAAGAGAAGTGTTTATTGTTGGGCTTCGCAAAGCTCAGTGCCAACCTACTAGCCCACGTTACCGCGTTACTCGTAAAGCTTCGCCGCCATCAGCATATCGGCCACATTCTTCCAGTCTGGCTTTTCCGGTATAGGCTGTCTTTGATGCAAATAATAACCGTCCATATCCTCAAGCCATGCGGCCAACGCTTCTAAAAACGTACCAAGATCCTTGTTTTCCCATGATTGAGGATTCTCGCGATAGTCTTTACTAAGTTCGTAAACGGAAACGACGAACGGAAACGACGGGGTCACAGAAACGACGGGGTCAGGTCTTGCAATATAACATTTGAAATGCCTAGACTCTCTTCATGTCCCGTCCCCTCCGCCTCGAACTCGCCGGTGGCCTCTATCACGCGTATTACAGCAAACTAACCTTCCGTCCTCCGTTCATCCCGCAAAGTAATGGTTACTCCGTCAAAGAGTAGCTTGTGCTTCGGCCACCAGCCTCATCCTTCGTGAGAATGCCTTGATCGATTAAACCTTGAATGTCTCGTTGCGCGGTATCTTGCGAGCACTTGGTTATTTTTGCCCACTTTGTGGACGTGAGTTTTCCGTCAAAGCCATCCAGCAATTTATTTAGCATCAGTTTGTTGCGCTGGTTAATGGCTTTGCCTTGGTTGCGCTCCCAGAAATTTGCCTTGCGGAATACCGCGGCAAGGGTGGATTCGGTGCCGGAAATTGCGCGGCCCAAGCAGTCAAGAAACCATTCCATCCAGTCGGTTATATCAAGATCGGATTTTTGGGTGCGTTCCAGTATCTCGTAATAGGCTTTCCGCTCTGCGCGAATTTGCGTAGACATGCTGTAAAACCGTTGCGGGCTGCCTTCTGATCGAGCAAGCGCCCAATCCGCAATAGCCCGCGCTATTCGCCCGTTGCCATCTTCAAAGGGGTGAATTGTGACGAACCACAAATGCGCCAGCGCGGCCCTAAGAACCAAGTCTGTATCGGCCTTCTTGTTTGCCCATGCGATGAATGCTTTCATTTCCGCGTCAAGCCGTTTGGCCGCCGGTGCTTCATAGTGGACTTTCTCTCTGCCGATGGGGCCAGAAACGACTTGCATTGGTCCGCTGGCATCGTCGCGCCATGCGCCAACAACAATCTTGCTGATGCCGCTGTGACCCGTGGGAAAGAGCGACGCCTGCCATCCAAACAGCCGCTTGTTTGTGAGAGGCTTGTCAAATTTCTGTGTTGCGTCGAGCATCATTTCCACAACGCCATCAACGTTGCGGTCTACCGGTACTGCCCCGGCTATTTCTAACCCCAGTCGCCTCGCTATGGAGGATCGAACCTGTTGGGGATTGAGAATTTCGCCCTCGATTTCGCTCGATTTCAATACATCGAGCGTGAGGGTTTCTAGCACTGCCTCATTTCGCAGGATGAAGCCGAGCCCTTCCATGCGCCCTAGCAAGCGGCCCTGCCGATGACGCACTTCCGCTAGCTTGGGAGCCAGCTTTTTTTGATCCCAAGTAAATTTCGGCCAGGCGACCCGCTTGTGAATGTATTTCATTCTCCGCATCTCATGCGGATATTAAAGCACCTTTTCTCCGCATGCACAAGCATATTCACCGCGTTACATGCGGAGAATAAAATCATTTATCTCCGCATGCTAGGCGATGCCGGGCAACCCCGGCATCCGTCGCGAGCAGTGCACGCCAATAGCCCTTTGCAAAAATCCAAAAAAGTTTGTTTCGCCAGAACCACCGCCAGCCATAGCATAATCGTGTAGGCCGTGCTTTTTAACAAAGCATCTTCCCAGCACATAACCGCGTAGATCGCCATTTGACGCGCATCCCAGGCCGAAAATGCCCCAAACACCGCACCAATACTAGACTTTAGCTAATTCATCACTCGCACAATGTCTCTCCCAAAATCTCTCGAAGCCTGGCTCGAATACATCTCCCACCAGCACGCTGCTGAAATTGTCATGGGTCTCGATCGCGTGTGCGCGGTCTGGGAAAAAATGGGCAAGCCACAGGCGCCGATCAACATCACGGTGGGCGGCACCAATGGCAAAGGGTCAACCTGCGCGATGCTCGAATCGATACTCAGCATCGCAGGATACAAGACGGGATTTTATTCCTCGCCACATCTGGTGCATTTCAACGAACGTGTGAGACTGGACGCAAAGTCCGCAAGCGACGCCGATTTCGTTACGGCTTTTGAAACCGTCGAAGTGGCACGGCAGTCATGTAAGCCCGATGTGCCACTTACGTATTTCGAGTACGTGACACTCGCGGCGCTATCGATGTTTGCACGCGCGAATCTGGACGTCGCGATTCTTGAGGTCGGCATGGGTGGCAGGCTGGATGCAGTCAATATTGTCGATGCCGATGCCAGCGTCGTGG